>JABIUA010000002.1 GCA_018667575.1 Methanobacteriota archaeon | reverse complement strand
TGGCTATTCTAAAGATGGGCGGAGGACATGCACATCACGACCACGGTGACGAACATGGTGACGAGCACGGCGTCTGCCATGATATGTCAGAACATACTAACAACGACATTGACAATGAAGCAGATTGTGAAGCAGGTGGTTTCATTTGGATGGAAGAAGACAAACACTCAGAGAGTGGAGACTACTGCCACGATACAAACACTCACCAAAACACCAACCATACCTCTGAGCAAGATTGCGAAGAAGCAGGACATATGTGGATGGAAGGAGATGGACATGGTGACCACGATGATGAGATAACTGCTGAAGCAGCTATGGAAATGGGCGATACCAACAATGACGGAAATATGTCTTGGGACGAAATCTGGACATTACTTAGTTCGGATGATGGCCATGACGAAGATGGGCACGATGAGGATGGCCATGACGAAGATGGGCACGATGAGGATGGCCATGACGAAGAGATGGAAATGATGATGCCGTACTTAATGGCAATGTTCAATGAATCTGATGCAGATAATAATACATTACTTAACATGAATGAACTCGAAAATTTTGTTGAAACAATGGAATCATTAGAAGACGGTGATATGTCTGCTGAAATTATGATACAAATATTCGATACTGACGGAGATGGCGGATTGTCTTTTGAGGAATATATGTCTATGTTTATGGCTACTGGAGACGGAGATGATCACGATGAAGATGGACACGGCGAAGATGGACACGATGAGGATGGACATGATGAGGATGGACATGACGACGATGATGATGATTTAGTGACTCCCGAAGAACTTCTTGAGGACGCTGACACCGACAATAGTGGTACAATGACTTTGGACGAGTTCAACGCTACTTTTGGCGGTGAAGAAATTGATGTAAACGATCCTGAGTTCGCTGAAATTTTTGACAACAATGATGCTGATACATCAGGAGACCTAGATGTTAACGAACTTGAAGGATTTATTACTGAAATAGATGCTTACTTGGAAGGAGGTCATAGTGATGACCATGACGAAGATGGACATGATGAAGATGGACATGATGAAGATGGAACTGACATGGAAGATCTCATGGAAATGATGATGCAATTAATGTTTGAAGAAATGGACGCCAACAATGACAGTATCTTAGATGCTGAAGAACTTGCAAGCATGATGTCTATGGGAGATGATGAAAATCACGCAGCTTATGCTTCACTCCATGTTAAAGAAGAAGGAGAATATGGATTCGCCCTTCCTCCAGGAGTAACAATGCACATTCTAGCAAATGATGGTCATGATGACCATGGCCATGGTAGCCATGACGGACATAGTGATGAAAAGGTCTGTTATGATATGAGTAAGCATACTGTTGACACGTCCATAACTACTGAGCAAGAATGTGTTGATGCTGGTTTGATGTGGACTGCTTCTAACAGTGGGCCAGAAAGTGATGATGACCATGATGAAGATGGTCATGATGAAGAACAACTAAACCTCGACACACACAGTTGGTTGAGTCCACTGGCATTCAAACAACAAGTTAGCAATGTATTAGACATATTAGTTGAAAAATATCCAGATATGGAGTCTAAATTCACAGATAATGCAAATGCTTACATGGCTAAATTAGATTCTTTACACTCTGATTTTGAGATGACATTCTCAAACTCTTCAACCTGTGAGTCTAATACGGTAGTTGCCAATCACAACGCCTACAATTATATCGGAGTCAAATATAATATTGAATTCGTAACAGTTCATGGCCTTGATCCAGAAGGAGAGCCTTCAGCTCAAGATATTGCAGAAGTTGTTGAGGAAATCAAAGAGAATGACATCAAGGTCCTTTTCATAGAAGAATACACTGACCCAACTGCAGTAGATGGCATTGTCCAAGAGACTGGCGTTACTTTGCAATACCTGTACACAATGGAATTACCTCCAAGCGACAGCGATGATGATTACTTATCTTTGATGAATAAGAACTTAAATAATCTAAAATCTGGCCTTGCTTGCACTAATTAAACGTATTAATTACACCTTTTAATTTTGTATCATGCAAATAGTGATACATTGTAAGATTTAGGAGGTATTCGTGATGACATGGAATCAAGTCAAGAATTCTGAAGACTCGGAATCAATATTAGTGGTTGATAATCTATCCGTTAGTCGTTCTGGGAGAATGATAATCTCTGATATTAACTTGAAGGTTAGTAGAGGAGAATTCATTGGACTTGTTGGACCGAATGGGAGTGGTAAATCTACTCTGATTCTTTCTATACTTGGCATACTGAAACCTCATACAGGGTTAATCAAAATATATGACGAAAAACCTATGTCAAAAAATATCTTTGGCAAATTAGGATGGGTTTCCCAAGCAGCAGCAAATCTACCAAGTAACATAAAAATTACAGTAAGAGAATTAGTAAAATTGGGGACTCTAAAGTCATCTAGCATGTATAAGAAAGTTTCAAATCAAAAAGAAAAAATTGATACTGCCATGACTATGGTCGGAATAGAATGTTGTGCAGATTGTGATGTTAGTACCCTTTCTGGAGGTCAACGACAAAGAGCAGTAATTGCAAGAGCCTTAGCCTCGGAAGCAGAATTTATTCTACTTGACGAGCCCTTGGTTGGAATTGATAGAGAATCTAGGAATTCATTATTGAAGTTGCTCGATAAACTATGTCACGAGCAGCAAAAAACTATTCTGATGGTTTCACATGATATCACAGCGATTAGGCAAACTGCGCATAGAATGGTGTACTTAGAGGAGACTATTCGATACGATGGTCCGACAGAGAATTTCCCTGATTTGACTAGTCTTGCTGGATTGAGAGGAATTACTCCAGTTCACGACGATAAGCATACAATAGAGCCGCACGATCACAACAAATGTATGGAGGAAGAATAATGGGTTTGGGAGGTATAATTATGGATGTTTTTACTCCAATATTAGAAATATTCGTACCAATTATACCCGGAAATATTTTTCCTTATTTCTTTGGAGAAACCATCAATGGGGAGCCGTTGGAAATGTTTCAACGTGCACTGATAGCGGCTTTGATGGTAACGATTGTAGCAGGAGTTCTCGGTTCATTTCTATTGATTAGAAATCTTGCTCTGATAGGTGATGGTCTTGCTCACGTTTCATTTGGTGGTGTTGCTGTAGGAGTAGTACTTGGTGCTGCCTCCCCATTGTGGTATGCATTGTTATTCAGTACCATAGCAGCAATTCTAATTCATGAACTTCAGACTAGAGAAATATTAACTGGAGATGCTTCTATTGCAATATTCCTTACTGGAATGCTTGCCTTGGGCCTAGTAATCCTAAGATTGGATATGGTGTTTAATGTACCTGTTTTCGGACTAATTGAAATTAATGGTGGAGGAATAACAACAGATATTGAGGGTTACTTATTTGGCAATCTACTATTAATAGATGAACAAAGTCTAGATTTGATATCTTTAATTTGCATTATTTCACTAATTTCTCTAATGTCAATGCGTTCGATGTTACTCGCCACTGCAATAGACCCATTGGCAGCAAGAGTACAAGGTATTCCAGTCAGAGGAATCGGTATCTGTTTCAGTATTATCACTGCAGCAGTTGTGGTTAGTATGGTTCAGGTTGTAGGGACCCTTCTTGTAACTGCATTACTTGTTACGCCCGCTGCTACAGCTCAGTTAGTAGGACGAAGTTTCCGTTCTTGCATGATTTGGACACAAATATTTGGAATCGTATCGGTATTAATTGGCCTTTATTATTCATCAGAATTAGATACGGGAAGTGGTTCTATGATTGCATTAGTTTCCGCTATAATTTTCGCTTTAACAGCTGCAGTAATAGCCATTAAAAACACTATTTTGTCACCAAAAGACAATATTAACTAGAGTTTTTTCTAAATTAATCCATTCTCTGGGATTCACTTGACTTCAACCATAGGTCTACTTGAACCACAAGATGGACACAACTGATCATCGCTGTC
Organism: Methanobacteriota archaeon; assembly: GCA_018667575.1. Lineage (GTDB taxonomy): Archaea > Thermoplasmatota > Poseidoniia > Poseidoniales > Poseidoniaceae > MGIIa-L1. The sequence goes on along the minus strand of JABIUA010000002.1, from coordinate 12,531 downwards.
TCCATAATCATGCTTACATGCAGGACATGATGATGCTAGCTCTAATTGACCCATACTTTCGACACTCTCACCTTGAAGAGAGATATATCCACTATCGATATTTCCAATCATATACTTCCCTGCTCCACCAATTCTTAGAAGAACATCTGGAGGTAGAGTGACTGTACCCGTATCATCAATTATCAGTTCTCTTCCCTCTGAGAGGTCTTCTACATCGACTCCCTCGCCATGCTCGGCAACGAATCTTCCATCTCTAAGTTCAAGTGAGCGATTAGCAAATGCTGCTACTTCTTTTGAGTGAGTAACTAGCAAGAATGATACTCCTTCATTTTCGTGTAAGTCTTTGAATAAAGCAAGAACTTCCCGGCTAGTTACAGGATCTAAAGCACCCGTAGGCTCATCGGCAAGAATTAATCTTGGATTGGTAATCAATGCTCTAGCAATTGCAACTCTTTGCTGTTCACCACCACTTAATTTCATTGGTAATGCTTTAGCACGATGTAAAATTCCTAATTTATCTAACATCTCATCGGCTAATTTTAGTGCCTTTCTTGATGAAATTCCCTGATGCCTAAGCGGCTGAGCGACATTATCTCTTGCATTCATGTTAGGAAGTAAATTTCCATCTTGGAAAATAAATGATACCGTCTTCTGCCTAAGGTGGACTAGTTCTGGACCAGTTAAACGTGTCATGTTTTTTCCAGCCAAGAAAACCGACCCTGCGCTCGCTTTCATCAATCCACCAAGACACTTCATCAGAGTTGATTTACCTGAACCAGACGGACCAACAACAGCAATTGCTTCGCCTTGTTTGATATCGATGTGAATTCCTCTAAGAGCAACTACGTTTCCATCTTCTGCCTTAGATTCGTATACGTGATACAATGCTTGTGCTTTTAAGATACTATCAACCATTCTTACTCCCCCTTCAAAACCATGGCTAGGTCAGATTTTAACGCTCTTCGAGTTGTTACAAGTAGCGCTAATACTACTGCAGCAAATACAGATAATGATACAAATCCAAGTTGTAGCCAAGGATAAACTAGCTCTCTACGAATACTTGTTGATGTACCTCCAAATATTCCGAAGATAAATCCAAAGACATCGAAGAAACCATTGAATGAAAATGCTAGTCCAATTCCAAGTACCAAACCTAACACCATGGAGACCATTACAATAGACAAAATCTCAAACAGTACTAATCGTAAGATTTGGTTTGGACTGGCCCCAATTGCTTGTAGAACAGCCAATTCTTTCTTCCTTTGATTAAGAACTAGTGATAAGAATACGAAACTAGAGGCAACTGCTGCAATACTAGCAACTACGAATTGAAGTGATAGAAGACCTGGTGTTCCAAATATTAAACCTCCATTTCTTTCTACGGTTTTATGCTCACTCGCCCAGTCAACTGCTACAGCAACTCTAGAATCAGCCTCGATATTGGAACCGAGTGTTTCCAAGTCTTCGTCTTCAACTCCATCAACCTTGAATATCCAGGTTGTAGAATTGTGATTTGAAGCTCTACTTTCTCCGACCAAAGTTCTCCATGCAGACTCACCAATTATCAGTTCACTATCGATAGTAGTAGTTGAAACTCCAGGAATGTACTTGTGTATACCCATGTATTCTAATGTGAGATTATGAGGTGTTACAATGAATTCAACCTGTACTCCAGCAGCAAAAATAGGAGCCGCAAGTGGAGTTGGGATGAATGATGCTCCAGAAGCACATACTGTATCATTAGCTAAACTTTCATCAGGACAGGTCGCATTACCAAGAATTGCTTGTGAAAAGTCAACATCACCGAATAATCCAGCCATATTGGCACCGGCAAGATTTGCTTGAACCATAGAGCCTTCAGTAAGTTCAACGATGATTGAGTTGATTAAATTGGTATCTTGAAGATTAGTATTATCTAAATTAGTTCCTACTAAAATCGATTCACTGAGGTTTGAACCTTGAAGATTTGCTCCAGAAAGGTTCGCTCCACTAAAGTCTAGACGACTGAGATTTCTATAACTCAAATCTTGACCAGAGAAATCTACACCGCTTAGATCTAAGTTCATCAGTTCTCTATATTCCGAGAATAGTTCAAATGGATCGATATCATCTGTACTATTTATGAATCTAAACGAAATCTCGTCCCAAGTAAATTCTAATTTCTCAAATTGCTCATCGCCTTCTTCCAAGAGAACATCATCTAAATTATCACCCTTCCCACCTTCTGAACCAGCTAGTTTCAAAGTATAGGCTGAGTCTTCACCTGCGGTAAAACCAAGCTCAGAATATATATCCAAAGCATCTGAAACATCGGTACCTGGAATAGATTGTTCATTCCAATTTAGCACTTCATCACTATCGTCAAGAATGACCCAAGTTCGAAGCGTATCTCCACCATCTGATGGTTTCAACAAGAGACTTGGCACCGTTGTAGCAATTACAGTGGTACTACCATCGTATATTTCGTTGAATATGGAAAGCGCCTCTGATTGGTTTTGAGTATTTTCAAAGGTTACTTGAATATCTGAACCGACTGTCGCGTCTACTGTTCTTTCATCGACAAGAGTGCCGGTATATCCTTGTACTGCGGCCAAGGTTACAATTGAAAGTGTCAATAACATAATTACTGCTAATCGATTGACTGATTCAGTAGAACCAGAGCCCTTCAAGCCCCTCTTTACATCTTTCAAAAGAGGCGAGCGTCCGAATAGTAATTGCATGATTTGCGGCCCCTTAGCACCAATTCTTCCTAGAAGTAACGCACCACCAATCCAAAGAAGGAATGGGCCAAATATACCAAGTAGACCTTCAAAGAAGAAATTAGAAACTATTCCATCTTCACTTCCATTCATCTCCAACCACGTATCGATAACTGAAACCAATCCGAAGATGAAACATAACCAGTGAAGCCATCTCTTTGGTTCCGCTGTTTGCATTGTACTTTTTACTCCCTCTTCAATTTCTAATTCAATGAATTTCTGTGAACGCTTTCGACCAAACAAAATCGCTAGACCAAGTGTTGAAAGAGCTGTAAAAATAGTTGAACCTAGACTTAGTGTTGGGTCTATATCGAATTCACCAGTCCTAAATTCCATAAAGCCAACTGCTGAAAGTACGATAGGTACAGAAAACATTGCCAAAAGATATCCAGCAATCCAAGCGACTGAGGAAAATACGGCTAATTCCAATAGAACCATTCCCTGAAGTCCAGCGCTATCTGCGCCGATTACTCGATGAATACTAATTTCTTTACGACGCTGTTCAAGTGAAAGTATCAATCCATAAACAAGAACGGCCAAAGACATTACAACAATTGGTATCATAATGATGTAGTCAAAGGTTTGAATAAATCCAAGAAAAATGTTGAGGAAAGTAATAGTTCCTCCAACAATATCTGTGTAAAATAATTCTACTCCTTCTGAAGTATAATTATCATTCATTATATCGCTTTTCAATGCATTGAGCCAATCTTGAGCGTCCGCAGTCGAAGTAGTCGGCAACTGACTTCTATCGATAGTGACTCCAAGATACATATGGTCATAATCCATCAAAGTGGCTCTTTCATCTTCTGATAGGGCTGTCCAAGTAGTGAATATTGGATTTGGAGAAAGAGTAGGATTTCCTAAGTCCCATGGCTGATATATCCCAACAACAGTCATATTTGTCATTATGATAGATTGACGGCAGTAAATTTTCCCATTCGGAGACGCTGAAGCAACTCCTGAACATGTTTCGACTAGTTCAACACCACCAGAATCGAAGAATTCACTTTCTACGACATACACGAATTCTACAGCCTCAAGAACATCTCCGACCTCGGCTTTAGCCTGAGAAGCAATGTTGGATGGTATGATAACACCTCTTTGTGATGACATATTTTCGGGAGTTGGCCATTCACCCTGTCCCTGAATTATTCGTTCACCATACCTGCTTGCTAATTCTCCATCGAAAGCCTCTGGACCCATCAAACGTATGGAGCGCATATCAGAAATTGGTGGACCAGAATCAGCGAGTTCAGGGTATTGGAAAGTGACATTGAGCCAATATGGATTTTCATCATCGGTTATAGATCTCATTTCCAACGGTTGGGCAAAGACAAAATCTTCATTGAAAAATCCACCACTATGAATTCCTTGACGCCCAAAGATGAGGGAACAATCACTCAGTTCCTCAGAGTAAGATTCCATCAGTTCACTACAGACATTTTGCATTGTAGTAGTGTTATTTGACCAGCCATCCACCCCTTCAATCGGTTCTCGAGCATATTCAATCTTAGCGTCAATTGGCTCACCGCTTAGTGATTCATCAAAGAAAATTTGAGAAAGTCCAACACCATATGATAGTACAGTTGTTATTACTAAAGAAGCAAGGAAAACACCAGCAACTACGGCTAGTCCTCTTTCTCTTCCTCGCCAGGCACTCTGAGAAGCAAGTCTGATATTCTCTGGAGCATCACGAACTCTTCTACGCCACCTCTCGATGAAATTTATTTTTGGAGACTCTTCCACTTTGAAAGCATCGAATTCTTTCTTCTCCGATTTAGGACTCATTCTTCTTCACCTTCCAAATCGTCAAGACCCCAAGCGCTTCGAATATCAGAAGCCTTCGTCTTTCCATCTGTCAAAAGTAGCATTCTGTCTGCATTGGAAGCAAGTTCTGGGTCGTGAGTAACCATAAGAATCGAGATAGGGTTGACTTCGTCGTGGCACAAATCTTTGAACAGTTGAAGGACCTCTTTTCCACTCGCTATGTCCAAGTTACCTGTAGGCTCATCGGCAAGTAGTAGAGGGCGATTTCCGGCAATTGCTCTAGCAATTGCGACTCTTTGTTGCTGACCACCAGATAATTGCTCGGGAATATGATGCATCCTATCTCCAAGGCCTACTTTGCTAAGTGCTTCTTTCGCTCTAGTCTCTGCTTCTTTGGATCCAATTCCCGACAGTTCCAGTGCCATTGCCACATTATCCATGGCAGAAAGATGATTCAGTAAATGGAAATCTTGGAATATCCATCCAACCAATTCTCGACGAACATCCACTACACTTGAAGGACCTTTTTGCCCGTAATCCCTGGCTTTCAAGGTGATTTTACCACCGTCACCAGGCAATAAACCACCAATGATATTGAGAAGCGTAGACTTACCGCAACCAGACGGCCCCATAAGTGCAACAAGTTCCCCTCTCTTCATTTCCATATCAATTCCTTTTAGGACTTGGAATTTATTAGAACCCATCCCAAAAGACTTTGTTAGGTCGTTAATTGTCAACATGGCCATCACTAATAAACAACATCACCAAGTTTTGCTATTTATACTAATGTTTGAAATGATTATCTAAGAGCATTTTTCATCCTGTAGTGGAACAGAGGAGGGATCAATGCTGTCCAGAACATTACGTAGTATCCATTTGGTAATTGAGGTGCTTCATCGTACATTTCTAATTTATGATACGGCCTGCTAGACTGAAGATGATGTGATGGATGAAGTGGTAATTCCATTAAGGTCCATCTAGACCAACGATGGCGACTTTCCCATGCATGAGTGGCATTGGCTCTTTCGTCCATACCCCTTGATAGCCCATAGTGCTGCAAATAGTTTACAAATTCAAGTAAAAATATTGCTACTAAAGATTGAATTATAAAAGCCAATAATAGGTATTTTGAAAAAATGAGTAAACAACAAAGAACTAGGAACTCAACGAAAAAAGAAATCATGACATCTTTGGGTCTTGCCCTATACGCACCAATGATTTGCAGAGGAATTGTTCTAATGAAGTGAAAGTAGACATTCCGACCCATAGGAGCTGTCGTGGGGTCGACTGGACGAGCCCAGTGTTTGTGATGAGTGTGATTGTGTTCTACGGTGAAGTGTAGATAATTCACACACAATAAATCTAATCTTGCGAGCCACCAACTGAAAGATTTTGGTTTCCTGTGACCTAATTCATGTGCTGTGATAATTCCTGATGCACCAGAACTCAATCCCACTGATACGATTCCGAGTAAAAGAAAATTATCAAAGGGTGAAGTAAGAACTTTCCAAAATAGAAGGCCGATAACTACTGGAACTAGTATTCCATGTGCGTGAATTATGAAATCAAACTGTGTTCTTGATTTTGCCGGTTCAACTTTTTCACTCTTACCTGCGATGAAATCGATTAAAGGATAGATAAATAATGCAAGAAATATGGTTGAGCCCATCCACCATTTACCAAGAAATAGACCCGCAATAGTAACAAGCGGCGTTAATAGTCCCAAAGTGTGAGGTAACCACCGACGCATGATGTGCTATCGAGGGCTCCATTAAGGAACTTAGCATTACTCGGATTTAGATTTACGGTTAAATAATCTCGAAATCCAAGAGGTCGGGAGCTCAATGCCGTTCCTGTAATGTTGAGACTCCATAACAGAGTCAACGTATGATTCAAGGTAACTATCCATCACTCCTCACCTCTTATTCCGTACATGCCACGGGTATCAGGGGCTGCTCTAAAGTCTGCCATCGACTGAACTACTGCATCGATCCAGTTCGAAAATATTCCATTTCGATATACTTGTTTTTCCATTGTTTGTTCTACAAAATTATCTAATTCTTTATCCATATCTGTCGCCTCGGTTGTTACTGTTTGCTACAGTGTAAATTAGGAACCCGCACTATATTAACCAGTGGTAACATAGCCAACACATAGGTGTAATATCCAAAGTAAGTATTATTACAAACACCTAATTACTTGCAACGATTTTACTGAAAACTAGCATATTCAATAGAATCTCTCCAAAATCTCTAGCATAGGCGCAAAGCCTCCTAACCGATTCAGATAAACTCAAGTCGAATGCCATCCATTCATTGTGTCTGTGGTTATCGAGTAGATCTTTTTCATGCACTTTCAATACTTGTTGGCATTTTTTTAGATCACCTCTTGCGATTTCTATTCTCGTAGAATCCCTTGTCCTAATGTTAATCATCAATTCCTTCAAGGCAAGTTGCCATTTTGGAAGTTGTTCCAAAGGCGCCATATCTATCATATTAGTTGTTAAATTGGGATTTTCCTTTACTAACTCTGAAAGTGTGTAAGCATGGTCCATCATTCTTTCAAGTGAACGCGCTAAGTTGGCAAATTCGAGCGCCTGAGTCCTACTTATGTTGAGACTCGAGGCGACTTTATACGAATCGAGAGAGATTCTAACTTGTCTTTCGATTAGATATAGTAGGGCGTCAACCTCATTTTCTCGGTCTGCTGCATCTTGAATGAATTCCTTGTCCTCCCCTTCGAAGACAGACAGTAAGTCTCTTACTAGAGAGGTTAGGAGCAGATACATCCTGTTTAGACTTGCGTGAATAGGCATATCACCAGGATTAAGTAGGCATTTCAGAACCAATGAATCATCAGTTTCTTCAAAAATTTCAAATCCTCTCGTGTTTCTCAAAAAGCGTCTCACTTGAAGGTTTGATTTCCTTTTCGGGCTGATCTTTGTTTCGATTTTAATTAGGTCCGCACCAGAGATGTATGCGCCCATCAAATGGTCGAATAAACTATTTTCTGGTAACTTATTCATTGAAAGAAATACGCTTTTTTCTAATTTTTCTTCCACATCTAAAGGAGTTATTCTAAGTGCACCGCTAGGGCGCCAATCTATTTTTAGAACGTCCCGAGAACTGAGTTTATGTTGAACTACCCACGGTTTAGGGAGGCTGAGTGTAAAGGTACTTCCACCTGTGCTTTGCAATCTACGTACATCTTGACCACCTGGACCTAACGGCATAATATTCATCACTCGGAATAAATAGTACTATATAGATTATATCTAATTCATCTAATATACCTATTTTGGATGGGTTGACTCATGGAACCTATCACATTGATTCTAATCGGACTCGCATTGGTTGTTTGCGCCTACATGTCATGGAACATCGGTGCTAACGATGTTGCTAATGCGATGGGCACATCTGTTGGCTCTCGTGCTTTAACTCTCAAGCAAGCGGTAATCATCGCTGCAATCTTCGAATTCTGTGGTGCTTTCTTTGCTGGAGATGCTGTTACCGATACAGTACGTAAAGGAATTTTAGCAGTAGACTTTTCAGCAGATTATGTCGATAAGGAGTTTTCTCAAGATCTAGCATTTGGATTTATTGCTGCTATGATGGCAGCCGCTACTTGGCTTACAGTTGCAACCAGATTCGGATTACCAGTTTCAACAACTCACTCAATTATTGGCGGAATTCTTGGCATAGGACTAGTTCTTGAAGTAAAGCATCCTGATGCAGGTGGACTAATCGATTGGGACGTCGTTGGAAAAGTAGTCATGTCTTGGGTAGCGAGTCCATTGATGGGCGCCTTAATCGCTTTCTTATCTTATATGATTATCAAGAAAACAATCCTTGACTCTGCAACTCCAATCCAGAGGTCTAGGTGGCTGGCTCCAATTCTAGCATTCCCTACTTTCTTTGTCCTGGGACTTGCTCTTCAATTCAAGGCTTTGAAAGGTTTCTTCGGCAAGGCAGAAAGTAATGGATGGATTGCAGACAAATATGATTGGTTGCCTGTCAAGGAAAATGGAGTTTTCAATCCATTTGCAGATAATGCATGGTTCCCAATAAACTCTCTAATATTGGCTGCAATAATAGGAACAATTGCAAGCCTTTGCCTTTATTATGTTCTCAGGAGAATTAATATTGAAGAGGAACATAAAGGATTTAGAGGTGTTGAAAGAATATTTGTTTGGCTTCAAATTATCACTGCAGCATATGTAGCATTTGCACACGGAGCAAATGACAGATCTAATGCAATAGGTCCAATGGCTGCAGTTTGGCAAGTTCTATCCTCTGATGGCCAACAATTATTGGACAAGGCACCTATTCCTATATGGTTAGTACTACTAGGTTCTGCTGGAATTGCAATTGGTGTAATGACTTGGGGTTGGAGAGTTATGGAAACCATTGGTAAGAAAATCACAGATATTACTCCAACCCGTGGTTTTGCTGCAGAATTTGGAGCAGCGACTACAATTCTAATATTCTCGATGCCATTCCTGGCTGTTCCAGTTTCCACCACTCACACCCTTGTAGGTGCAGTAGTAGGTGTTGGACTAGCTGGCGGTGCAAAAGCAGTTGACTTCAGAGTATTTGGTAAAATCGCCATGTCCTGGGTTGCAAGTGTACCTGTTGCAGCCTTTGGGGCGGTCGTATTATTCGTCGCTTCTGGTGGTGAAGATCTAAACATGATTGTACTACTCCCTCTATCATTTATCGCTGTAGGATTGGCAATATGGAAGAGTGGCGGGGAAGTGCATGTAGAAGATGCTCTTTCTGATGTTGGAGGAGATGGGCGCTCTGTAACTCCATTCGAATTATTCCATCAACATGCACAAGAGGTTGAAAAGACTGTTGAGCACATGCTTGAAGCGGTAAACCAAGCATGTGACGGCGAAGACCCATCAGATTCTATTCAAAACACAATCGATGCTGAATTAATTGCTGACAATGTGAAAGCCGAAATTCGAAGAATGGCTCTCCATGATATGAGATTTGGAGTGCATGTTGGAGTTGATGATTTCTTGTATATGGTTACACGTCAAGATAGAATTGCAGACTATGCACAGAATGTCGCTGAACAACTTAACTTCAGACCATTATTCGATGATAAGAAAGCCAAGAAAATGCTCAAGGGAATGGCTAAGTCTGTTGCTGAGACTGTCGCTAAGTACGAAGATACCGTTGAGGCTTTACGTGATTTCACAATCTCAGGGCAAACAAAGGCTGCAGAAATTAAGTTGGCTGGACTTATCCGAGAAGTGAATATCAAAGAACATGAAACCGATGTTGTTGAGGCCGAGGCTGCTGGTTATGTCTTCACCAATGGAGATGATGAGCCTCTCGCTGCAATGCACATGTACAGAGTACTACAAAGACTCGATGATGTTGCTAATGCTTGTGAAAAGGCTGCTAATGCTTTCTTACCGATTCTAAATAAGTAAGCGCGCCATTGATAATCAGGAAGGATTTCGGATGCATGTCCGAGCCTAACCCAACCCCACACCTGTGGAACAGTGGCTGACGGCTCAGGAGCGTGAACCCAATGGGTATGGACTTAGCATTAAAGGCAAAATTACAGAAGCAGAGATACCACATTGTTGGGGAACATGGTGGAGTAAAAACTTGCCATTGGACCAAAGAATCCCTTCTAAGAGACAGGCAATGCTACAAAGGTAAATTCTACGGCGTTCAAAGCCATAATTGTATGCAAACCTCACCTGTGGTAGACCAGTGTAATCTAGCTTGCACCTACTGTTGGAGAGAACCACATATGGATACTCTTGAGTTGACTGACCAAGACCCAATGGAATTATTGTATGAATCTGTAAGAGCACAACGTAGATTGCTCTCTGGATTTGGTGGTAATCCAAAAGTACCTAGAGAAAAGTGGTTGGATGCTCAAAATCCAAAACACGTAGCAATCTCACTTAATGGTGAACCTACTCTTTACACTAGGCTTGCTGAATATATGGACCTGTGTCATAAGCATGGAATGACAACAATGTTGGTAACAAATGGAACATTTCCAAAGATATTAGAAAAATTAGATACCCTTCCAACCCAACTCTATGTCTCTGTCGATGCACCAAATAAGAAGGTCTTCGATGAGGTATGTAAGCCAAAGTGGAATACTAGGGCATGGGAACAATTTGAGAAAACTATCGACTTATTACCATCATTAGATACTCGAATAGTTTGTCGACATACTTTGATGAAAGGAATCAACATGAGCGATAAGCATATTGAACAATTTGCAGCGCTTGACAATAGAGCAGACCCTGACTTTATAGAAAACAAAGGATATGTTTTTGTCGGCCATAGTAGAGAGAATTTAAGCGCTGAAAATATGCCAAGACATGATGACATAATGGATTTCTCTGCTAAGATCGCTCCCCTTACTGGAAGAAAGATTCTATCTGATTCCAAACCTAGTAGAGTCGCTCTTGTAGGCCAAGAAATCTCCCCTATGCCAATACCTAAAGCAACTATGTTTTTCCCTGATGATTTAGGTATAGCCCCGTCGGTTAAACATCTACCAATCATTCAATGATTGGGAAAAATGATGGTTCATCTCCTTGATGCCATTGCTTATACTTCTTCATGCAAGTTTTGAATTCAGAACTTTCTAGATTGCTTGAAAGCCAGTCATGTATCTCGCTCCAACTTTGAGAGTCGAACCATTCTCTATCATGATTAGCAAATTGGCGAACAAAGGGGAATAGTGCATCATTTAATGATGTACTAATACTCATGTCAGTAAGATAATTGTTGAGTTCACTAAGGTATATTGAGGCTTGTTCACGGTGAGTTAAACTATCAACATCATCGTATCGATTTGGATATTTATAACGGTCTAGGTGAAATTTAAATTCATCATCATTTCTTGAAATCCAGTGACTTTCAACATCACTAGGTTGCCAATTTAGCACATGCTGCATTATCTCCAGGCTTTCTTCAATAACTGTTCCATCTGCTAAAAGAAGAACTGGCACGGTCCCTTTAGGTGATATTTCCATCATATGATGCGGCCTATCACGCAATATTACTTCTCGGTGCTCAACGCTAAACTCTGAGCGAACAATGGACATTCTTGCCCGCATGGCATATGGGCAACGCCTGAAACTATACAGAATTGGTTTACCAGTCATTTACAGTTCTCCATCATTCTGGAGGAGTTGGAGGAGTATAACCTCCATCCACGGCTTCTTGGACTATTTTCATATCAGAATCCACCATCATTGCAACCAGTTGCTCAAAAGAGGTTTCTGGAACCCATCCTAATTCTTTTTCTGACAATGAAGCATCTCCAATCAACAAATCTACTTCAGCAGGACGGAAAAACTTCGGATTAGTTCTTACTCTAACCTCTCCATTTTGGTCAGTTGCTATTGTGTCAACTCCTTCGCCAGACCAGGTTAAAGTCATACCTACATGTGAAAAAGCAAGTGAAATCATATCGCGTACACTGTGTGTTCTTCCTGTAGCGACAACAAAGTCTTCTGGCTTTTCTTGTTGTAACATTCTCCATTGCATCTCTACATAATCGCCTGCAAATCCCCAATCACGCTTTGCTTCTACATTTCCAATCCATAAGCACTGATCAAATCCATGAGCAATTCTAGCAGCAGTCATAGTTACTTTTCTGGTAACAAATTCCAAACCTCTGCGCGGACTTTCGTGATTAAATAGAATACCTGTACATGCAAACATGTCGTATGATTCTCGATAATTTCTAGTGATTTCAAATGCAAAAACCTTCGCACAACCATATGGAGACCTAGGGTGGAATGGTGTCTCTTCTGTTTGTGGTACATGTCTGACTTTACCGTATTGTTCTGAAGAACCTGCTTGGTAAAACTTACAATTAGGAGCATGCTTTCTTATTGCTTCAAGACAACGTAGAGCCCCTAATCCTGTAATATCTGCAGTCATCATAGGAGACCTCCATGATTCTGGAACAAATGACATAGCGCCTAAGTTGTAGAACTCTTCAGGTTGAG
>JABIUA010000130.1 GCA_018667575.1 Methanobacteriota archaeon | reverse complement strand
GCCACAATCTCCTTGGCCTTGTTCAACATAAATTATTGGAGACATATCGTTGAATGTCGAGTTGATATTTGATTTAGACCACATCAATTCTCCATCTAAATCAAATGCATAGATTCCTGCTGAAGATGATGTGGATGTTGAAGTTCTAATGAACAGTGTCTCGTTTTCAATCAATGGTTTTGTCGAAATATAGGTCTCGCCAAAATCATATTCCCAGTCTAGTTCTAATTCCTGATTAGAAAAATTATCATCTTGAGCAGTAACGCTCGAAGCGCTACTCAATAAAATCAAAAATAATAATACAAAAGCACCGCAGCGCATGAATTTCACTCCGTAATTTTCTGAATTGCTGCCCTAAGTAACGCACTGACGGCCTTTCCATCCGCAGCACCAGCGGCTTGCATTACAATTCCCATAAGTGGGCCCATCGCACCCATGCCTCTTTCTTTGACGAAGTCAGCCCGCTGGCCAACTATATCGTTAACAATTGATTCAAGGTCACCTATATCTGCTGGTTTCAAGTCATTGTCAGATGCAAACTTTGCTATCTCCTCTAAGCTCGGAAGAGGTTTGCTAGAATATTCAATGATAACTGAATTAACTGCCTCTCGAGTTAGGTCTCCGTTCTCTTTAGCCATTAAGACACGGCTACAAAGTTGCGGATCTTTGTCATCATTCTCTAGTAATACTGTCGCCCAGCCCTTGTGAGGCAATTCGGCACAGTAATCAACGAATAAATCATCTAGTTCTCTTGCTAATAACTGACTTAATTGGTCTTTTGAAATATCATATTGACTAATTCTCTCAGAACGTTCTATATCCGTCATTGGTAAATTGGAAACTACTTCATTCCACATTTCATCAGTTAGCCTCTGTGTAGGAATATCGGTCTCAGGGTACATTCTTGCGCCACCTGGAAGGGGTCGCATTGGAGAGGTTGTTCCATCTTCTGGTGCACCCTTCTTAACAACGACATTTCTAACTTCTTGAGACACTCTATGCCACGCCATTCTAGCCCTAGTAAGAACGCTTTCCAATGCTAATTCGGCCTGCCAGGATGGTGCCAAGCACAATACAAAGCCATCTTGGTTCTGTAGAGAAAGTTGCTTTCTAACCAAGTCCACATGTTCCTGTTCAATCCCATAGGCGGGTAATTCATCAGAATGAAAAACTCCTTTGACGCCTGCTAATTTTGCTGCACCTGCTAATTCACGACCAAGTCTTGGCAATTGAGAACCTTCATCGTCGAGTTGTTTCGTTCCGATTAAACCTGCTAAACCAGGGAGTGGTAAAGCCATCATGATACTGTTTTTTGATAAACCAGTTTTTACCATCTTAGATTCACAATCCTCGAATTGAGAAGATACATCTGTCATCTCAAGCGGTAATGCCTCGGCTACCTTTTGTGCTACTTCATATTCGACCTTAGAGTCTGTAGAACGTCTATCAGGAGGGAGTAGTGGTAAATCCATTGACTCCCTAAGTTTATTTGTTAAGCGGTAAAAGTGCAGTTGTCTAGCCATTTCCAATCTTATAATTCTAGGAATCCATGACAAGTCTTGACATCCCTTAATCTCGATTCTATCACCGCACGCAATAGATACATTGAGGTCTTGTCTAATACTTCCAAGGCCTCTTCTAACCCTTCTTGTTTGCCTAAGAGATCTACCGAGGGCAATTGCTGTTTGCTTAGCGTGTTCTGGGGTAATAACGTCTGGAGCGGTTGCTATTTCGATCAGTGGTAGACCTAAACGATCCAAATTGTAAATCACTTGCTCGCCACTATCCGTGGATATCGTGTCGAGTTTTCTTGCGCTATCTTCTTCCAAACATAAGACGTCGATTCCTACAGGTCCATCCTCGGTATGTAGAACTCCATCTGTTGAAATCAAAGTAGTTCTCTGAAAACCGCTCGTGTTGGAGCCGTCTACTACTGTTTTTCTCATAGTTTGGAAAAGTGATACTGGTTTTGCGCCGACCAGTGCAGAAACTGTTAGTGCAATATCCAAAGCATCCTCATCATGAGTTAAAGGAGGTTGCTCGTCCAATTCAATTAATCCGGAATTTGGAGATTGAGCGTAAATGAAAGAGCGATTTCTTTTGGATTCGAAGCGCGCAGCGACATCTATTTTTCCACCCTCGCCCCTCGACGCACGTAATTTGCGTGAAAATCGAGGCCAATCATCTGGAACGGTTTCGATAGTAACATCATATAATTCCCCTGACTGCCTAGAGTGCAATTTACCCGTTGAAAGTTGTTGATGAACTTCAAGTCCACACATGAAACCTAAACCTTCTGGGTCAAGAGCAGTGGCATTGTTAACTTCACCTTCCGGTTCAGTAACATGTACTTCGGCCATACCCATCCCAATCGTTCATCATTCAAGATAGCAACGCATGAACTTAGACTATTTGCAACGTATCATATCCTGATGGACGCATTATATCGCCGTTTCTTACTAATTTCTCAATCATATCTTCGGCTTTAGTTCTCGAAATTTTATACTTTTCAGCCTCGGTATAAACATCTAAAACATTTGCAACCTTAACCTGATTTGTTGATTGATTTTGAAGAGTTGAGATTATTTCGATAAGCATCCGCTCTTGGTTTCTAACCGAGGTTTTCTTACCTGTCTCGATGGTAGTCATATCGAAATTTTCACCCATCAATTCATTTCTCCAATTCCTTGTTAGTCTGATGGCTCTTTCAACATCGTCAACTGTTGATACATTGGATAGACGTATTCTTGCACTCGCTTCTGCCATTCTTGCTACAGCCTCCAATGAACGAGCGGTTATTGAAACGCTGTCTGATGATTCTCCGCCTTTCTTTCTTGTTTCAACATAGAATTCAACAATTTTATTTTGAGCAGCTTCTTCAAGTTTAGGATGTATTGACCTCTTAGAATATGCAATATATTTACGAATCAAGTCTCGGGCTAGTATCTCATCACCTTCTTGTGATTTTTGTATTCCAACTATCGAATTTTTGGCTGGGTCTGGCGCACTACCTTCTGTAACGAGTAATTCACTAGTCCCAATAAGACGATTCTTGATTATGTGATTGGCAATTTTAGAATCTTTAGATTCATCGGCATCGTCTGTAAGTAACCAAATAATATCAAATCTAGAAATTAGTGGTGGTGCGAGATTTATTTGGCCTGTGAATGGTGTTTCTGATATTGGCTCGAAACGTCCATTCTTCGGGTTTGCTGCTGCTAATACTGCGCATCTTGTTCTTAGGCTTGCATTAATACCTGCTTTGGATATAGAGATTGTTTGTTGTTCCATCGCTTCGTGCATACTAGACCTATCGCCTTCGTTCATTTTGTCGAATTCGTCAATTGCTGCAAGCCCTAAGTCAGCAAGAACAAGGGCACCCGCCTCCAATGTCCAGCGACCATCGGCTGCAGAGTCTTGTACTGCTGCTGCAGTTAGACCGGCTGCTGACGCTGATTGCCCAGAAGTGAATCTACCACGAGGAGAAATTCTAGACATATAATTGAGTAATTGTGATTTTGCAACACCGGGGTCGCCCATCAAAAGAATGTGGATATCTCCTCTATTTCTTGTACCATCGGGATTTAGTCGAGCAACTCCGCCAAATAGTTGTAGCATCAATGATTCTTTTACTCGGTCCATACCAAATATAGACGGGGCTATACTTCTAGTGAATAGGTCATAAATGTCGTCTCTGCTGGCCAATTCCTTTATTTCCAATTCTTCATCTTCCGAAATTTTAATTTCTTCTAATGGGACATTTTGCCTCTCAAGGGAATGGATTCTAAGGAAAATATCGAAGACTGGTGTGTCTTTACCGCCTTTTCTTTGAGAGCGAATAAAAAGCACTCCATTCGCTTTCACCCTATCTCCGGGGTTCAGCTTACCTGCTAAATCATGCTCTCCAATGCAAATGATACGTTCGGGCTGAATTCCGCCTTTCATTTGTTCTGGTAATTCTTGGAGTTCTATGAATTGTGAATTGATCAAAATTGAATCTTCTTGCTGTAATACAAATCTTGTCTGCCTCTTTGGCTTTCCACAACCACCGTCTATTTGCGAACATTCAATCGGTTCGATTAATTCTTGCTCATTGGGTTGGTTGATTATCATGGCGTGGCCGCAAGATGCGCACTCAAATGATGCTGAATATATTCTAGGTCTAACGCCTGAAATTTTTGTTGTAACAGCGTCTATAGCCAACATTTGTCCAATGTCGTCGGAGCGAAGTTGTGAGACTACTCTTATCTGGTCACTCGGTAAGTGGACTATTCTAACGAATGGGAACATGTTAGGATGGCCTGCATCACGTAAAAATTGTCTAAGTGCGTGATTTGCAGCATGGAAATGTAACTCAGGGTGTTCTATGATGTCATGAGCGAATTCATCATCAAAACCTTCGATGATTCTGTAAGAGACTTCTAATGATTGGTCGTCTGGCCAGTTTTGAGCAAGATTGTGTACTGCTTCTGCGTACAAATCTTGAATCATAGAAGTCCATCTAGCTGGTAAATCAAACTCTTGTAACAACTTCTCACCTCCTTACTCAATCTCGCGACTATTAGAGATAATTGGCAACAGTATATGAAATGATTTCATGGCCTCCCCCCACCCCTTGGTTTCCACTGGAAAGATGGAGCCTCTGTGTCTCTTTTTATCAAAAAACTATGATGTCCTATGCACATTCTCCAGAACCGCAGAACCAATGAGTGAGGAACTTCTAGAGTGTCTATGCCCAAACATTCTTTCGAGCCTGTTCTTGGCCAAGTTGATAGATATATATTGGACTCAAAACTCCTAAAAAATCGTCTTGGAGACCCTACCTCAAGAGAAATAATAGTTCATATTTCACCCAAAGGAGTTGAATTAATGCAGCAAGGCACTAAATTGCCTACTATAATTTATCTCGCTCCGTTTACTTCTTCAGGACCAGCAAGAGCTGGTTGGAAGGCCTTTTCGGAAAGTATTCTGCAACGTCATGAGAGATTAGTTAAATCTGGTGAAATGCTTCCATGTATAATGGTTTTACCTGATACATTTACCTCGCTGGGAGGTAATCAATTTGTAGATTCACCAATCTTAGGGAATTGGAGCACATGGTTGTCTAGCGACCTAAAAGATTCGATAATACAACGATATTCTTGTAATGGAAAGTTTGGACTGATTGGGAAATCCTCGGGAGGATATGGAGCCATGTACAATGCTTTGGTCAAACCTGGTCATTGGGATGGTGTAGTGAGCCATTCTGGAGATGTTGGATTTGAGACTATGTTCATGCCTACCTTTGCTGAAACTATAACTCATATTTCGCGATATGGAAGTCCAGCGAAGTATGTTGATGAAGTCCTAAATGCTCCAAAAATGAGTTCTAGTGATTTTCATACCTTGATGATTTGTGCAATGGCTGCATCTTATGACCCAGGAGAAAGTTCTGACTTGAATCCATTTGGAATCAATTTACCTGTCGATATGGTTTATTGTGATATTGACGAGGAACGTTGGGCTAAATGGCTTAACTTTGATACTCTAAAACTCATAGAATCAAAATCAAATAGCCTTGAGGCGCTAAATTTACTGTTTATCGACTGTGGAAATAAAGACCAATATGGCATACAGTATGGAAGTCGTAAGTTGACTTCTAGGTTGTCTCAATTAGGCATAAAACACATTTGGCAAGAATTCGAAGGAACTCATTCAGGTATCGATTACCGGCTAGATGTAAGTCTACCTTTGCTTTCAAAGTCATTAATGGATTAGCCGCATTATTCATGAGTTCCCTTTGGATGGAATAGCCATGGCCAAGCCGATGGACTATGCAAGTGCGGGGGTCGATATAGACCTTGAAGGGTCTGCCGTTGCTTCTTTGATCGCTTCTTTGGGCCGTTCAGTACGCCCTGCTGGAACACCTGGAGCGCCCGTTGATTTACCCGGGGGATTTGGTGGACTTATTGAATTTGGAGACAATCTACTCGCATTGGCTACAGATGGCGTTGGGAGTAAACTCCAGATCGCCTCAATGCTCAATCAGTGGGGCGGAGTTGGAATTGATTGTATGGCTATGAATGTCAATGATTTGCTCTGTGTTGGAGCAGAACCAATAGCATTTGTTGACTATGTTGCCGTCCCTAAGCCGGACCCTGAAACTCATGCTGCACTAGGAGCGTCTCTTGCTGAGGCTTGCCGACTTGCTAGAGTAACTTTAGCGGGCGGAGAAACCGCTTCCTTGCCCGGTATTGTAACCGAACTGGACCTCTCTGGGACCGCACTAGGATATGTCAAAAAAGGAGAAGCAATTACTGGTGAGAATCTCCAAGAAGGCGATGTTTTAATCGGACTACCATCGTCTGGTATTCACTCTAATGGGTACTCTTTAGTTCGCAGAATTATCGAACACTCAAATTATGATTACACTAGTGAAGCGCCTTTTGATGCAAGTGGTATTGGCAGAGAAATCTTAAGATTCGCGGGTAATGAAAATCAGAAAATTACTCTTGGCGAAATTTTCCTCAATCCAACTCGTATATACTGTGACCCAGTGGTTGATTTGATACATCAAGCGCAGGAAAAGATAGACTTCTCAATAGAAGACCTTAGAGCAATATGTCACGTTACTGGCGGTGGCTTGTCCAACCTGTTACGTCTTCACGATAAATTAGGTTGGCACATCGGAAGTCCTCTCTCCGTCCACCCAGAATTTTCATGGCTACAGGAAATTGGCGGCGTGGAAACTCGTGAAATGTATCGTACATTCAATATGGGAATTGGCATTATTTTGGCTGTTAGTGCGCAAAAGGCTGAACTGATTTGTAAGTGGTTACAAGAAAAAATGAGCGGTGTCGAAATTATTGGAACAGTGGTGGAAAACGGGCATAAAGTTACTCATGCTATCGAGGGCGTAGAATTCACACATTACTGAAATATTCATATTATTTCTGATTTGGTATTGAAATTACTAAATTGCTTTGAAAGTTTAGTCTCCTCTAAAGAGGGGAATCTAGTAAATAGCCCGTTTATTGTGGTGGCTTCATAATCGATTAGGTCTCTATTTGATATTCTTGCTAACAAAGGTTGGCGATTCCTATTGTGGTCGACTGGCACTCCATTATCATGTTCTAATAACCACTCTGCACCTGTATTTACAAGTTTGAAGGCGTCACAAGATACTAACTGAATATCACCTTCTATTTGGGCTAAACACAATTTGATTAATCCTAAAGGACCTGAAATATCTTTTGGGTCTGGCCATACTTCTCCTTCAAATAAATCAATTCTGGACTCTTCGCCGCACAATGTGATAATTCGCTCCGCCCCTAGGGAAGAGTACATGTTCCAAAGCCGAGAAACACCCCCATTCATCATAGCTTTATCTTGTCCCATCCTAATGCTTTTGCCACCAGCAAGAATAACAATAGTAGTCATAATCATCATCAATGTAATTCATCAAGGCGATCCATAGCCCCTTCTAATTCTAACAATAAACTTCTAACCCTCTCCAAGAGGGCTTTTCTCTCTCTGGAAGAACGCGCCTCAGGCAACCATTCTAGAAGGCGTCGAACATCTTGAGCGTCTCTTTGAACTGTCCACTGTAAAACAGCCTCCATCACTGGATCTTCGGTTGGTAAAAACCGCTCAGTCATGGTTGTTCGACAACTAGGCGGCGTTTGAATTATTGGATGTTAAAAGTCGCTTTCGAATCTTTTCGAACAATTCTCCGCCGCTTGGGGCTGTTGTTATCAGGTGTTCTAAATCGCCAGCCCCTTGTTCTCTTATTGAGATAAATAACAACGCTATTTGGTGCCAAAGTGAACTTTGCTCAGCCATTGCAATCAACCATTCATCGTCCGGGATTTTGTTTTCTGAACGGTTCATTTCTTCTGCAATCTCTAGAATTGTTTCTAACGGTTCACTGTCATTGAAAAGATGAATGAGGGTTATCCAAGGGTTTTCGCCCAAGTCTTCAGAAGATAGGTTTGCAAGGAGTAGCCCTACTAATTTTAAATCTTCTCTGCCATGTCTTTTCCATAGCTTAGGGATAAGTTTAGCCAGATGCTTACGGTTAGTTGAATTCGTTAAAAGCCAAGAAGTTAGGGTTCGTATTTCTGGGTCAGTACTGCCATAATGAAATGTGAATGCTCCTTGTTTAGCAAGGATATCTGTTCTAGGCTTAGTAATCATACCAGGTGTACAAATCTTGTATGCGGTCAACAAAAATTTCATTGTCTTGCGCTTTGATTTGAGAATTTTTGTCGGCGTATTTGCCAGCAATTCATCTAACTGAAGGTTCATTTTTTAGCACCGTCTGTTGATTTCTTACGAACAACATCAAACAAGTCGCCGACCAAACTAACAGAGTCTCTAAGAG
>JABIUA010000003.1 GCA_018667575.1 Methanobacteriota archaeon | reverse complement strand
TATTGCCTGAAATTAAATTATTACCTATTTGTTTGGTTGGGCTGTTTATTTTAATACACGGGATCAGTGGTAAAATGGGTGGACTTAAAATTTGGATCTCTAAACAAAACCCGTTAGTGTGGGGTCTGATATGTGGAACTTTGGTTTCGTTTACCTTTTTGTTGAGACCAGCAGAAACTGTTGACTTCATTTACTTTAGATTTTGAAAATCTAAATTTATTGGGCATTAATGTAGGCGAGTACTTCACCAATAACTTGAGCCATAACTCGAATATTATCTTGAGTCAAATGTGGTTGAAGAGATAGGTCACAGGCAAATTCAATGTTAGCAATGGTTTCCCCTAACTCTTCCTTATGCGCTTCAACATATTCCCATTGACGATAATCTCTAGCATTACGCTTAGCCCCAAATATTTGCATTGGAACATTTTCCATCTTCATCAAATCGATGAATTGGTCTGCCTTTTCGCGGGAAAGTCCGGTCAAATGGAATTGCATTGTATCACAGAAACTGTCTACTTGAGGCAGTGGCATTGGGATTTCGATATTATCATGGCCGTGAATTAGGCTGTGAAGAAGATTCCAATTTTCGACATGAATTTTCTTGATTTTAGGAAGACGTTCGATTTGTGGTGTCAACATTGCTGCAGTCACTTCTTGCATACGCATAGAATAACCTGGAATTTGATTTTGTAATCTATCCATGATTTCAGGGTCGAGGTCGAAATGCTTGGTCCATAGCCTCTCATAAGAGCCTGCATAAAGAGCAGCCTTAGCAGCATATTCATCATTATCGGTAATGAAGATTCCACCTTCGCCTGCGCTCATTCCCTTGGAGGATTGGGTTGAGAAACAACCGATTTGTCCGAATTTTCCAAGATACTTTCCGTTCCATAGAGTTTCGTAAGCATGCGCACAGTCTTCGATGAAAATCAAATCGTGCTTCTTGACTACTTCCATTACTGCGTCCATATCAGGAACGTGGCCTCTCATGTATGACATGAGTAAGACCTTGGCTCCGGTTTCTGTTGCTTTCTTGTCTAGGTCTTCAGCGCTCATGGCCCACTCGCGGTTACTCTCTACCAGAACTGGAATTGCTCTAGCGTGTTGAATGACAGAAGGTACAGCATGGAAAGTGAAAGCATTGGTTAGAATTTTATCGCCAGGCTTTACACCAACTATGTTGAGTGCGATGAACATTGCAGAACCACATGAGTTGGTGCCAATTGTGTGCTTTACACCCATATATTTTGAGAAACTATGTTCTAGTTTTGCAGTGATTGAGAGTTCCTTACTCTTTGGTTGGTAACGATACATAACTCCAGCGCTCATTGCCTTAACTGCTAAATCGATTCCCTCTTGAGGGATTGGCTTGAATGCTTTATTATCAAAATCAACAATCGATTGTCCTCCATCGACTACTAGCTGTCTCGATTCCTGTCCCATCAAATCACCGATTTTGATTGTATAATTAGTTTAATTGGAGTCTCGTCCAGCATCAAACATTTCTCTGAGGCTTCCATCTTGAAGCATCTCTAGAGCAATGTCAGACCCGCCAATGAGTTCTCCGTGAACATAAACTTGAGGCATTGTAGGGAAATCTGCCCAGTTACATACCGAAGGTATCGCCCTAGGGTCTGTCAAAATATTGACTGCTGCAAATGGTTCTCCAAGTTGTTGAAGAACTTGTGCGGCTCTATTCGAGAAACCGCATTGTGGTTCATTTGGCGTTCCTTTCATGAACAACACCAAAGCGTGTTCATCTACTATTGCTTGTATTTCTTGTTCTGTCCAATCCATTTATCTCACTCTTTTTTTTGTCTGTTAATTCGGTTAATGTGAATTCCACGGCCTCCGCCATGTGGGTCAAATGCAGTATCACCTGCAGTTTCTGCTTGCTTAGGAGTCATGCACTTCAAATCAAGAGCATGAATCGGGCTTGGTATATGTTGCTTCATAACTGCTAGAATCATTCTTTGCCTCTGCAGTGGTCTCATTCCTTCAAAACTATCAGTGATAATTCGAACATGAAAATGGTCACCTGAACCATGCAGATCGATTACTTCAACCAATGCCTCAGGCACTGCTTTGAGAACTTCAGATTCAACCCATTCAGCCGCTACCATACCCGCACCTGTTGAGCCGTAGTGAAACCCTGCTTTCAATCTG
Source organism: Methanobacteriota archaeon (assembly GCA_018667575.1). Lineage (GTDB taxonomy): Archaea > Thermoplasmatota > Poseidoniia > Poseidoniales > Poseidoniaceae > MGIIa-L1. Next base: position 38,795 of record JABIUA010000003.1, on the reverse strand, counting down.
TGCTTACACGGATGGTTGAAGTTTAGAACCGATAAAGACAAAATATGGGCGAGGCTGTAATCTCTTCCAAAACCCGAAAACCTCAGATGGGTCGTGACTCGAGTTGGTTGATTGGCTCGGACTTGATTGCTATTTTTCTAGCCTTAGCGGGTCAAATTGTCCTAACCAAGGCTCTCCTGACTGAATCATATGGGATTTACATAATTGCACTCGATGCTTTTGCAACATTCTTTTTGATAATTGATTTGGGACTACCTACCCTAATTGCGAGAGATGGAGCCAATGATGTTAGTAAAATTTGGTCGTCGATAATAAGAGTTTACCGACTGCAAATTATTTGCTCAATACCATTCATTCTTTTTGCCATAATTGGAGTTCCACTGATGATTGAAAATTGGAAAGAATACATTGGTTTGATAGTTATTTGTGGGTCGATCGCTCTAGTCCATATCGCTTCATACGCACCTCGCTCAGGGCTTAGAGCGGCAGGCCAGGCTAAGTTAGAAGCATGGTCAAAAGTAATTGAAAGAGCGATAACTGTAGTTGGATACTATATTCTTTTTTCCATAGAAAGTACCTCTGTTACTGCTTTTGCAATAATTTTTCTTATCGGGGCAATTGGAGGATTAGTAATTGCAGTAGGTCTTTCGTATAGCATTCTACCAAGAGGTTCTATCTCAGAGAGTTCTAATTGGTCTTCTTTAGGTACTGCATGGAGCGATAACAAAACATTACTCATTCAAGCACTTCCATTTGCTATTACACTTGGAGTTCTACCATATGTCGTTAGAATCGAAAAATTCCTTGTGGCTGGTGAACTTGGTGTTGATGCGGCAGCGATTTTTCATGTCGCTCAACTGGCATGGCTGGCTGGGTTAGTAGTGCCGCAGGCGTTACGCGCTGCATTGCTACCGGTACTGGGAGGAGTTAGAACAGATGCGATAAAATTTCAATCCGCGTTAGAAAATTCGTTGAACTTATGCCTTGGGCTGCTACCAGTCGGGTTATTTGCTGGCGCTGGAATTGTTTACTTCCTCTTACCCTTGGCTTTTCCAGAACAATACGTAGATGGTTCTCTTGGTGCTTCTGCAGTCGATTTATTCATGGTTTTACTCGCTGGTTGGTGTTTAACCTTATTATCAACTCCAACATATACTGCATTACAAGCTGGAGAAAAACCATGGAAATTTACTTTATTCATCGGCCTAGTAGTCTTATTTGCGTTGATTATTGGTTACTTGCTAATCGATTGGCAGGCGAATAATTCTCAAGGTGCTGGACTCTTTGCTGCTGCAATAGCATCAACGATTTCCTCATCGTTTCTATTTTTCTTATCGATTCATCTTTCTTCTAACTGGGATTTATTGCTAAAGAAAAAGAAAGAGTTCTCCTTAGCGATATGCCTTTCAATGGTATCTTGCTATGGTTTTGCCACTGGTTCATGGATTGCAGTTTGTGGGCTAGGATTATTCTACTTCATTCCACAAGGGATTCAAGCAATGTCTCCCACTGTTGAGCCACTACCTGAGGAGTAAATCTTTTAGGAATCTGAAATCCTTTACTCCAATCATGCTTTAATGCTGCTTCACAGGTGTCTGCAAGTTGTATTGGATCATACTCCGAAGATACGCAGAATTCAGGTAAATACTCAGATACATCTCCAACATCAACAGAAACTACCGGTGTTCCACATTGTATTGATTCCCTAGCAACTAAAGGACCTGATTCGCGCTTGGAGGTAATCAAAGTCAAATCAGCAACCAACATTCTATCCCAGACTATACTTCTAGGTTGCTGACGCAATGTGGTCATACCAATTACCCATCCACGTCTTTCTAATTCTTCACCGGTTTGCAAGGCCAAAAGGTGATTCTTTTCGGGTCTTCTTGGGTCGGATGGAAATAGGATATTCAAACTATCTTTACGCCACCTTCCGCCAATATTTTTCATTGGTTTTCGCCATTCACTTTCTACCGCACTATGACAGGGTATTACAGAATGCCCTTGACTCCTAACCTGTTGTGAAATCTCATCTAATCTTTGTGATACTGTGACCAAGTGGTCTGCTATACTGGCTAATTTGCTAATAGATTTGGATGTGTTTTTATCATTTATTCCGACATCAAAATCATGGCCATGAACAACCGCAATCCACGGTATTTTCCATCGCTTAGACAGTTTATTTGCTAGTTCAGCTACAGGCCACAGAGTATGACAAATTATCACATCGGGGCGCCAATTGCCTAACCATTTCTCGATTCTTCGCGAGCTACGTTTGACACTATTTGCAGTCAGTAATGGTAATGGATGACCGGGGAGGCCCCAAAAACGAGGACTGAGTACTTTGACTTCACCGTGTTTGAAACTCTTTGGTGCCTTTGCGACTCCTGTGTGAGTTGAACGACTGAATTCTTGATACTGAAACATTCGAGGCAACGGATTTACAACCCTTACATCGTGACCATTACTCTTTAGCAATTCAACATGGTCGCTAACAAAAGTCCCTCGTGCAACATTTGTTGGGAGTGGAAAGAGCAACGATGTCACAAGAACTCGCATAACTATCACTATGAATAATCTTTAAACTGATTTTAATCATTGTATTGTTCGTAATTAGACATAATTTCAGCCAAATTATCTGCAACATTTGCGCGATTATTGAATAAACCTGAACCAACTACAAAGTTACTGGCTCCCCAAGAGGCGATTTCGCCAATGTTATGTGCTTTAACGCCACCATCAATTTGAATTTGAACTGGACGGCCGCCGTTTGATACTTGCTCGTCAATGGCTTGCTTTAATCTACGAATTTTACGCTCAACACTTGAGATGAATGATTGGCCACCAAAACCAGGATTAACGCTCATTACAAGTACTAAATCAATCTCTGATAAAACTTCTAAAACTCCCTCAATTGGTGTTGCTGGATTGATTACGATACCTACTGATGCTCCACCATCTCTAATCGCCGTCACCAACCTATGGAGATGAGTGGCGGCTTCAATGTGAACTGAAAGATGATTACAACCTGCTTCGATATAATCCATATAGCATTCTTCGGCATTTGATATCATCAAGTGGGCATCAAAAACTGGGCCATCACCAAGAGCTTTGCGAAGTGACTTAATCACCGGAGGCCCGAAGGTCAAATTAGGAACAAAATTTCCATCCATTATGTCCAAATGAAGCCATTCAAGTCCTGCATCAACTGCTTCTTTACAGGCTACTGCTAAATTCGAAAGGTCGGCAGTAAGTACACTTGGAGCGATTATCATATTCAGACCTGATTAGCCCAAGCAATCCCTTCTCATGAGTATTGTGTATATTTTTAGTATTATTTTTCTCACAAAGACTCATAATACTCCTGCATTAGGATGTGTTAGTGAGAACATGGGAGAAGTACGTGCAGTAACCGATGGAGAATTCGAAACCTCTGTTAATGATAATGAATGGGTATTAGTAGATTTCTGGGCACCTTGGTGTGGACCTTGTAAAGCGATTGCACCGGTATTAGAGCAAGTTGCTGGAGAGAGAGAAATCTTGATCGCAAAGGTAGATACGGATACAAATCCAGCAAATGCTGCAAAACTTGGTGTCCGTGGCATACCAGCACTTTTCCTATATCACAACGGAAACATTGTTTCAAAGCAAAGTGGAGCAATGCCTAAGCCTCAATTACTCAAGTGGATTGACGACCACATGAATGCTGATGATTTCTAATCTTAGATTAATTCACATCACGCAGAAGCCTTTCTTTCAAGGCTTCGTGCAACCACATGCCGTCTTCTAATTCCAACAATAGACCGTGTTGAATCAAATCTTTGGGTGGATTACCTTTCCAGCCTACCGAATCAGCCAATTTATTCCAATTCAACGGAGCATCCGATTTAGCAAGTTCTAACAATAACTTACGCTCTAATTCTGGCAAACGTAAAATGATTTCATCATCGAGAAATTGTAGCCAATCTACATGCGTTTCTTGCCCATATAATTCGAAAAGTTCCAATGCCAATGGATGTCCACCAGTTTTCTCATGAACTTGCTCAACTTCGTATTTATCACCAGAATCAAAATTCTTCAACCAATTTTTAATTTCAGGTTTTGTCAAACCCTGCAAAGATAATTCTGTGACTATGCCTCTTGTATGTACATCTCTTCTATCATAAATTGTTGGCTTTGTTCTAGAAATAAGTAATAATCTCAATGGAGTTTTAGTGGATATTTGTAATAATGCTCCGAGTAAATCCTTCGCTTCAGATTCTATGTGATGTACATCGTCTAAGATGATTAGCCAATAAGGAGGGGGTCCTCCTGAATCATCTTTGAAACGCTCACGTATTGTATCAGCATCAGTTAGGTATGCTGTAAGTCTTCTTCTCCAATTATCTACATCGATTTTCCCTGCTGGTTGTAGAGGTAAAGTTTCGATTAAATTGTAGGGGTCATGAGATTCATCTATACCAAATCGATGAAGTAAACTGGTAGCAATTCCTAATGCTCGGTCCCATGGTTGACAGGGATACCAACAAATTGAAAGTCCAGGGTTTATTTCTAGATTTTGTTTGAGCCAATGAGCGACTAAGGTAGATTTACCAATACCCGCAATCCCATGGACGACAGCGCAAGGTTTACGACTTGAAAACCAAGATTTCAAATCATCAATCTGCTCTTTGCGCCCGTGTACTGGTCTAGTGTTTGGAGGTTGGTTATTGTAGGTCGAATGTACACCTGTTAATGCTGTCAATCGCCCTGGGGGAGCTATCTCCTCTTGTTTTGAATGTTTAATCTTACCAAACCTAATATCACCATAAGTCAAAACTCCTTCATGTTGAGCATGCATTAAAATCTGTAACAAAGAAATGTCTGTCGCTAATCTTTCAGCGGCTTCTAGTGCTTCGACTTCAAGTAATTCGCCACCTTCATCCCTCAAAACTACCTTATTTTTACCAAGTGATTTGTGTTTGTGCAACGCTTCTGTACGGCCCTCATCTGTGAGTTGCCATGTTTTTTGTCGTCTTTCTTCACCACGAATATTTCTAGTATGTTCAGACACGTATTGTTTCTTCAGTAAATCTCTCATTGTTCTACTTACATTAGGAGGGTGTAACGCACAGGATTCGGCTATTCCTGGCCTGGTCAAAGCCACTTCTGCTAGGTAGCGGTCAGCTTGCTCATCATTTTCGAATAAGTGGAGCAATACGCGGTCTTGTACCGCGATATTGACCTTCGGGATGCCTGCGCTCACATGAATGCGAATTATTACTACATCTAAGCCATTGCTATTACAGGGGTTGCCTTTTGTTTACACAAACCAACCATAACACCTTTTAATGTTCTTCATACCGCCAATAGTGTCATCTAGATGGTCGAGCGTTTTTGTCGCTGGACTATTCTTTTTGATGGCTATATCGACTTTTGTCTCTGCCGACTCGGATGGCGATGGAGTTTCTGACTCTTCTGATGATTGTCCATTCGCATATGGAACCTCTTCGGTAGACAGGGATGGTTGCCCAGATAGAGATAACGATGGAACCTCTGATTTCAATGATGGATGGGCTGCTAGCAATCCCAATTTTCAGCTTGAATTCTCAATTACTTCAAGCCAAGATTACAATGATGTTGACTTCTCATCAGACGGTGTCAATATCGTCACTGGTGATGAAAATGGATGGGTGCGAATTTGGAATGCCACCTCATTTGTAAACCTGAAATCTGTACAAGCCATAGGCAACGGAGAAGTCACTTCTGTAGCATACTCTCCGGATGGAAACTATGTTGCAGCAGGCCTTGATGATGATACAATAAACATTTACTACACTTCAAACATTTCGTCGGTTCATGGTTCAATAAGCGTCGATGTTGGAGGTGGAGAATTTGTCAATGATGTTGAATTTTCGCCAGATAGTAGCCTGGTTGCGGTATCTATTACTCGGTCTGGCAATGGAGGTACAAATGGACAAGTACTTTTGATCAAAGTGTCCGATGGCCTGCAGCTAGGTAACGGAATTAATCCTAACGGAGAAGACCGTTTTTACTCCTCAACCTTTTCCCCAGATGGCTCCCTTATTGCAGTGGCTGGAAATGGAGATTTCTTCATCGTCAATGTCTCATCAAGGGCTACGGTTTTCACTGTCACTAGCCCACCAAATCAGATAAATGACATCGATTGGTCCCCGGATGGAAATTATATTTCGATGTGCGGTGGATGGGAAGGAGGTAGTGCTAGTTTTGACATGTATGAGTTCACTTCTTCGGGAGTAAATCGTATATGGGAAAAAACAACTACTTCTTCTTGTTTATCTGCAGATTTCTCAGCCGATAGTAGACAGGTTGCAAATGGCCATTCTTACTATCAGGGAGATGGTGGCTCAGTCAAAATTTTCTATACTGATTCTGGCGCCCAAGTTGATTTCTTTGGAGCCCCTTCACCAAATGGTTGTGGTGGTAATAACTGTGGACAAGTGAATGGATTAAGTTGGAGTTCAGATGGTATGAAACTAGTGACTGCATATGGTCGAAATGATGAAGGCATACACTATTGGATTGCTGATATCGATGAAGATAATGATGGGTATAATACTTCAGATCAAGGAGACGGTGTTGTAGATGCATTCCCTACTGATGGAACCCAATGGAATGATACCGATAACGATGGATATGGAGATAATCCTGCTCCAGCATTACAACCCGATGAGTGCCCGCTTGATGCTGGAAGTTCAACACAAGACCGCTTCGGATGCCCTGATGGGGATGGTGACGGATGGTCTGATGGAGGTGATTGGGCTCCTAATGATATCGAGCAGTGGATTGATAGTGATGGTGATGGTCATGGAGACAATTACTTTTTTGATGAAGACCAGAACTTCTTCCATCTTAATCAAAGAGGAGATGCTTACCCAAATAATCCAACACAATGGAATGATACCGATGGCGACGGATATGGCGATAATTTCGCAAACTCGAGTTGGACTGAAATTAGACCAAGTTTGTGGCCGGGAGATTTGATTAACATGGCAACAGAAGTGGATGCGTTTCCTTTGGATAGAACTCAATGGATTGATAGTGACGGCGACTGGTACGGAGATAATCCGCAGAGTGATGTTGGTGACGGATGCATTATGACCTTTGGTGATTCAAAATATGATAGATTTGGATGTATTGATAGTGATGGAGATGGGTGGTCTGACCCGACTGCAAATTGGGGCGCGGTTGATGCCAGCGGTTATTGCCAAGCTGACGGATTACCATTAGACCCAACACAGTGGTGTGATAAAGACCAAGATGGATATGGAGAGAATCTAACTGGAAATAATCCTGATGAATGTCCAAATGAATTTGGTACTTCGTCGATCGATAGATTAGGATGCCTCGACTCGGATGGTGATGGGTATTCAAATCAAGGAGACCCTTTCCCAAATGATAGTACACAATGGGAAAATAGAGACGGAGATTCTCTAGATTGTGGCGGAGATAACCAAAATGGAAATAATCCCGATATTTTCCCTGACGACCCAACTCAATGCAGAGATACTGATGGCGATGGATATGGAGATAATTCGGCCGGTAATAATGGTGATGCGTTCCAATTTGAGCCGACTCAATGGAGTGATATTGACGGTGATGGTTTTGGAGACAATAATCAAACTGGCGCAGTAAATGGCGATATGTGCCCCTCTCGTGCAGGTTCTTCGCCAAACCCTACAACTAGAGGTTGCCCTGATACTGATGGTGATGGATTTGTTGACCCTGATGACGCTTTTCCAGAAAACCCACTGCAATGGTCTGACCAAGACGGCGATGGGTATGGTGATGAAGTAGACCGGCCAGGAGGCGATGATTGTCTAACTGAATATGGAAAGTCACTGGAGATGAATAGATTCGGTTGTCCTGACTTGGATGGCGACGGCTGGGCTGATGTTGATGATGTATTTCCTAATGACGAAAATCAATGGACTGACCAAGATGGTGATGGGTACGGAGATAATTACTACTGGACAAATTATACTATAGTAGACGAGCAAGACCAAACTCGTATAATCACTCTTAGAGAACAATTCGGTGATGCTTTCCCTGAAGAAAGTGAACAATGGAATGATACCGATGGAGATGGTTTTGGAGATAATGCAAGCGGCTACTTCAAACCTGACTTTTTCATATTAGAGCCATCACAATGGAGTGATATTGATGGCGATGGCTTTGGAGATAATTTCTCCTTGGGCGCTTATCAACCAGATGATTGCCCTGATGTCGCTGGCACATCGAGGAAGACAACTTCCAACGGCCAGTGGGGTTGTATCGACTCTGATGGAGATGGTGCGTCAGATACAATTGACCCTTGTCCCTGGGATCCTGAAGTATCTGAAGGTAGGACTGGATCAGTAGTTTGTAACATCAAATCAAATCCGAATCAAGATGATTCTTCGGAGGATTCGGGTCAATCAGGCTCAACTTCTGGTAGTCAAACGCTAATCATTATGTCGGGGGTAATCGTATTCTTGCTCTCTATAATCATAGTGGCTCAGTTCGCAAAGGCCGCTGGTAAGAAGAAACTAATGAGAGTAAAGGCTGAAGAAAATATGATGGACATGGCTTTCTCAGAAGAAGAAGAACGTCGATTGGCTTGGATTGACCATTATGTGGCAAGTGGTCAATTAGAGGAAGCAAAATCTCTGGGTTGGATTGAACCTATTACAACTGAAACTCCACAATGGAAACAGTATGAATTACAACAAAAAGCCGAACAAGATGCTGCTATTCCAACTATGATAAACTTAGAAGATTTAGGACTCTAAATCTATCTATAAAGTACGTTTATCTAATATTTTACATAATTTATGTACCGCTGACCTTTCAAGTGATGACATTATCTCACACTCATGGCGGAGGCTTCACGCGTCTTGATAGGTCTTGTTTGTGGCCTGTTTATCCTCTCTGCCATCCCATATACTACTGCTCAAGAAGGAATTGATTTAGAGGATTTAAGTCTCGAATTTGATAATCAATTTGAATTGTGGTATGAAATTGGTGAAGTGATAGACATAAACCCAATATTGACTAATTATGGAGACCAAATATCGATCTCCAATGACCCTTCATGTGGCACTTATTTTATTGTCAAAGATGATAAAATGAACAGTATATATGAGAACTCAGTAAATTGTCGTGAACAAGAACAGCAACTGATAATAGAACCTATGGAAACAATAATTTTCCAAAACTGGCAATGGGATTTTACCGATTCTAATGGAGAGTTAGTGCCCTCGGGGACATATGTAGTAACTCTAATCCACAGTAAAACAAATTTAAGAGTAGATCAAAATATTTACTTCCAACAAAGTATCACTTTTGATTCAAATCTAGAACTCGAATTGGATTTGACCTCTGTAGGAAATTCTGATGACAAAGAAGGACACCATTTAATCGGTATAACTCTATCAAATCCGACCGACTCGGATATTATACTACCTACTCAAGAGTCTTGTAAACTTATTTACTCATTCAATGGACTGGAAAGGATGTTAAACTCATGTTATGGTGGAAACTTAATTCTGCACGCATATGAGAATTCTTACCTCGATGGTATATTTATCGAGAGAGGTGAACTACTTGAGGGTGAAAACTTAGTCACTGTGAAGACTTCGGGTGGCGAATTAACAAAGGAATTAGTTATTCAAACTGATGATTTATTCGTTTCGGATTACGAACAGTTAAGCGATGATATATTGATAACTTCCAATAAAAATATTGGAATTGAAAGTGACCATATCTCATACTTATCATATTCACTGAACTTGAAAAATATTAATCAACAACCCGTAGAACTAACATTCTCAAATTCCTGTATATTTGAGATGTATATTGTTAATGATTTATCGGAATTAATCTATGATACGACGGAACAAAATTCATGTCAGGATTTCCAAACCTCACATACTCTAGAATCTGATGAAATACTAACTTTTGATTTGCCTGAATGGTATTTAGAAGACCAAAATAACTGCTATGTAGATTCTGGAACTTACAATATAATCTTAGAGATACCACAGTACTCTGTTACTATTGTTGACCAGTTTGATTATTCAGAATCCTACAGAAACCCAGGATGCTCAGAAGAAATTATCGGTTTTGAAAGCGAATATGTCATCAACGATGAAGAAATTGCTTCCTCTATCATGCTTTCTCCTACTAATTCTATCGTCAAGATAAATGAACAATGCCTAGCTTTCATATCTCTTACTGCCATCGATGACTCAATAGAATTTGAAGAATCAATATTTAATTCGTGTGACTACAAATCGGGTAATTACTTCAACTTACCAATTGATGATAATGGAGAAATTATGAACTTATACTTTGAATCCAATATCATTATCCCTCAAATGATAAACATAGAATCTATCGATTTAATATTGTTAATGGAGCATACTCTTGAAGGTGAAGGTTCTAAGAGCCACTCTTTCACACATAATTATGATTATACAAAAGAGGTTTTTAAGGTTCAAAAATGGCAAATTGAAGGACAGTGGACAAATATTGGAACAGGGCAAAATGACTGTTGGATGATTTCCAACAATGATGGATCATACTTACTTGTTGATGCAAAGGAATTACCATCATGGAAACCACAGAATAATTGGAAGGGTGATTACTTAGTTTCAGAAAGTTCGTCTTTTGATGAAATCTGTCAGACACAGTTTGAGTTAGTAGGAATTGAAGTTCATTCTGTATACAGTGAAGAAAAAATTGTTATTGAGGAACAAGTTGTTGGAATTGAAGATGAGCCGACAATAATTGAAGAAATCACCCCTGAAGAAATTGCAAAGGTCACGGTAGTTGTGGTCTCAACAACTTCAATGTTCGCGATTCTAAGTCTCTTTGTTATTAATACCGAATCTTTGAGAATCCCAACAACTGCTGCAGGTCTCTGGCTATTGGGGCTAATTGGTAAGACGCAGGAGACAACTGATGGACGGTTTCAAAGAGGTCGTCTAATGGGATATTTGACTGCCAATCCAGGGTGTCATTTCAGAGCCTTAATGGCCGCATTAGGTATGAGCAATGGGCAGATAACACATCACTTAAGACTACTAGAACAACAGGAGTTAATCTGGCGCTTAAGAGATGGCAGATTGGTTAGATATTACCCCTTGAATAATTCTCTTTATCCCGGCATGAATCCAGATGAACTACCAATACCGCCACTATCTCCTGATCCAAACAGTCTCCAAGGTAAGATACTGAGTATACTAGATAATGAACATCAATATGGAGAATTCCCTACTCAAGCGGAACTTGCTATCAAATTAGAAAAGAGCCAACAACTCATATCTCACCACTTGAGAACACTACAGAAATTCGGTCTTGTTGAGAAGAGAAAAATGGGAATTAAAAATCGGTATAAGTTGACAAAAGAAGCATTATTCCTTCTAGAAACTGATGCTGACTTCAAAGATTGATTTCTTCTCTATTGAGCCCTATTGAGTCTATTTTCCATTCAATATGTGTCCAATTTTTAGATTGTAAATCTTCTATCACTTTATTTCGAAGGCTATCTTCGGACAATAAAACTCCTACTACCCCTCCGCCACCAGCACCCATGGCCTTCCATGCAACAATATCTCCTGATGAGACATGTGGTTGAATGTTAGCTCTGAAAGGTTCATGGAATTCTAAACCAAGTGAATCTACGCCGTTCATGACATGTTTCAACGAATTTATGACTCCATCTTTAGATTCATTTTCGATGGCTCTAGCCATTGCTAATCCTGCATCTCGTAATTCATCAAGTGCGCCAACTATATTCTCATCCCCTTGATGGAATTTTTGCCATATGCCATTGTGCAAATCGCCCGAAACATGTGTAATTTTACTATTGAAGAGTAATAGTCTGTCTTCCAACCAAGAAGTAAATTCGCTAGAAGGGTTCAATGCTCTTTGTTCGACTTTCTCCCCTTTGAATGTTAGATGGCTAATTCCTCCAACTGCGCTAGCCCATTGGTCTTGCCTACCACCTTTATTACCGAGAAGAGCCTCAAATTGGTAGGCCAATTCAGCGATTTCTTCTGGCTGGTAATCTAAGCCTAATATTGTGCTAATCAAACTCACATTCATACAACCAGAGGTTCCTAATCCAGAACCTGTTGGCATGTCAGTTGAATATGAGAGGCTGATTTTTCTCTCATCATCGATATCCATTACACATTTAGTATAATGATTGATTGCGATGTTAACAACCTCGCCTGATTTGAGATTACAATAATTAGGAACATCCGTCCAGCCTCCTGCTAAATCAATTCTAGCGGGAGCCCGTACAGAGATTCTCTTGGCCATGTACTATGTGAATGATTACCCCCTCATCAAGAGTGTCATTGAAAGGGGGGTGTTTCGTGGCGGTATTATCTCGGAGATAGGCGTTGGTAACTTTGACTGAAGAAGATATGACCGTTGATGAAGTCTATTGGCAACAAAAATGGACTGAGTCAAAAATCTTTGAAGCTAAAATAAGTGACGATAAACCGCCTTTTTACTGTTTGGAAATGTACCCATATCCTTCAGGGAAAATGCATATGGGTCATGTTAGAAATTACTCCATTGGTGATGCTGTCGCCCGATATAAGAGAATGATGGGTTATGATGTATTGTACCCTGTTGGATTTGATTCATTTGGAATGCCAGCGGAAAATGCTGCTATCAAAGAAGGTGGACATCCTTATGACATCACAGAAAGGAATATGGCTTCAATTACTGGACAAATTAAACGAATGGGGTTCTCTTATGATTGGTCAAGAATGGTAAAAAGCCATGACCCTAATTACTACAAATGGAATCAATGGTTTTTCACCAAATTCATGGAAAACGGACTAGCATACCAAGAATTTGCACCTGTAAACTGGTGTGAACACTGTAATACTGTTCTTGCCAATGAACAAATAAAGGCCGGAAGATGCTGGAGATGTAATGGACCTGTGATTCAAAAAGAAATGAACCAATGGTTCCTTGATACTCCAAAATATGCTCAGCAATTAGTGGATGGATTAGATGACATCGACTTCCCTGAAAACGTTACTGCAATGCAAAAAGATTGGATTGGTCGCTCTGAAGGTGCTGAAATAATGTTTACTGTAGAAGGTTCAGGAGAAGAAATCAAAGTATTCACAACCAGGCCTGATACTCTTTTTGGAGCTACTTTCATCACTCTAGCACCCGAGCATGAATTCTCAAAGTCATTTGCTGAAGGAACAGAATTCGAATCCGGATGGCGAGAATTATATGATGAAGTTTCTGTAATGACTGAATTTGATAGAATCAAAAACATGAATAAGAAAAAGGGCGCTCCGCTTGGGAAAAATGCAATTCACCCATTGACAGGAGAAAAAATACCTATTTGGACTGGTAACTTTGTGATTGCATCATATGGAACTGGTGCAGTAATGGCTGTTCCTGCCCATGATGAAAGGGATTTCGATTTCGCAAGCAAATATGGTATCAAAATTAAGCGTGCATTGGTAATGAAAGAGAACGACCAAACATCTGGAGAAATGAAAAAGGCAGAAACTGACCTGGGATGGATGGTAAATTCCCCTATTGAAGGATATGATGGCCTTTACGGAGAGGATGCCAAGGCTGCAGTTATCAATGCTCTTGAAAAAGATGGAAAGGGAAATAAAACAATCAATTGGAAAATTAGGCCTTGGTTGGTTTCACGACAGAGGTATTGGGGGACTCCAATACCTGTTATTCACTGTAAAGAATGTGGAGTAATACCTGTTCCTGAAGAACAATTACCTGTCGAACTACCAAGAAATGTCTCTTTTGGAGAAGGAAATCCACTGGCTGGTTGTGAAGAATTTGTCAATGTGGAATGCCCTAAATGTGGCTCTATGGCAAGAAGAGAAACTGATACAATGGATACTTTTGTTGATTCTTCATGGTACTTTATGCGTTATACTGATGCACAAAATAACTCTCAATGTTTCTCGAAAGATATTGTCAATCATTGGATGAATGTTGATTTCTACTGTGGTGGAATCGAACATGCTCAGATGCACCTGATCTATGCGCGATTCTGGACCAAGGCTCTTCGTGACATCGGACTACATTCTATTGATGAGCCATTCAATGAACTACTCTGTCAAGGAATGGTCAACAAGCAAGCGCCATGGTGTGAAACCTGTTCGATCACCCTTTCGGTCGACCACATGGGGAGTCCTTGCCCGCATTGTAACGGAGAATTGGGATTGCGCTCTGCAAAGATGAGCAAGTCCCTAGGAAATACTGTTTCACCAGAAGATATGATTGAAAGGTTCGGTGCTGATACCGTTAGATTGTTCATCTTATTTGCTGCAAATCCTACTGCTGGCATGGACTGGTCGGACACAGCCTTAGAAGCCAATCATAGGGTAATGTTACAACTTTTAACAATTCCAAATCAGATTCTTTCTTGGGGCGACAAAGAGAGTAAAATTGACTTATGGCTAGAGGCAAGAATGAAGCAACGTGTCGAGGAATTTCAAACATCTATGGATAATTATGATTTGAGAAGGGCCGTTGAAATATCCCATTATGAACTTATCAAAGACATGAACTGGTACATAAGACGTGGCGGAAATAATGGCGAATTAGGAAAGCAACTACTCTCCGTATGGTCGCATCTCCTTTCGATATCGACGCCTCACTTGGCTGAAGAATGGTGGAGGAGAATTGGAAATGATACTCTTATCGCAAATACTGTTTATTCCCCTCTAGAAAAACTTACGACAAAAGAACAATCAGCACTAGATGATGAATATGTCATGAGAAATATTCTTGAAAATGCTCGTAAAGTCAAGTCGATTGCTGAACGTCACTTGGATGGTCCTGCAAGAAAACTTACTCTAACCATATCGCCAGTGTGGAAAAGGAAACTTGCTGTAATGGCAATCGAATTTGTTAACAAAGGTGGAAATGTTAAGTCATTTATGTCGAAATTAAAAGATTCTGAACTAGCAGAACTAGAAAACTCTGGAGAAATTTTTGGATTTTGGGGCAAGAAAATGCTACCTCAAATATTCAAGTGGGATGATAAATCTAAATTACTAATTTCAGGCTCTATGGATGAATTAGAACTACTTTCACAGAGAAAAGATTTCTTGGGAGCGGAACTTGGACTAGAAGAAGTAGTGATTATTTCAAGCGAAGACAGTTTAGATGAATCTGGACGTATTAACTCGGCAATGCCTCTTAGTCCAGCGATAATCTATGGATAAATGGTTGTGTAATTATGCAATCCCCCAATGGCGTTTGGCGGAAAATTCTGAGTATCGAACAATCGCGTAATGTAGTAATTAACTTGATGGATTTAGATAATTGGCCACAGTGGAATTCTACTGCTCAGCGTATCTTATCAGAAGAACGTGGGCAATTAAAAGAAGGAAGTAGATTTGATTTACATCGTTTAGAAAGGCAGCAATTAATTGAAGAGATGTGGGAAGTAACCAAAATTCGTATAGGAAATGACCCCGAATTCACCGAGGTTCGTTTCAACTGGCTTGGTCAAACCTCAAACGGTAAAAAAAGTGGTAATGCATTGAAATCTCTGTCCCTTGAAATCACTATCTTATCGCAAGAGGAGGGAGGAATAGAAATCGCTGCTTGGTGGCAAACTAGTAAATGGTCGAAAATATTTAGCAAAAAAGTAGCCAACAGTGCTAAGCAAATTGCTAAACAATGGTTGAATGACTTAGCAGAGAATGCCATTATTAAGATGAAACCGATTGCTCAAAAGTTGCATGAAGAAGAGTAATCAATCGTAGTATTCATGGAGGGCCGTCGATAACCTCGTATTGTGGCAGAGAGAAGTAACCAAGGAAAATCTCCGTCCAAGGGCAATGATAAGAAGAAGAAATATTCTAACAGGGGACCTAGAAATCACTCCAAAAGTAGACCATATGGAACTACTCCCAAACAAAATCGTATCGAGCGAAATAAAAAGATAGTCCAGGAAATGGAAGAAAAGGCATTGCAACGCTTTACCATTACCCCTCCTTTGATGGGCTTTCCAGAAGAGAAAATTATTCCTCGCGAGTTCTCTTTCTCATGGCCAACTTCGCCAGTGCCACTAAAAGAGGAAGCTGAGATGGCAAAAGTCGTAATACGTAAGGGTGAATTTGGCTGGCTCGATGATGCTCGTGTTGATGAAATTGCAGAGATTGTCAAAAATAGAAATATGACCCTAGACCAAGTCCTATCTTTGCGCTCTGCCCTTTTACAACAAAAAACAGTATATGGCCATGGCAGACTAAAATCGCGCTCAAAGGTATTACTAAGATTATACAATGAAGGGGTGAATGTAGTAGACTTGTCAAAAAGATTTGATTTCCCGCCAATGAATATTTTTAGGGTTATACTAGCAGAGAAAAGATGGTCTAAGTCTAGAATAAAAGAATCATTGCGTACGCCAAGTAAGCTTTCGACAAGAGAACGTGAAGAATTTGAAATGGCTGAAGCAGCTGATCGAGTTTCAAATGTTGACCAAACTGAAACCCATATTCGTGCAGATTTATTCGAGGACATTCTGTCTGATTGGTTCGAATCAAAGGGGGTTAGAATTAGAAAACAGCCAGAAATGGTAACTGAGCAAAAGAAAGAACTCGGCAGGCCAGTTAGAACTCCCGACATATTATTACTCGACCATGTTGAAATTAATGGAAAGCCGATTGCTTGGATTGATGCAAAGCACTTCTATGGTGCTGATGTTGATTTCCAACGTAAGAAAATGGTCAAGCAAATGAATCGCTATATCGAAGAATGGGGTAGTGGAGCAATCGTTTATCGACATGGATTTAGTGAAAATTTATTCATTCCTGGCTGCACATTATTGGATGCTGACACACTAGATGTATCTCGTTTAAACATAGATTCTTCATGAAATCTTAGTCATCTTTGAACCTATATCGAGTGAATCTAATTGTTTAGAGATTAATTCTAGCTCTTCTTTCTTCAAAGGTTTTGATAATTCTCTGGGTAATATTGCTAATGAAACGCCCAGCATACAAAGCCTAATACTGACTTTGGTTTGTAATTCGAGTTCTCTAACTATGTCTCTAACCGTACTGAGCAAATGCTTTCTTTCTGGCTCATCAAGTAAATCTGATTCCTGAGCAAAAATCCTAGACTGTTTCAAAATTTCATTCCATTGTGAATGACCCCATGACTCGCTTTTGAGATTATTAACTGCTCTTTGCCCTGCAAGGGTGATTTTATTTTGCCATTCTGCATCGTCGATATACTTCGAAGTGTGGCGTTTCTCAGAAGGTTGCCAAACCAATAGAATCTGCTGTGGGCAAGCAAATCCTAATGCCCGCCCCGAAGCACCTGGCGCTCCGGCTTGAAGTCTAATTTCAACACCGCCTGCTGAGATTCCTAAAACGTCGCCTAAACCAGAACCATGCATTCTTTCTATTCGGTGACATAATCGTAGATATTGTCCAGCAAGACCCTTTCCAGTTAATTCTCTAAAAGCATAAGCAACTGCTACAAGACCAGCTGCAGACATACCAAAACCTTGGCTTGTAGGGAGATCTAAGTTCACTATGATGGAATATGAATTATTATTTTTCAACAATTTAGCATGCCTAAGTTCTTCCACCAAATCAATGTAGATAGCGGTTGAATCTACCATCTCTTGACCGTGCATGTCAAATACACTTACCTCGATTTTTCCATTCTTAGAATCTATTTTCTTATCCAAAGAAGAGCCGGCTGAAAGAATGATTTCTTGGCCATTATTATGATTTTTAATTTGAGAAACTGTGGCTCTTACGCCATGCTCAACATTGAAACCAGCCCCCCTACTACCTTGATTTCTCAATAAACGACCATCTTTTTCAACGGTAAAAAGTAGAGTAATATGTCCGCCAATCAGTGTATCTGACATATCCTTCCCATACATAGGCAAACCGATTAGATGCATGAATACTATGATGAATATGTGTGAAATATAAAGAAAATCAGAGATTTCCAATGATAGGGGATTTGAAGATGGAGAACTCTTAGCATCAATCATGGCGGCTAGTAACCAATTGCCACATGACCGTGGCCACTTATTGTGGACCGCTGAGGAAGGCCCGAGCCGAATGTTATTGTCCAGCATGGACAGATGGATTAGTACAATACTGGTTGATGATGGTATTGAAATGCCTTTCATGGGTGGTAGCGACAAGACTAGTGCAAAAATTATCGCAAAAGGTGATGGTTTGATAATTGGTACATCAATGGTGGACCATCTCATTCAAATTTGGGCTCCATCGATTCAAATCTCTTGGTTTGCAACCGACGGAAAAAAGGTATCATTAGGTGAAGAAATCGCGGAATTAAATGGCGATAGAGAGACATTATTAGGAGTTGAAAGAAGTATCCTCAATATTTTAGGGCAACTTTCAGGGATCGCTACAGAAACAAAACGTTGGACTTCATTGGCTAAAGGGCAAATTGCCTGTACAAGAAAAACTGTATGGGGCCTATTGGATAAGTGGGCCGTTCATATGGGTGGAGGGTTTACTCACCGATTAAACAAATACGATGCTAAAATGATAAAGGAAAATGACCTTGCCACTATGATGCCTGAATTAGATGACCATAGTTCCAGAATCGCCAACTATCTACAAAATATTGAACTCTCCGAGATTGGAGCATTTCTGGAAATTGAAGTTCGAGAAGAAAAAGAAGCAATTACTGCTGCTGCAATTTGGAATCAACTAGAAATTGAAGATAAACCAAAACTAGTCATAATGTTAGATAATTTTGGCCCTGAAAGAAGTAACGATGTGGCCTCTCAAATAGTAGATATGGGGTTAAGGGAAAGTGTAATTCTTGAAGCCAGTGGAGGGATTATCTTTGAGAGCCTTACCGATTGGTATGAATGTGGACTAGATGTTCTTTCAACAAGTGCCCTAAATCGAGGGGTTGCCCCTCTAGACCTCTCTATGCTACTAAATTAGCCGGGTGAATAAATATGGAAGATTTCGCCGCTGACCCGAGCCATCCAAGATATGATTCCTTACTGAAAAGGCATCTTTTGGAAAGTGCTGCACAAAAGGGAATGTTGGCTGAAAGCGCGCTAATCGCACATGGAAGAGGAGAAGCTTACGACTATCTGATTGGAGAGAAGACTATCGAAACCGCAATGACTGCAACAAAGCATGCCCTGTACCGGTTAAAGATAGCTAATAATCCAGTGATAAGTGTCAATGGTAATACAACCGCACTTGCTGGAGAAGAGTTGATGAAACTTGCCTCTCTTCTTGATTGTCCAATAGAAGTTAATATTTTTTATCGAACCCCAGAAAGGATGTCAGTATTGCTGAATCATCTCGAAGAGGTCAAACAAAAATTTGGTTTGAATGTGGAGATTCTCGGAGCTTCACCTGATGCACGAATACCTGGGCTTGAAGGACCTAGAGCCAAATGTTGTCACAATGGAATTTTCCTAAGCGATGTAATTCTGGTTCCCTTAGAAGATGGAGACAGATGCGAAGCATTAGTTGCAATGGGTAAAACTGTAATTGTTGTAGACCTTAATCCGCTTTCAAGGTCTGCAAAGATGGGAAGCATCACTATTGTTGATGAGATTACACGTGTAGCGAAAAACCTAGTCTCGATGTTTGAAGATCCAGAAGAAGTTTTACAGTTACCGTTTGACAATGATAATAATTTACGTCTTACACTAAAACACATTAATCAATCACTTGTTGAATTGTCTAGTTAAATTATCTAAAAGTGAAAAAATAATTATTGTCGGCGTAAAACTTTTATCTCACCAAAATAGGTGAGATATGAAGAAGATGGTCCGTGAACCTGAAATAAACCCAAAAAAAGGCACTTTTGGCACCAGTATTTCATTTGATTTAGATGAAACTCCAGCCCCACAACGTAGAGCTGGTAAGAAAGAAGCCATCATAGAAGAAAATCTACTCGCAGTTGATTCCTTTGAAATATCCTGCCCTGGTTGTGGCCATGAACTTGAGGAAGAGGAGTGGTTAGATGCTCTAGTTGGCTTTGTCTCGGGAGCACATGACTTTGAGATTGGAAACCCGGTTCGGGCTCGTATTGTTCAGACTTTGAAAAATGAAGCATCGCGTATGTTGACGCCGAGCGCTAGAGAGGAATGGGAATTAGCTGTTGTCAAGAGGTTGATGAGTGAAATCGAGCGCGTAGTACAAGCAGAAATAAATAGAAATAAAAATGAAAATAACGGCAGTTCTCCTGAGTTGCTTGAACGGGAACGGGAAGAATTAATACGTGCCACAGAGGCTCATGTAAGGCAAACAATGGCATATGAAATTCAAGAACAATTGATTATTGAATTACAACCCCAAATGGAAGCTCAAATACGTGTACAACTCGAACAAGAGATGTGGGCCCAGTTTGAACAAGAATGGAAAAATAGAACTCAAAGTTGATTTGAAAAACTAATTTCTAAACCTTGATAAAACTCTTTTTTGACTTAATACAAACCGAGTCTTCATAGGCTGTCACCAATCAAACATATGTATGAGAGATGAGCCACTTCATATCGATTCAATGCCCGAGGAGATTCAAAGGCTCTGTGGAGTAATGAGTGGCTTAGACCCAATGTGGACCTTAGAGGCTTGGTTAAAACAACAAGCTACAATGGCAATGGAATTGATTTCTTCTGACATCGCTCGTGAAAAGAAGATATCTGAACAACGATTAAAACGATTGGAAGATATAGCGAAAAGACTCAACCCCAGTACTGCAGAACTGATCGATTCTGGACAACGAAATTTGTTTGACTGCTTCGACCTAGATTATGACAAATCCATGCTAGGGCTTGGCGCTAGAGCAGTAGATAGTGAAGAGTCTGGTCTATCCGAATCTCATCCTGTAAACACCTTCCTTGAATTACTACCAGATAGTCAAGGAGACGACCCGCTCTTGGCTGTTGCTTGTCAATTACTATTGATGACTATCGAGTCAGAAATTGCAAAAGGAGAACCGGTTGCCACACTAGGAAAAATTGTCTCTGAGATGGATTCAAGAGGAGTGTCATACGAAGAGATAGATGAAGCACTAGAACACTTGCTGATGAATGGTTCAATCGTTGAAATCGATGATGATTGTTTCATTTTAATTTGAATTTTTCTACACTATGCTGAGGATTTGTTATGACGATGACTCGCAAACAAGCCGCTCAACGATTACTAGATACTATCAAATCAAAGAAAAGAATGTTATTCCGCGGAATCTTTGCAATTGTACAGGCCATAATAGTATCAGTTCTTATTGGGTATTTCACTTCTTGGCATTTCGGTCTAGCAGCCTTGCTTTTGATGGGATTACTGATACAGTTTGCTTTTGATAGAATGAGCAATTCGATTAAGGCTAGCGAAATTACTGCAATTAAATCACTACGATGGAATGAAGAAAGTTTACACAAGGAAGATCTCGAAGTAACTCTAAATTCAATAATCAATAAAGGCTGAGAATATGGATTATAGTTCGGAATATGATCGATTCATCAATCGAATATACCGCCTTAACATGACGTTATTGATTACTAGTATCCTAATTATCGGTTGTAGTTTACTCGCTCTTTTCTACTTCATAGAATTGAATTTTAGAATCATAACCATACTCGCACTGATGGTACTTCTTGGCCTAAATTATACATTGATTCAGAATAAAAAGAATATCGAAGTGAGAGACTTCGCAAAAAAGTTTGAAATCGACTTAGAGCGTGATTTTGCAGAATTCCAGAATACAATAGCGCTATACAAAAAAGGAGAATTCGAAAAAATAGAGGCTGCTTTCACCAACAAGAAACATCGTCGTTCAAGAGGTTTCGACGATAAAGGACCTACTAGTGGAGTGTTTTCAAAATCATTGAACAAAGACAATCAGCGTATTGATGCAATGAAAAATAAGGATTATGATGATATTTTAGAAGAAATAACTGTAGGAGAGTCTTTGATACAAGAGGCAAATGAAAAATATGCCGAGATTTCTGGAAAAAGATGGATTGAATCTGAATCAAAAGATAAAGATTTAATCGAAGCTGGTGTTGATAAACTTGGAGATTTAGTTAAAACAGAATGGTTCGAACGTAATGCCAAAGATGGAGCAGTAAAGGAATTATATTCTGATGATGATTGAATTAAGAAGGTAAACTAAACCCAAACCCGCTTATTGAATAATAGAAATCACCATACATCATGCCTTCTTGCCTCAAAATATGAAAGTGGGAATTATCGGCGCTGGAATGGTCGGTGGAGCTATCGAACATTGTTTTGCAGACCACCATGAATTATTTATTCACGACCCGTCAAGAGGTACTGATATCTCGATAGTTATCGACAATGTGGATTTTGCTTACATAGCAGTACCAACGCCTCCGCATCCTGAAACTGGGGCTTGTGATACGAAAATTGTTGAAGAAATATTAGATTCTCTGCCTGATGGCTTTACAGCCGTAATCAAAAGTACTGTGATACCAGGGACTACGCAAAAATTTCATGAAAAATATTCACACTTGAAAATTGCACATTCTCCAGAGTTTTTAGTGGAAAGAAGGAGTTTAGAAGACTTTGCTAATCAGGACCTATTGGTTTGTGGAACGCATCACAAAGAGGTCGCAGATAGAGTATTTCAACAACACAAAGAAGCGGGGGTAATAAAAACTGACAATCTATTTCAAGTCACCCCTACTGAAGCTGAATTAGTGAAATATACCAAGAATTCATTTAATGCAATGAAGGTTATTTTCGCTAACCAAATGTATGACATATGCCAACATCTTGGTGGAGATTGGAACAAGATTAGAGAAATTATTACTATGCCACAGACTCAAACAATTGGTGATTCCCATCTTGAACCACTTCATGGGTTAAAGCGTGGTTTTGGTGGTAAGTGCTTACCTAAAGATTTCATGGCTCTAGGAGTTTTAGCAGAGCAATTGGGTTGTAAATATGAAATTCTTGATGCGATTCAAAAGGATAACTCAGCGCTAAGAAATATCCTAACTGGTAAACCAAGCGATATTGTCGCATTAGATGACTAAAATAGGGTGGCTTATTCTTGAAAAATAAAAAAATCAAAGAAGCGTTTCCTCGGGGTACAATTCAAAGATTTGCTACAGCAGGTGGCGTCAACACTCTAATTTTCTGGATTTCTTGGGAAATTTTCAGAGTTACTCCATTAATTGATCTTATTGGAGAGACGTTTATCTGGACTATGTCTTGGGTTTTTTCTAGTACAATTGCTCATTTTGTACATAGATGGTTTACATTTGATGGTAGAAGAGATATCAAGCAAACTTTGCTTCGGGCAATGTCTGTCTATTCCTTTGGTTTAGTGCTCTCAACTCTAAGTTATGATTCATTGTTGGTGATTTCTGATTTACCTATTAGATTGATATTCCTGATTAATATGTGTGTATGGGGAATATTCACATGGGCTGCAATGAGATGGTTTGTGTTTGGATATACCGATGAAGAAGAATAATTCTTGGCTTGGAATTATTACTCCAAATATCGCTATTTAATTATCAAAAATAGCGTGAAGTTCATTGGTGATGAACTGTACGCTCGATTCATGTTGCCCGACACTATCCACAAGTTATCTCGCGAAGAGCGTTTTTCTTATGCTCGCCTTCTAGCGTTTATGGCCAGAGTTGACAATGAATTGACTGTAGATGAAATGGCTATGTTTGAACAACGTCTTGGAACCGCCCTTTTATCGCCAAATCAACGGTCGATGATTAGAGAGGCACTGAAATCTCCACCTTCACTAGACGAATGTCTTGCTGGACTAAGTGATGAAGCCGGTCGATTAGCGCTACGTGATGCTGTACTGATGGCTGCTGCTGATGGTGAAGTAGACGATGACGAGCGTGAAGTTTTGAAAGAAATTATCGCCCACCTAGGTCTATCAGAGGATTCTCTTGAAAGACTACTAAATTGGACTGTAGAAGGTTATTCATGGATGCAAAGCGGTTATGATTTGCTAAATGACCTTGCGGAGTGAAACCATTGTTTCCCAGTTCGCTAAATCAATTGAATTTAGAAGAGCGAAAGGCCCATGCAGAATTGATGGTCATAATAGCCTCAATAGATGGCGAATTAGTTCAAGAAGAATTAATGATGATTGAATCACTGATGGGCTCATGTATGCTACATCCTGAAATGAGAGTGGATATACGAAATATGTTGAATAATCCTCCTGAATTTGATAAAACCGTCAGTGTTCTATCTGAAACTGCGTTAAAACTCGCGCTGAGAGACGGCGCGCTACTATCTGCGGTTGACGGTGAATATGACAAGAAAGAATTACGGATATTATCTGCGATTGCTAAAAAGGCTGGAGTGGAAAAAGAAACAATGTCTAAACTATTTGAGTGGGTAGAACATACATTGAATTTGTATAATGAATGTGAATCAATTCTTTCACTTTAATTTGTACAATGCCTTATTCCGGCAAATGATGTTGGTTTTCAGTCTTTTTCCGGTCTTTCTGTGAACTTTTTGGAAAATCTGGTTATGGAAATTGTCAACAACATTGTTTATTACTGATAAGCCACTGGCTACTGCGTAGTCAAGGTTGATTAATATGGGAATACATCCAAAGATAGGCATAACTGGTTTACCAAGAAGCGGTAAATCGGCCGTGATGGAAAAAGTTCTCGAAATGTTGGTTGACGAGCGCACACGAGAAATCAACATTAGAGGAAATCCTTCTGGAAAGCCAATTGTTGGCGGTTTGCGAACTGAACCTATTCTGGAAAATGGCGAAAGGCTAGGATACAAAGTGATTAACATTATCACTGAGGAAGAAGGTGTAATAGCTCACAAAACCTTTGACTCACGTTTGAGAGTACTAGGATATGGCCTAGACCTTAAGGCTCTAGAAGAAGTTGCTATTCCAGCGATTAACTATGCTAAAGAAGAGTGTGAAGTTCTAGTAATAGACGAAATCGGCAAATTTTCTGTTGAAAGTGAAAATTTCGTAAACTGTGTTAGAAGTGCTTTGCAAGTGGACAAGCCAACGCTACTAACACTACACAAGAAAAGTCGACACCCACTTTTACAAGATATTCGAAGAAGAGATGATGGTAGAATTTTGGAAGTGACTCCTGTAAATAGAGCGCTACTTCCATACAAGATTCATAAATTAATGAGAGAAACCTACTGATTTGCGTTGGTTTCATGCACTAGTATAGGTTGGACCTATTATGGACGAACCAGCCAAAGCCGCATCACGTCTACTTTATGGGACTGGTTTTGGTTTAATTCTAGCATGTGGGTTTGGATTAATACAAGGTAGAATGGAGATTTCTGTACTTGGATTCGGCCATATATTCTTGTTGTTCTCTCTAATTTGTTTAGTATCTGCTAGATTACTGAAACAAAATCACAATTATCTAAAATCCTACTTCCCTGATGAAGATGAAGGTCAGATGGCCGAGAGAATACAAAACGAGATGCAAGAAATAGAGAATGATTCAGCTGTCGGTAATGCTTGGGCTGAATTAGAAACCCAAGTTTTGGAAATGGAAATAAGTTCAGAACAAGAATAATTTGTTAAACTCAATTACGAACATTCATCAATGACCTAACATTGGGAATATTTAGGAGATGCTATTATGAGTGAGATTCCAGAAGACTTGTACTATACTAAAGAACACGAATGGATTAAAGTTGATGGTGATGAAATTACCATCGGAATTACAGACCATGCTCAACATGCATTAACCGACATCGTATATATCGAATTACCAGATGTTGGCCAAGTAATGGGTGAAATGGATGAGTTCGCAATTGTTGAATCTGTCAAATCCGCTTCACCTATTTTTGCCCCTCTCGCTGGAGAAATCACTGCTGTAAATGATAATCTCGATGATTCCCCTGAGTTGATGAACACAAGCCCTTACGGAGATGGCTGGATTATTAAGATGAAACTGGATGATACTAGCGGACTCTCTTCACTGATGGATGCTAGCGGATATAGGGCTGAAATTGGCGAGTGAGAATATTGAATCGGGCAGAAATGATCAGTCTTTATGTCGATGGTTCCTGCTTAGTAAATCAAAATGTCAACGAAGATACCCCTGCCGCTTGGGGACTTGTTATTGTAAAAGGCGATAATGGACTTGGCAAAGGCACTGGTGAAATTGCCGAAGAAATGTCCGGGGTTGTTGTTACTAGCGAAGGAAGTGAAAACTACCTGGGAGCCGAAGTAGGTTCGAATAATACTGCTGAACTATCGGGCTTTGCTGAAGCCTTGAGATGGCTTCTAGTAAAAGGCGATGACTCCTCTGTAGTGATTAGAACTGATTCACTATATGCCGGAAATCTAGCAACTGGAAAATGGAAAGCAAAGGCCAATATCAAATTGGTCCAAACCCTTCAAACCCTCTGGAGAGAAGTTTCTTCTATCCGTAATATACAATGGGAGCATGTCAAAGCACACAGAGGCCATCGATGGAATGAGCGGGCAGACCACCTAGCCTTACGATGTGCTCAAGGAATCGCGCCAATTCCACTATCATTCTGGAAACCTGGTCAAAGGTAATCAATTCAATCTAGATTCTAACCAATCGCGGAATTTATCTGCAATATCCGGTCTTTGAAGAGCATGGTCGACTTGGGCTTGTAACCATGAATATGGGTTTCCGGAATCATACCAACTAAAACCCTCTAATTGCACTCCAATAAATCCAACTCCATGCATCCAGTATTTTTGTAATTCAATCGATTGTAATTCACCAAACTTCTCAACAGTGTATACGTTTCTGAGTAAATCTTTAGCGTCGGAAGTAAAAAGATATCTTCCACATAATACTAAATTTGAAGGTGCGTCTTCTAATTTAGGTTTCTCTACTACATTTCTAACATAATTTCCTTCAAGTTGAACAACTCCGTAATTAGAAACTTCATCATCATTAACCGGTAAAATCGTACCACAAGGGAGATTATTTTCTTCAAAGCATTGGACGAGTAGTTTACTAGCATTGGATGGAATAAAATTCTTTGTCGAAGCGTGATTATCAAGGATCACATTATCTCCTAAAAGAACTAAGAATGGGCCACTAATATCATCTAATGCACAAGAAATGGCATCGCCAAGGCCTAATTGTTGTTGCTGTAGATGTACTTTAACCTCAACATCTGAAAATGATGAAAACAGATTTTTATCGAGTTCTGGTCTGTTTGAATGTAAGTCTTGGATGTCTCTTAGTAGAGGAGAAAAGTCTTTGCTTGGAGATGAAATAATATGGATTCTTTTGACTCCTGCCGCCTTAGCCTCATGAGCCAAATGTATCAATACTGGAACATCTATCAAGGGAAGAGATTCTTTAGATGAAAATGCACTTACTGGGTACATTCTAGTTCCAAGTCCGCCGGCGACAATCAAAGCATCCTCAACTATCGGCATGAATCGTGCTAACAGGCACATGCTTTCAAGCATAACCCATCATGCCGTGTCATGGGCGAGGATATCGAGTGGCGAGTATTCGCTTTAACTGGTATTATTTGTGTCGTTCAAGCCTTCTTTGACTTAGCCCCTGAAGGTCCATGGGACTCTCGTTCATTCACAAGAGGTGTGATTGGATTAATTGGCATAGGTTGTTTGTATATTTCGTGGTTTAGGTTTACATTTAATCAAAAGGGAGTAATTCCAATAATCAAAATATGGAAAAAGCCAGGTTCAAGTTGGCTCCCTGTAATGATATTCGGAATTATGTGCTATGTTTTTGTCATATCAATCAATGAATTAGAAATGGATAAATATTTCCCAAAGACTACCGGAATGATTCTCTTGTTGATGGGCTCCCTTTCTATATTGAACGCAACCTATGTCTGGTTGGTTGTGAATGGACCTTTATCTGAAAAAGAAGTTCTTGAGCAGGAATGATTAGTCCAAGAAACCTAACTCTTGGTCTAATGTCTCAAGTGCATCGTTGAGGTCAGGAAGTTCGCTTGGCGCTTGCATAGTGCTTTTATGACGTTCAGATACTGCCACTTCAGGTAACTCTCCGCCATTTGATAGCCACTCAGTCCAAACTTCTGCTCTTTCAGGTCGTCTCAATCTGAGATGTTCCCATAATGATTCTAATGAACAACCCTTTTCTTGTAAATCAGTAATTCTACCAGAAAAATGTTCTGAAGAAACCTCTTCCATTCTAATCAGTAATTCTCTCATTCTAGTTCGAACGACATCATCTCCATCTTGCCATAATGTTGGCAAAATATTTCTCTGGTCTTCTGGGAACATTTCGATATAATCTCTTAATCCCTGAACTAGATTTCTTCTAACTAGAGGCAATTGATGATTACTGAGTTCTAGCATTTTATCTGCCCATAAATCTGTATCGAAGAATTTCAAATCACCAACTGTTGAACTAGCTGCGGCAAGGACTACTTCGTCATCATCACCTAGCATTTTTTCGAATAATGGTAACGCATCGGTTGAAAGACGGCGGAAAAGTCTAGTCAAAACGTCTGCCATTGCACGTCTAATCTCTACTTCCTCCCTCTGGGCTAGTCTTTGGCTTAGAGCTAAACCAATCTCTCTATCGTAATCTGTTAACTTGGCTAAACATAATGTGATTTTTACTGCAACTTCAACCGATGGATCTAGGGCTCTACGCATAAGTATTTCAGACAACTTTAGCGATTCGATCAAAGCGGGTCTTTCCAATAATAACCTAGTCCATTCAACCAATAATTCTCGTCTATCATCATTGCCTTGTTCAAGTCTTTCTAATAGCCATGATGCTGATTTAGTTCCTTCCTCATGGGCAACTACGCTGGTCACTCTAGGAATCTTAGCGTGTGGATTCCAATCGACATTTTGTGGCCCTGCCTCCGGTTGAGTATGCCATGTACCTGGTCTTTCAGCCAAAGCAATAGACTCTAGTAAATGATATCCTTGATGAACTGGCTGGCCTCTAGGAACTGTAGACATTCCATTGATTAGACACAGACTTACCCACCACCTATCGGTGTTAGGCGCTGTTGGGTCTAGAGATTGCGCAAGCCATTCTGTAGCGATTAAGAATACCATTCTTTCCGATACTGTATCCACTCTTTTTTCTAACCACTTTTGATGTACCTCAAATGGGTCGTCGGTTAAGTTCATCCTGTGAGGTACAATCAGGTCAACAACAGAATTCAATTTGGAGTCAAACATCCCTTTGTCCGAATGGAGTAAGCCTAATCCTTGTTCGATTATATCCTGGGGGGATATTGGATGTATTGGAGGAAAGTCGCTATCTATGATTGGAGGATTTGGAAGCGGCCAAGATTGTGTTCCCCTTTCCAAGGCTTCAACGAGTAGAGTTGCAACACTCTCAAACGTAATCTGCGATAGCCTAGTCCGACTCTTTCCCATAGATCAAACACCTACGAATATTAGATACTACTCAAATATCTAGTTCGATATTCAAGTTTTGAATCAATTCTTTGTATCGGTTTCTGATTGTTACTTCGGTAACTCCAGCAACTTCTGCGACTTCTCTTTGAGTTCTTCTCTTTCCACAAAGAACTGAAGCGATATAGATAATTGAAGCAGCGATACCTGTTGGACCTCTTCCACTTGTCAACTCTTTTTCTTGAGCCGCCTTGATCAATTCATATGCCTTAGCTTCAACTTCAGCATCTAATCCTAATCCTGAACAGAATCTTGAGATATAATCTTCTGGTCCAGTTGGCATTATCTTCATCTTCAATTCTCTAACCATGAATCTGTATGTACGGCCAATTTCTTTTCTGCCTGTACGAGATGCTTGCCCAATCTCATCAAGAGTACGTGGTACACCACATTGTCTACATGCTGCATAAAGTGACGCTGCTGCAACTCCTTCGATGGAACGACCACGAATCAAACGCTTGTCCACTGCTTTCTTGTAGTTTACAGCCGCTGCTTCTCTAACGGATTTTGGTAATTCTAGGCGACTTGCCATTCTATCCAATTCCGCTAGAGCCATTGCGAGATTTCTCTCTGTAGCGTTTGAAACACGGCTTCGCTTCTGCCATTTCCTCATTCTGTAGAATTGTGATCTATATCTAGAATTAATTGTTTTTCCAGAGTAGTCTTTGTTTTGCCAATCGATATCGGTGGACAATCCTTTGTCGTGGAGCATGACAGTCATAGGTGCACCAGTACGGGCTCTTTGGTCTCCTTGCTCTGGTGAGAAAACTCTCCATTCTGCGCCTTGATCAATTACATTATCTTCTAAAACCAATCCACAGTCGTCACAAACGACCTCACCACGTGTTTCATCACGTGTCAAACTTCTACTTCCACAGTCACTGCATTTTACAATATCTTCTACTTGTTGTTGTTCATCCATATTATTCCCTCTCTCATAAATTACCCTATATTAAGGGCAACACTCTTAATCCCTTAGACGAACTTATATGAAGGTTACGCAAAAGTGACTTTTACAAAAATTAGTAAATTACTACAAAATAATCATTATTATTCAAATATAAAATAGTATTTTGATTTATTCCCTTATAAGTCAAGGAAGAACCGTTATACATGGATGCATTTTGCGAAAGAATGGTTGCTATGCGTGAAAATTGGCCCCCCCAAAAAATTGCGCTCGCAAAAAATAAGCGTGTTTTATTTCTAACTAAGGATTTAGATCTTATCAAACAGCAATTATATGATGGTCTGAACCTTCATATGAGCGACATTAGCCCTGAAGATCTGCTTGATGATATCAATACAGATGTCATGACTCCGGCATGGGTTTGTTTTGACCATGACCCCTCCGAAATCGCAAAAAATGCTTATGCAGGCTTACAACATAATGGATTGCGGGTCTTTAGAGAGAATGCATTGATAGATGGGAATTTCGAAGTAATTGTTTCTGGCCAAAGAAAAGGCACTGGCTCGAGTAGAGAAACCGCCGCTCAGTGTGAGCGATGGGCTGGAATAAATATCGTAATTGCTTCTTCTTTCGCCCCAATCCATGAAAGAAACAATATCAATCTTGGACAATTGATGGGCGATTACTCTATGCTTGAAAGATTACAAAATGGAGAAGAAATCTCTCTGCAAGAATTTACTAGCAGATATGATAATGTTACAAAATTGGTTATTGAAAAGGGTGGCCTATTTCCATTCGCTAAATCATTACAGAAAGGAGAACTCATACTCCCTCCAATCGAAACCCCCGTAAGACCAATGAATATGGCAGAGAAAATTATTGCTCGTAATCTAGTCGGGCAAGACTCCAGTCAATGTGTAAAGCCAAATGACCCTGTGATTGCACAGGTTCAAGGCGGTTATTCTCACGAGTTTACTACTGCTCAGGTTCATACATTTCTAAAGCAGGAATATGGAGAAGACTACAGTTTGCCTAATCCAGATAAGTATGCTGTGTTTGAAGACCATTTACTATATGCCCACCATAATCCAAAGTTTGTTCCATTTATGGACAAGGTTCAAACTCTCAGAGACCTACAAAATAGTTTCCAAAAGCACACACTGGTAAGAGACTACTCGGCAGTAGACGGCGTTTCACCAGGAATTTGTCACCAAGTTGCTAGAGAAGAATTTATTGAAGTTGGAGATTTTATTCAAGCGACTGATTCGCATACCTGTATGGGTGGAGCATCTAATGCATTGACGTGGGGAGTTGGCGCCACTGAATATGCAAATCTTATCAGTGCTGGATTTACTTTCGTGAAAGTTCCTGAATCAATCCGATTCGAGTTGACCGGAACATTATCTCATGGTTGTACTGCAAAAGATGTAATCCTATACATTCTTGCAGACCATGCAAGAAAAGAATTGACTTTGAATAGGAGTATGGAATTTGGCGGAACCGGCTTAGCAAGCTTATCTGTAGACGAAAGAGCGACGCTTTGTAACATGGCCACGGAATGCTCTGGAAGAACTGGGATTTGTGAAGCAGATGATTCCCTGTATGATTGGATGAAAAAGTCACAGCCAAATCTAGACATTGAACAGCAGAGATCAATGAGTGTTTCACCAGATGACGAGGCAGTGTATGATGGTGGAGTTCATATGATTGACCTCAACCAAATCAAACCTATGGTTGCTCACCCTGGAGACCCTGATAAAGGAATTCCAAGCGACCCAACAAATGGAGCATATATCTCTGAAATTGGTGAAGTTAAGATCGATATTGCATATGGCGGCTCGTGTACTGCTGGAAAAGAAGATGACGTTGCTTACTATGCTGAAGTATGTCAAGCGGCTGAAAATGCTGGACTCAAGGTTCATGACGGTGTTGAATTCTTTATCCAATACGGTTCAGGACCTGTCAAAGAGTTAGCAGAAAAGAAAGGATGGCATGAATTATTCGAGCGAGTAGGTGTGAAGTTAATCGACCCTGGGTGTGGTGCTTGTATCGGCGCTGGCCCAGGTGTTTCAACAACACCAGAACAAGTTAGCGTTTCGGCAATAAACAGGAATTTCCAAGGACGTTCTGGACCTGGGAAACTATACTTGGCAAGTCCACTGACTGTAGCAGCGTCTGCTTTCACAGGCGTCATTACTTCATGGAATGAAAGCCTGTTTAGTTGATTTCAATGAAGATGAAGATTGCATCATCTGGCATATTGATTGTCATTGGTGGAATTATTCTTTCAATGAGTATTACTCAAATTCTATTATCTCAAATAATTGAACAAATGTCTTGGTTTACAGATTCGGGAATTAAGGGAATTACTGTATTCATCCTCCTATACATCGTTTTTGGAGTTTTAGTTATACCTGCTAGTTTCCATAAATATCTATCAGGAATTCTATTTGGTTTCTCCCTCGGAGTATTTGTTGCCTGGCTTGGTTCGATGATAGCCGCAATAATTCCATTCCTATTAGCAAAAAAGTGGCTCAATCCTTTCGCTCAAAAATTATTAAAACAAAATCCAAAATTAATGGGACTTGAGAATGCCATAATCACTGATAAATGGAAGACTGTAGCGTTGACTCGAGTTAGCTTAATAATTCCATATGGATTGTTGAATTACGCTTTTGGGGCTACTGAAATAAAGTTAAAGCATTATCTAATTGGTAACTTGGCTATGATTGTACCATCGATAATGTATGTCTGGTGGGGTTCACAAACAAGGATAATTGCAGGAGTAATCGAAACTAAAGAAAAAGGTCCAAGTTATACAATTAGTCTAATCATCTCATTTATACTAACAATTTGGTTAGTAATCAGAAGTCATAAAATTTCTAAAAATATCGCCTCATTCGAAAATGAATAGAGGTCCAGAAATGGGCGTTGATTGATTAACGATAGTATTAGGATTAAAAACCGTCGAGATGCGAGTAACAATATCACTACTGGCCCGACGTCATTGGGACGAAGGAGGACCAGATGTGGAGGTCTAAGTATGGCTGGTATAGCACAAAAACTCGCATCCAATCAAAAACAAGTCGCAATATCTGAATTTTTTGAGAAAAATAAACATTTTCTTGGGTTTGATTCCCTATCAAGGTCTTTGATTACTGCTGTCAAGGAAGCCGTGGATAATGCGCTCGATGCTTGTGAAGAGGCTCGTATACTACCAGAAATTAATATCCAAATCAAAAAACTCGATTTAAAGAAAGATATCATTGAATTAAAAGTCGAAGATAATGGCCCTGGAATCCCGCAAAAGAGTATTGAAAAGGTGTTTGGACAGTTATTATTCGGATCTAGATTTCATGCTATTAGGCAATCTAGAGGTCAACAAGGAATAGGAATTACTGGAGTTGTAATGTATAGCCAATTAACCACCGGCAAACCAACTCATGTACGTTCTAAAATTTCTACAGAATCAACTGCTGCTGTCGTAGATATTGGACTGGATACTAGAAAAAATAAGGCCGTTAAGAGTAACCAAGGTCGAGAACTTTGGGAACTTAAAGATGGAACTATGAAGCAACATGGTCTAGAAGTTACAACCCAATTAAAGGCTAAATACCAAAAAGGCCGACAGAGTGTTTGGCAATACCTTAGAATGACAAGCATTGTTAATCCTCATGCTGAAATTAATTTCATAGACCCTGAAGGTGAAATCCATCATTGGCCTAGAGTCACTGAAAGATTACCAACCAAAGTAGAATCGATAAAGCCTCACCCTCATGGAATTGAACTTGGCCAACTTCAACGTATGCTCAGCGAGTCAACTGACTCTAGATTATCGGTTTTTCTTCGAATGAATTTCTCTGGAGTTTCCAACAGAGCTGCTAAGGAATTATGCGCTGCTGCTGAACTCGATGTCGGTGTAAAGCCAAAACAGATGAAACCAGACCATATTCGTGCTTTACTCGAGGCATTCCAAGGAGAAAAAATGTTCAATGGAAAGCCTGTCAAGATGTTAAATCCCCCAACAAATTGTCTCTCGCCAATTGAAGAAATGCTTATCAAAAAAGGTCTATCAAAAACTATTGATTCAAGATTTATATCCACCATGACAAGAGCACCAAACGTTTCTCAAGGTAATCCTTACCAAATAGAAGTTGGACTAATCTTTGGAGGGAACATGCCTGCTGATAAGGCTGTAGAAGTTCTCAGATTTGCAAATCGAGTTCCTCTAATGTACCAACAAGGTGGTTGCCTTTTGACCAAGGCTATTGAAAGTGTAGATTGGCGGCAATACGGATTGGACCAACCCGGTGCTAAAGGAGTACCGAAGGGACCTGCTGCAATTCTAGTACACTTAGCTAGTACGAATGTTCAATTTACATCTGAAGCGAAAGAGGCATTGGCTGAAAATGAAGAAGTCATTGAAGAAGCGAGAAAGGCAATGCTAGAAATGGGTCGTGGCCTTAGAAAGCACCTCGAGAAGAAGAAGAAGATGGCGAAGACTCAAGAAAAGTTCGAACTAATAAATGATATTTTACCTGCGATTGCTGCAAAGTCTGCAGAGATTCTAGATAAGCCAATACCGGACCTTTCTGGATCGATAACTAGGATTATGTCTGCAGTAATTGGAGAAACTAGTACTGTATGGAATAAAGAAACCAAGCAAACTGATGTCTCTATCACATTATACAATTACACTTCACGTTCAAGAGCATACACAATTTTGGCAAATTGGCCTGAAAAATCTGGTGCAAAATTAGTTGACAATGACACTGGTGGAAGAAAAGAAGCAATGGGAGTTTGGGCATGGAAATTACAAACTTTGGAACCTGGTGAACGAATTGTCATCTCCTACAGTCTCAGTGGCCTAGAAAAAGGAGATTGGGTGGAAACTGATATCTTCTATCGCGGCTCTCAAGAAGTCATTGGTGCCATGAAGATGGATGAAAAATATCTCGAAGAAATAAGGAATCAGGAAAATATCATGATAGAAATGAACCTTGAAAGTGGTGAGCAAGTTGAATCAAGTGATGACTCCACGGCTGACTCGGAATCACCTGAAATTGACTTAGACGAAATTATTGCATCTCTAGGAGAACCAAAAGTTCCGCCCCCAAGTGGACAGAGTACTCTTTTTGGAGGTGAATTATGATGGTTCAAAGATTTTCATCGGAAGAAACAAAAAAAGCTATGCACTCAGTTGTAAAGGAAATGTATGACAAAATCGTAGGCGGAGAACCCCCTACAATGACACTGCCTGTTAGGACAAAAAATAATATTGGATTTGATGCGAAATTAGGAGTTTACAAATATGGTAAAAAAAGGTCTATTCGAGATGCAACAAGTCTAGGTTCTGCAAAACAATTGCTTAGAGCATTGTATGTCGTTGAGTTCATTGAAGAAATGATTGATGCTGGGAAATCCTCCACTCTAAGAGAAATGTACTATATCTCTGAGTCTTGGGGACTTGGTAAATTTGGAAGTCAAAACGAATCTAATAATTTAGCAGAAGATTTAGAAATTGTTACAAAATGTCTTCGTGAAGATTTCAAATTACGTCCTGAAGAAGACGGTGCTAGGATGATTGGAAACCTAACCCTTCGTGAAAGAAATCGCCGTGGTGAGTGGATGCGAATCAATGCTAGAGATGATGTTGGAGACTCTGGATACGGTGTTCCATATAACGTAGAATCTGAGAAAATCGAGTTGTTAGAGAACGATATTGACTTCATTATGGCCATCGAGACTGGTGGAATGTTTGACAGATTGATAGAAAATGGATTTGATGAAGAATATAGATGCGGTTTACTACATCTTAAGGGTCAGCCTGCAAGGTCCACTCGACGAATAATTAAGCGTATGAGCGAAGAATGGGATTTACCTGTTGTTGTATTCCTCGACGGTGACCCGTGGTCTTTCAGAATATTTGCTTCAATTGCTTATGGTGCAATTAAAACCGCCCATATTTCAGAATACTTAGCAACTCCAAGTGCAACTTACCTTGGAATAACAGCCGATGATATTGTAGCCTATGACCTTCCAAGTGATGACCTATCAAAGAAAGATGTTGAAGCGCTAAATGCTGAACTTTCAGACCCTAGATTTGCTGATAGTTGGTGGCAAGACCAAATTAATATGATGTTAGAATTAGGTAAGAAGGCTGAACAGCAATCTCTTGCTAAATATGGTCTAGATTTCGTAACCGAAACTTACCTTCCAGAAAAGTTAGCAGAATTAGGACTTGCATGACGATACCGTGCAAGGATTGATTTGGGAAGATGGACACGAATTATCATGGCGAAGGCTTCGGGACAGGCGAATCCTTGGTCTCTGCGCGTTGCTATTTTCGGTTTAGTTTGCATTTTTGTTGGCTCTGTAGTACTTTTTAGTCAAGGTAACTCGATTGATAATGTGTTTAGTCCAAGAAATGTAAGTGAAATTATTGTTACTGGAGATAATAGCGAGATTGGAGAGTTGGATTCTGGATGTCACGTTGCTGTTGGTATTTCAGATAGTGGCTATGGAAATCTATCATTGACTAAGATGCAAGGCTCGTCACCTGCCAGTGAATCACTAGAATCAACTTCATGTGCAACTGACTGGCAACCTATGGATACAAGTGGTGAAGAGTATGCTATCATAGAAGGCTGGAAAGTTAGTGAAGAAGGCGAATATGTATTGACTATGGATTGTTCTGAACAAAATGGTTGTGAAGATGTTACTATTTGGTTGGTAGACGTCGATGAAGCACAGTGGAATATCTTCGGAGAGATTGGACTTATCGCTGGAGGAGGACTATGTTGCTTTGGTTTAATCGCACTTCCTATCGCTCTAATCCTTTACATTTCTAACAGGAATAAATCAAAAGTTATGATGATTAACTATGACGGAATGATAATGCCTCTTACCGACTTAACTCCTGAAACGGTTAAGAAAATGGAGCAAACTAACAATGTTCAAGCGATAGAAAATCCATTTGCTGATACTGGTATATCGAAATCGGAAGACTTCGTCGATGGGCGTGAAAGTGTCGAAAACGGCACCCTACTCACGACTGACCAAGTATTTGCTCTGATGAAAGGCGATGTAGATGAAGCACAGAAGCGAGTGAGTGACCCATTTGCTGACTTTAATCAACAACAAATGGATAAAACAAATCCAACAGAAACTAGTAATTCTAAGGATATAGCCTTCTGGGATTCAGGAGATGATGAGCAATTCTCCTCAAAAGATTCGAAACAAATGGTTAATCATGCCGATATAAGTAAATCAACTAAGTCAAAGGATAGCCAATCTAAAGCAGGTGCTTGGAAAGATTGGGATGAACTATGAGTGATTAATATGGAAAAATATTTTCGTATCGCTGCTGGAATCATAGGTTCCATACTTTTGATTGTTTCAATAGTTGGAATAAATAACGAACTAGCAGAATCTGATAGTGTTGAAACTATGCTCCCCCCGTGTGAAATAACCGATGAAGGAACGCTATTGCCTGGAGATGAAGAAGTAACTTGTTACTGGGGCATGTCAGTTGAAATCTTAGAGATTCCTGCTGAGGCTATTGCTGCAGATGTTATTGTAGATATTTCATGGGCTAAGGAGGGAGTATGGATTGGAATTGCAGAAGCCGATCAAGTCGAAAACTGTGAACTAAAAAATGATTATTACAAATGTACAAAAAACTCTGTCACTCTAATCGAGGGAGGAGACTCATCTAACGGAGAGATTCAGTGGACTCCTGAACCGGGAGAATATCGCTTTGTGGCCGGAGGAGATGATAGTCAATCTCTACAACAATTCTCTGTAGATTGGGAGTATGAAGCGACATTGAAAAGCGGAATAACAACGCCATTATTACTAATCGGAATGGGTCTTTTGAGTTACTCTATCTTTAGAGGTATCCTTTTCTGATGTTTCGACGCATTCAAAAGGGTGTGCCCTCTAGGTAACCTTAGGTTGAGCAGTATGGTTGATGTTGACCTTGCATTATCTATTCTCCAAAACAAGGTGCGTAGGCAAATTTTAGAGAGGCTTGTTAGAGAACCTCACTATCCAATGCAATTAGCAGATTTGATTGGAGTTAGTCAACAAGCAATTATGAAACATCTAAAAGAATTAGAAAAGGGAGACTTTGTCGCTAAAATGAAGGTTCCAAGTAACAAAGGTG
This sequence comes from Methanobacteriota archaeon, assembly GCA_018667575.1. Lineage (GTDB taxonomy): Archaea > Thermoplasmatota > Poseidoniia > Poseidoniales > Poseidoniaceae > MGIIa-L1. The sequence goes on along the minus strand of JABIUA010000003.1, from coordinate 294 downwards.
GCCCACCAAGAACCATTTATTCTGTTCAAAAATCAATTTCCTTACGAATCGATTTGGGGCCGGACTTGTTTCACTGTGAACAACGAAAACTACCACTAGGTGGCCCTATGAGGCTCTCAAAAACTCTTCCAGAAAATAGTTTGAAGGTTGCTGAGACTGTCAGTGGAAGGAAGAAGATCTCTGTGGGAGAAGGAGTTTCTCACCTTGCTGAATTAAGCAATATCCTTGAGGAGATGGATGCACAAAGAGATGCAATAATCTCTTTACATCAGCATATTCGAAATAGAATTTCAG
>JABIUA010000004.1 GCA_018667575.1 Methanobacteriota archaeon | reverse complement strand
TGTAGGTGGTACAGGCGCTCATCCATTGGCCGGAATGGGTTCTGGATTTAATAAAATAAAATCGAACGAACCAATCCTCGTTGATTTAGTACATGTTCACCGAGGGTATGTAGTTGATAAAACTCGAATGTTCAGTGTCGGTAAACTATCACAAGAGTGGCATGACAGACTCGAACATATGCTAGAGGTCAGCGATGTAGTAGTATCTTCTTTAGCAAACGGGGAAGATTGTTCAATGGCTTGGGAAAAAGGTTCACAGGCTGCTTGCCAATTGGGATACGAGGATAATTTAATGGGTATGAAACCAGACCAAAGCAGATTTTTAGGTCATTCTGTCGGATTACAACTAGACGAATCACCCGTAGTTGCAAAAGGATTTAATCGCCAACTTCCGATTGGCGGAACGATGGCAATCGAGCCAAAAGTAGTATATTTCGAAGGTAGCATCGGTGTTGAAGATACTTGGATTAGGACCTCTGAAGAGATGAAATGCTTGACTAGATTAGAGACACACGGAGAGAAATTTATTTCAGAAGTGTGACAATTTGAATAAGGATTGAACTTTTTCTTCATTCTAACCACGATAATCTTGATGTGTTATGATATACTATTGCCGTCAACTAATTTTAGTGAAGTAGAAACCTCGGTAGAGAAATCATATGTCCTAAAGAAATTAGATTATGAGCAATTGGTTCAATAATCGTATGCCACACGCTCTATGTATGGCCGCTAAACCGTATTCCTCTGGGCACATTGGAGCCGTCGCTTCTAATTACACCGACATGCGTCTTTCTGGGGCAGTTAAAGACAAACTCGTAGAGTTGATGTGTCAAGAAATTACCAGAGTAGTACCTCAAATGGAGTCTGATACTTTGGCTCAAGATCCGGAACGCAAAACTCTAGATGACCCTGAACGGACTAGGCTGAACTATAACCGAACACGTGAACTGATGATTGAACAACTCTCGAATATAGAGTCTGTTGGCTCAGCAGCAGTTCAAGCGGGAATTGAACATGTAGAGAAACATCTTGCAAAAATTATCAAGCATTCCGAAGCAGCAGCAGAAAAAGATAGAGTGGCTACAATAAAACCACGCCATCTTGAGATTGCAGTATCGGGGATGGGCTTAGATGACGAGGATAGTGACGCAGAATCCATAGATGTGGTCGAAGAAAGTGAAACTTTAGTGGTTGGCCAAGGTGGCGGAATCTTGACAAGGTCATCTTTGATGTCTTTGGCGAGAACCCATGCAAAGATGCCAGTTACCGACGATGCTATCGAAGAACTTCTTGATACATACTACATGGTCGTTGAAAAACTCGAGAGCGACATTCGCAAGCATGCTCAATTGGGTGGTAATCCAGTACAATTCATTGAGTCAATAAATCGAATGAGGACACTTATGTCGCTTGGATGGATGCGTTCCATGTTAGTCAGGGCAGCAACAACGGCTCGCGAAAGAGGTTACAAGAGGATTGATATTGAACAAATTGTTAATGTAGACCCTTTTAATGATAGTATTTGAAATCAATTTGTTAAAATACCTCGGCTTCATGGCTGGGTTTGAGGACTTAATATGAAGAATATGATTGGCAAAGATGCTCCTGAGTGGACAGCAAGAACTTACATTAGCGGAAATAGTGAAAACATTTCAAGTGAAGACATGAAAGGAAAGTGGTACCTGATGTACTGGTATCCATTCGACTTTACTTTCATCTGTCCTACCGAAATTGTAGGATTCGAACAACTCAAGGATGACTTTGCTGATGACGGCATCACTGTAATTGGATGTTCTACTGACTCATGGCATTCTCACAATGCTTGGTTTAAGGATGAAACAATCTTCCCAGGCGGAGTTAACCATCACGTTATCGCTGATTGCACTCAACAAATCACCAAAGATTTCGGTATGAGGAATAAGGAACTTGGTTGCAGTTTCCGTGGAACTGTTCTCGTCGATGACGAAGGCAAGGTCCAAATGTGGTCAATCAATAACATGGATGCAGGACGCTCACCTTCAGAGGTTCTTAGAACCGCACAAGCTACAATGGCAGGTGGCCTATGTGGTGCAAACTGGAAGAAAGGCGACGACTACGCTGCATGATTCAAGTTAGTGATCCAAATGCCGGAACTCGAAATAATCGATAGAAATTCTTGGGAAGAATTCCTAAGTGCTTCACCTGTAGTTTTGATGCTGGGTAAGAATGACTGCCAAGCCTGCTCAGAATGGACTGAAGAGTTGACCACTTGGCTTGCCAGTGGAGATGCTCCAGAGCAAGTCAGATTTGGAAAAATCTTACTCGATACTCCTGGAATGGGTAGATTCAAAATTGCTCAACCATGGGTATCAGGTGTAGACATTTTACCATTTAATGCTATTTTTATTGATGGTGAGAGGGTAAAGGAATGGGCAGGCGGAAAACTCATTAGATTACAGAATCGCTTAGAGCGGTTGTTGTAATCATGTTAGATTCTTCAATAATCCTATTCTCTCTTTTTGCTGGAATAGTAGCGATACTTGTTACTTTAGCAATTGAAAAGTTTGGCGGGCTAGTTGGAGGAGTGCTTGGAACAATACCATCAACAATAATTCCTGCTGCAGCAGGAGTTTACCTGATAGATGGCCAGTCCGGACTGCTGTCAAGTATGTCGATAGTGCCTCTGGCAATGCTTGTTAATGGTTTATTTTTAGGCGTGTGGATAATACTTCCAAAGTATATTTCTAACTATAAAAATCCACTAATTATTACTACTATAGTTTCAATATTGACTTGGGCTTTTTTTGCTTTCATAGCATTGAATATCGCCAGTTTTAGTCAGGCCAGCGATATCAGTTCACCAATGCTTGGTTTAGTCGGACTATTTTGTCTAGCTTTAGTCGCTATATTCTTCAATATCAAAACTAGACCCTCTCCTAAAGGCGATAACAAAGTTCCCGTTTTGATTCTATCAATCAGAGGAGTTGCTGCTGCAATTGCTATTGGTACTGCATTGGTCTTGGCACAGATTGGACAGCCTTTGATAGCAGGTTTAGCAAGTGCCTTTCCAGCAATATTCCTGACCAGCATGGTCGCCTTATGGATATCTCAAGGAATTACGGTACCACAAGGTGCTGCAGCCCCAATGATGCTTGGAGGGGCCAGTGTTGCAGTGTATTCTTTGGTTGTAATGTGGTCTATTCCAAGTCATGGAATTGTTCTTGGCTCCACCATTGCTTGGTTTCTATCTGTGGGACTTTGGTCAGTTCCCGCCTTCTTACTATTACGAAAATATCGGGCACTATCCATTGATTGAACGAGTCCATTTTTCAGCGGCAGGTATCCCAGTAACAGTACAAACAACTTTGCTTACGCCTTTGATACTTTCAATTCGCTTTCTCAAATCAACAGCATCGAGCAAGCAGCAAGGGCAATGCGGATGCTTTGGAGCGATTGTATAGTCTACTTGGCCTTGGTCTGAGACATCTATTGATTGAACGATGTCAGATTGATTGTAAGTAGTTTCTTCATGGGGCTCTTTCCAACTTGCGAACAATTTGACAACTCTTAATTTTAGAGCCTTCAATTTTCGTTCATTCATGTTTACCCCTTACCGTATTTGTTTTTGTTATTATCTAGTCTTTGGATATTTGTTCTTCAATATCTTCTAGCCTTAACTCATTCAATTTTCCTTCAGCAGATTTCAAATCCTCTTGACACTGTTTCAATAAAACCGCACCTTCTTCGTATAACTGAAGAGTCTCATCAAGCCCCTTTCCTCCGCGTTCCAAAGAAGCAACTATTTCTTCTAATCGACTCACTGCTTCACCGTATGTTTTTCCTTTTTCCATATTATCACCTTTTCCTTTTATCCAAATTAACGATACTTGCTTCGGCTTTACCATCAGCAAAGTTCATCTTGATATTTTGTCCAATAGAGAGTTGCTCTATTTTTGATAACACCTCTCCTTCATCGTTTTGTATCATACTATACCCTCTTTCTAACACTCGTTGTGGATGTACTGCATTTAGTGAAGCCTCAAATTTTGCTATACGAGACTTCTCTTGCGAAATGATTGACTGGCTACTATTATTGAGTCGCATAGTTAGATTTTGGATCTTGATTTTGGCATTATTAATACCTGCCATAGGGGCGGCCTTTAGCATTGAGGCCAGTAGTTTTAGACGATTTCTAACATCGCTAAACTGCCTAATGGTGGCACCATCGATCCTCTCATTATAATCTGATAATTGCATTTGAATCGAGTTATAATCGGGAACACATCTCTCTATGGCATTGGAGGGAGTAGATGCTCTAATATCTGCCACCATATCGCTAATCAGCAAGTCAGATTCGTGTCCGACCGCAGAAATAACAGGAATTTTGGATGCGATAATTGCTCTAGCGACAGGCTCTAAGTTGAATGACCACAAATCTTCTGGAGAGCCACCGCCTCTTCCAACAATTATTACATCCACAGGTGGTTGATTTCTCTTATTGGCGACTTCAGGGTCAGAAAGTTTCCTTGCTACTGCCAGGCCCCTGACTATTTCTTGAACAGAATTTTCACCTTGTACCAATACACCGATAATCGTTCTTCTCAGACCAGGCCATCTATTTTCTATCAATCGATTCATGTCTGAAAGAGCGGCAGAACCAGTTCCAGTAACTATTGCAATATGCTTTGGAATTAGTGGAAGTTGGTTTCTTGGGCGGTCAAAAACTCCTTCTTGACGTAGTTTCAATTTTAGTTTTCTCAAGGCCTCTTCCAATTTCCCAATAGCGTTTACTGGCTCTATTTTATCGACGACTAACTGAATTCGACCTTGCTTGGCATACAGGTCAACACCAGCGATTACGACAACTTCTGAGCCTTCTTTGATACTCGGGTCAATAGAGCACCTTCCCTGCCATATTACAGCACTCATCTGTCCAACATTATCTCTTAGAGTGAAATAAGTATGACCACTAGGATATTGTTTCCATTGCGACACTTCACCTTTTATCGCTTGATTTTGAAATAATCGGTCCTGCTTAACAGTCTGGCGAATAAGATTTACAAAATTTCCAATTGATAGCGGGCCCGTGGTTAAATCACTCGCCCCTCTCATGAATATATGATTAGGTCAACGGTTCTTGAATGATGCGCGTCATTTCTCATAATTCTTGAGCCATCCGCGTTTCCAGAAGTAGTATAGCATGATAATTGCAAATCCTAACATTAAGAAAATTATACCCCAAAAACCACCGATTAAATCTGATGGTAAATCGTCATTATTCATTCCAAAGATTCCAGCGATTAATGTTAATGGTAGCATAATAGCACCAATAATAGTCAAGGTTGTCATGACTTCAGTCAATTGAGCATTTGATTGAGCCAATTGCATGCTGATATTACTCAGATAAGTATCGCGAGTTGAAGTTGCGCCTTGTGAATAGTTGTTAGCTCGTTTAACCAACGAGGCACATAGTTGATTTAGGTCTGAGAAGTATCTAGAAACACCCTCGCTGAGTAATCTTTCTCCAGGTTTTAGCATTCTCAAAGTCACAGTATGTAACGATTCGATCGACTTACTTGCTTCTCTTAGATGTCTTTTGAGATCGTGAAGCCCCTCTAACAAATCTTCATATTTTTGATTCGGGTCAAAAACCCTGAATTCTAATTCATCAAGTTCACTCGAATACTTCCCAAGAATCGGAGTCCAGTCATCTGCAATGGAGTCTAGTAGTTCATACAATAGAAAATCAATACCCAGTGCCAAATCTTCTGAATCGGCTTTTCGAAAACGTCTAGAAAATCCTTTCAAAGCAGGAATTCTAGTATGCCTTACGGTGATGATTAGTTTTTGTTTGATGAAAATAGCCACAGGTTCAGTGTCCAATCTATTATCGGCGTCTCTAGCATTCACAACTAAGAATCTGTGATTATTGAATTTCTGAGCAGTGGTATCTGCAGGGCCAAAAACATCCTCTACAGCAAGTTCAGCAAAATCCATAGTTTCAAGTAAAAATTTCCGTACTTTTTTATTCGGCTTAAGAATATCAAGCCATGCCAAACCTTCTCCTTGAATAGAGTCTAATACCCCATCTAAGGTCATATTTTCTGTTGGGATTTTACCCGAAGCCGTAGTTTGTAGAAAAAATTCGGCCATGAACCTGTGGCGCGCTCACCTTGTATCATGCTTTCACTAGAAAAATCAGAAATCATTGGTTTTCTCTGTCGTTCTTTCTACGCCGCGTTTCAAAACCATGACGAGCCTCAACTTCAGCGAATTTACGTAGAACTTTTCTTCGTAGGAACCAAACTACAACGATCATTGCAAAGATATCAATGGTCAAGATGAGCCATTCTACAGGTCCCCAATTATCAAACACAAAATCACCTCATAGTGGGGGTCGGATATCGATATCTACATCGTTTGACGGAATTCCAATACAACTTAGCCTTGCACATCTTTCAACCAAGTAATCATCTAGGCCAGGAGGTAATATTTCTGGAAGTTCAACATCTCCTTCAACCAAGGTAACCATACAAGTTCCACAAGTCCCTGATGTACAGTTTGTAGGAATTTTTAGTCCAGCAGATTCAGCATGCTCCACGATTGTATCGCCGGCAACCAACCTAGTCTGGCCAAGTAATTTCGCTCCCTGAAGAAAGCGAACTACTGGTACATTACCATCGTCTGTGGAATTATCTTCCAAACCGGACTTGGCCGACATATTACACCCTCAGCGCATATCTTTGTGACGAGTCCAGCGTCCAGTTTGCTTGTTGAAGAACAAACCAGCCTTTTTCATCCACTTGTTGAACTTTGTAGCACCAGCGCCAGTTCGCAGAATGAAATCTTCTCTGTCTTCTTGTGCTTGGATGTAATCCTTGGCCGCCAGAATTTGGTCAATCCAGTCGTTGATGTCCATTAGTCCGCCACCAATTGCGCTTTCTTCGACAACTCTACTCATTTGATCTGCAGTTGCACCAGTTTGCTCAAGGTCTCTTCTAATCATATCGTTGACTGATGTCAAGTCCATTGAAGCAGGCTTAGGAGGAACAGGGTTACGTGGCGCCATATATTCATCGATTGAAATTCGACTACCATTCATTAATTTATTTTCAACAATAGCAGCCAGTTCAGGAACGAAACTCTCTTCACATTCCCAACAAATAAATGCCCACTCTTCAGACTTATCTTTGTCTCTTGCTTGCCTAGGGTCCATTTCGTCACCACAATTTGGACAGGCGTGGAAAATTAGCGCAGGAACGAACTTTCTACGGAAGTCAACAATATCTTGTGGAGTTCCTTCTAGTTCGAGCATTTCGTGATCTCTTGCTGCTTCTAGACCACGTGTTTCCAGTTGGTCTCGAATCTTAACTTTCTGGTCATCTTTGCCTTCATCATAGAGGTTGTTTTCTAATTTGACAATCAGTTCAACAGTCTTACCAAGTCTATTCATGACCAGTTTCTTTGCTCTAAATGCTTCAACTTGAATAATTTTCAACCGCTCTTTCTCTTCAGCAAGTTCAGTTAGGACGTCCTTTTGCTTACGCTTGAATTTCATCTCTTCAATTTTTGATTCTCCACTCTTTCTCTCAGGAGCGAGAACCTTTGCCAAGAAACGTTCTTTTCCGTGGCTTGTGTGACCAGCGGTGATGATAGAAATTACACCTTCAGCGATATCTGGCTTGAGTGCATAGTTTTCGACAAGCATGTCTTTATCGATTTTCTTTAAGTCACCGATTTTCAACCCAGCATCAGCCAATTGCTGTGCTGTGGTGTCGTCAATTCCTCTTCTAAGTAAAGCTAGATAGGTGTCCTTCTTCGCCATAGCATCCCCTCCGACAAGTCACGGCGAGAAGTCACTCCTAAGAAAAGGCTCTCCCGTGATTAATTATTGTAATCGACTGTATTTGAATAAATTAAACGGGCAATTGCGCCCATTTTTTGGGTTAATCTAGACTATTTTCAGTCAAATCACAACATAACTCGACCCAGTCGTCAAAGTCCAATTCTTCAGGTCTAGAATCTAGTCTTTCATCTTGAGTTAATGAAGCAAATGCTTTCTTCCATCTTCCAGAATGCCACTCTGGAATTCTGCTGATTCTTTTTGGCGCGGACTTCAAAGTAGAGCGTAATTTCTTCCTTCTCTGAGCAAAAGTTGCATGAATTACTTGTTTAACTAAGCGTTTATCACAATCAAATATTTCCCCACTGGGAGTCATTTCAACGAAACAAGAGTGAACCTTCGGGTTAGGGCTGAAATTATGTGGTGCCACTTTTTTGACGATTTCACTTTCCCAATCAAGCAGAGCAGTCATTCCTAATGAGCCTACATCAGAATCATACTCCATCACAAGTCGTTCTCCAAATTCCTCTTGAACCAACAATAGAACACTGGCTAGGATAGATTCTTCTTGCTCTCTAAGGTGCTTTGTCAGTCTTTCAATAAGTGGTGAGGAAATCTGGTAAGGAATATTTGAAACTACTTTAGTAATATCCTTTGGCCACTTTATCTGTAGTGCATCTCCAGAGATCACAATCAGTTTTCCATCTACAATTTCGGGTGCGAACATTTCAGTTAAATGTTTCACAGCACCTTCATCTAATTCAATTGCTGTAACTTTGGAATGGGATTCGAGTAATACTTCAGTAAGAACGCCAGGTCCCGGGCCGATCTCTAAAACATGGTCTTCTTCAGAAACACTCGAATGTTTTACTGCAAAGTCAATTAGTTCATCATTGACTAGGAAATGTTGTCCTAAGTCTTTGTTGAATGGCTGTTTAGCACGTAAAGAATCGACAAGCCAACGTGCACCTTTCATGCCTTCACCGGAAGGAGGAGGTCAGTAAGTCGTGGTTGGAGGTTTCGGTCAAGAATCTCAGAATGGAATCTTTTCGCTAGTAGTTCGGCAGCATCAATACTGCAAGATTGATTCAAGTTTTCAAAGGAAGTAAATCCAGAAGAACCTCTTTCTTCTACCATTTGAGTTGCTTTCTTGTTACCAATTCCATGAAGCAATTCATACGCATGTTGCTTCAAAGACAAGTATCCTGCAGGGTTGAAGAAAGATTTGATAAAGTGAGCTTCATTCTCTTCAATGAAGGTTTGAATGACGATTGGTAACTCTTTGCTAGCGCTGGTTGAAAGTTTGTCGAGATGAGCCATTCCAATAATATCTCCAACCTGTTCACGCTTCTGTTTGTCAATTCCAACGTAAACTTTAGAGCCTAAGGATAGAACTTCTCCTGAATTTTTTGGCCTATATCGGCCCATAAGCATTTTACTCTCACCAATTAGAACAAGAACATTATTTTCGAGGTCGTGCTCTACAACTCTAGCCCAAATCTCATCATCAAGAGGTGTTGGTTTAGCAACTCTCTGTCTTTGATTATTTGGTCTTCGATTATCAGAGCGACGATTACGAGATTGTGGTGATTTATTGTTCCGATTACTAGGACGTTGAGTCTGAGGCTTCTTTTCAACCTTCTTAGGAACGTTTTGGCGTCCTTCAGCAGGTCTTGAAGGAAGATATGCACTAGGCTTAGCCTGTGACTTATCATTTCTACTTGGGACCTTTATGTTACGGTCACGACGAAAGCCGCTCATGGATTACACCTCAAATGGAATCATTCAACACCAACATGTTGACGAACAATATCTAGAATCTCATTGACTTCGCTATCATCAATAGCAATTCTCTTTGAAACTAGAACAGCCTTGATATCATTAGGATACATTGGCATCAATTCAGCGATCTTTGCTGCTAAATCTGGATATTTAGACAATTTTTCGTGTGCAGTCAAAGCATCTTTCAAACTTTGAAAGACTTCAGGAAGTGTCTTGTAGCCATTTCGGTTGTCACTAGCAGCCCATTCTGCGTGTTGTAGAGCAGCTACTTGCTCATAGGTAAGGTCGCCACGGCGCTCTTGAGCATCAGCAAGCATTTGTCTAACAGTTGCAAAATCAATGAATCTTTCTTCTTCAGCCATTAGTATCACTCCAGTGGTCTTAGGTGCTCAGGACGAGCAATAACGGTTTTTTGCATGTTCCCATCTTTTACAGATACAACCCATGCTTTTCCTTGGCGATTTTCAATAAAGCCTGTTCGACCGTTAAATCTACGGTGAGGCATTCCCATTTGTTGTCCACCATCTAGAACGATAGCAACACGGTCGCCTTGTTCATATTGATGAATTGCACGGCTAATATTCAAACGACTGCGCTCCTTCCTGCGACGTCTTAGAATACTGCGGGTTCTTACACGTAGTCCTTTTGAACGCTTCATTTTATTCCCCTCATTTGTTCCGAGTCAGCATTTCAACATCTTCGGAGCATTCCGGCGACCTGCCATCGACATATAAGAACCGCGACAGAATTATCGAGGATTTTTGACCCACTAACAGCCTCAATCAGCATGAATATCGCCAACATCAAGCCAAATAACTTCACATTTAGCCTTTAGTAGTGAGGCAATACTTGGTTGTGTTCTACCACTGTCGCCGTGGACAGTTTCTTTGACATAAGTGCCAGATTCACAACGCATCGTGACTTCGATTTCTCGACTACCGTCCTCCATCATTTCAACAACAGGCTGATGGACTTCAAACACAGTTCTTCTTCGAACCAAGTCAGCTCTTCTATGAGCGACTCTTTCTGGAGTTCTTTGTGCGAGTTTGACGCCTTCCAAAGATAGAATTGACTTGATTATGAAATCATCTTCTGGAAGATCGAAAGTTTCCACAACAGGCTCTTCAACATTCAGTATTCTTTCAATCAATTCATCCTTAGTGCCTGATTTTTTAACGCCATATTCCACACATAGAGCGACTAACTCGGCCTTTTTCATAGTCGACAATTTATCTTTACCAGGCTTAACATTTTCAGTTTCAATTTCTGTAGGAAGCGGTTTTGTGTTATCTCGCTTATTGTCGCCACGTCTCTTTATCTTATTCTTTGAACGCCCCTTGTTTTCCTTTGTCAGGTCTAGAGGGGCGGTAAGTACAGTATATTCTGCTTCATTAAGCGGCATTAACTTGAATCTGATGGTGTAAGATTTTTCAGCAGGGGTTTCTTTCAATCTAACCACTTCACTACGGGTTGAATCTCTAAGACTTGTAATATCTATACTACCCTCAGCATTATCATTTATCATTTTCATAAGTTCGACAGGGTCGGCAATCCTTAGTCTTGGTTCTTTCATTTCAATAACAAATGGACGACCTCGGCCCATGCATCGCACATCGATATCTTCACGACCCATTCCGTGGAATGCATGTTCTTTACTGCCAAATACTGAAAGTAGGGGGTTTCCAATTAAATCTTGAACGCTTTTTTGATACTGTAAACCAGTCATCTCACAACGCTCGCATCCACGACCTTTACACGCTCTACAAGGCCAACGGGTTTGAGGAATTCCACGCTCTAATTTACGGTATCTTCCATACATGTAATGGGCTCTGACATCTAAGTCTACACTTAGCGTTAAGACGTCTATCAATGCTAGAATTTGAGGCTTATCATTAACCAAAGTAACCCCCTCGAGTCGTTGATTAAGGCGCTTAGCGATTTGAGCAACTAATCCAGTCTTGAGTCCATCACAGCCACCAGAGCCGTATCTTTTTCTTTGAGAATCTTCTTCCTCGATTTGACTTTTAGGAAATCTTGCTCCAAGTTGTAATCTTTTGAACTGGTAGGGGCTTATCGAGTCATAAATAATGTCTGTAAGTAGTTCAACTTCTTCGAATAGATTTTCACAAAACGGGCATAGAGGTATTTCTTCACGAATTTTAGTTAGATGAGAATTTCCCTTTTCTACAATACCTCTTATCTCTTCACCAGATTGTTCAATAGTTTGTTCATAGCGCTTTTTACCCCCAAGTCTACCCAGACATGGGTTACAGCAACCAATTCTAACCAAGTGCTTCAGACCGGCAGGATCAGGGGCACGCGGGATCTCTTCCATGTGTGAATCTAGTTGAACAGTGAGGTCAAAGTCCTCAATTTCTTGTTCATCTTCCTCCTCTTCCTCTTCTTCTTCAACAACTTCATCCCATAGAGAATAATTTGTTTGACCAAAACCAGAATTTGCATATTTCATCCAGTCCTCTTCTTTATTTTCTTCAGTCATAAACTCACCACTGCCTCGGGGCCAACCCCTAAGAAAGCAAACTGCCGTCAAACATCTACTTCAATAATACATCGGCGAGTATTTTTGAATTATTCACGCTTGTCTAGCATATCAAGTACGCCAGCGCCCACGGCAAATAGTCCTGCGAAGAAAGTTAGATAGAATGCCATTCCAGTACCAAGAGCATCATCCATATTGTTCTTCATAATCATCCAAAGAATAGCAGCGAAGAGGACTATTCCTCCACTTATCCATGACGAGATTCTACCATAATTTTCTGCTCCGCCTGGCAAGGTTTGTCCAAGCATGGACATGACAAGCATTACAGTCGAGGCAAGAATCCCAAGAATTCCAATCCATAGAATAAGGCCAGTAATTCCCCCAGCGGAATCATTTTTCAAACATGTTTCTCGATCTTCACCAGCCTCAGTTCTGAGGGCATCATCATTGGTTGCAGTGGCAACTTCTAATACAAGCTCATAGGAATTTTCACAATAGTTTTCGATATCACCCTTTAAGATTGGTTCACTAGGCGGGTTTTCATTCGCCGCTTTTTCCATATCCTCAGCCAATAAAGTGTAAGATATCGAAATACAACTACTTTCATTTTGTTGTTCTGAACAATCGATAACAATATTTCTTAATCCTAAGGAAAGTGAGTCATCTTCACTAGAAACCTGCCATGAATTTCCAAATTGACCCATTATTGTTAGGAGTAATGCTACTGCAATACAACCTACTGCCGCCCACGTCATAATTGGCTTTGGCTCTCCAATTGGAGCAACAGCCATAGGTGCTGAATTCATCATAGGTTGAGCCATTTGCTGAACTGGTTGTTGCATCATTGGTTGAATAGGTTGTGGAGTTGGTATTGGCATCGGCGTTGTTGCTACATTCATTGGTGCAAAGCCGGGATAATATTGCTGTGTATAAGTCAATGCTTGGTCAGTAGGATAACCTTGCTGAATTAAACCGTCATAGTATGTGTGCCCATCTGTCATACACTAGTCTAGAATAATATCATAGATTAACATTGGCGAAAGGTTATTCACTAACAGTGCCGGTTCGCCTCTCGCTATAAGATGACAATAATCCTAAGGCTGCGGTTGTCAAGATTAAACTAGCAACAAGAGATAATACAATCATAGCAGCTGAATAAATTCCGAAGTTACTGAATAATCCCATCGGAGATATGGCGATAACTAAGAATCCTGCAGAATCAGAAGCAGCACTGCCAATAAGTGCCATACTGCATGCTCCACCGACAGCGACTAAAGCCTCATGATGACTTTCACCCTTTTCTCTACTTTCGCGATATCTTTCAGTTACGTGAATACAGTAATCGATACCGACTCCCAGAGAGATTGTTGCGATTGTTACAGTCACTATGTTTAACGAAGAACCAGCAGCATTCATCAATCCGTATAACCACACAACGACCAGCAAGATAGGAATTAGAGTAACAGCGGCTTGCTTAGGTGAACGGAAACCGATTGATAATGTGATGAAAACAAATAATGAGCCAAGAAGCAGAGAAGATTGCATTTCATCCTGCATAGCGGTAGAGGCAACATAACGGGTAATTGGTCTTCCAGTAGGCATTACCCAAGTAAGGGGTTTATCATCGCTATCTGGCCCTTCTTCTAGAACAGTTCCAGTAGACAGGTTGGTAAATACATCTAAATCTCTCCATAATTCTTCCAGGCCCTCGCCCATTCCAGGGAAATCTTCAGGAGAAGTCATTCCAAATCGGATCAACATTCGGTCATATTGAGCAGGATTGCCTTCAATATCTAGCCATGGTTTACTAGGGTCTAATTCGACTTCGGGTTTGATGTATAGTTCAACTATATTTGCTGGGATATCTGGAATTGGACCAGCGCCAGGAACTCCATATATCGATAAGAATCCATAGAAGAAAGCCAAGCAGTCTCGGTCGCTAGTATCCATTAGTAAGCCACTGGAGGCATCTGAACAGTTCATACCATGTCCTTCTTCCGTAGTATTCCATCCAGCCTGTTCGAATGGAGTTGAGTTTAGCGCTAGAGAACCTTGAGCAGCAAATACCATCTCGTCAAGTGCCATAATATCGATATCTCCGTTTGGTAAATGAGTTATTTTATCAGCGACCCCTTCAGGTAATATTCCCATCTCAACTCTAAATTCATCAATGGCGGCATAGACTTCGGGGTCTAGGACATCGCCCTCGATTAGAAGATATGCTGGCTCACCTTCATCGCTAAAACTTTCAGTTACGATTTCCACACCGATTGCAAAATCCGAACGCTCATCGAGGAAATCCTCAACAGCAAAATCTCCTTCGAGCTGAGACATCCCAATTGCGGCTGGAACGGTTATTGCGGTTGCAATAATTGCAATAATTAATGCCGGCTTTGCCTTTCCACAGGTAGCAGTGAGATTTTTCAACCAGTGCTCGGGTATCAAATGTGAAGACTGTTTTTCGATATTCTTGTTTTTCCTTTTGGCCATCCAGTCATCGAGACTTAGTCGAATTAGAGGTACCCACATTCCGGTGAGGAGGAACGCAGATAGAATCCCAAGGGCGGCTTCAACGCCGAATGAACGTAATGCTGCAATATCACTAAACAAGTTTGCAGCAAAAGCAGCCATGGTCGTTAACGATGTAAGCATAATTGCTCTTCCAACACGACTTAGTGTGGTTTCAGTTGCCTCTTTTGTCGAAGCGCCATTTTTCCTTTCTTCCTTGTATCTGTGCAACGCGTGCAATGAGTCATCTATTCCCAAGGCCAAAACAAGAATTGGAAGCAAGTTAGAAAATTGTGACCGCGCAATAATAGTAAAACCAAGCCACGATGTGAAATTTGCTAAGTGGCCAATCATACCTTGCATCCATAACAAAGCAGCGCCCAAGGCGAGAAGTACGATAATCACATCCGACCATCGCCTTAGGCTGACATATAGAAGACCAACAATTACTACGCCCATCAGTAAAATCAATCCAGCACTAGACTGTAATTCTCTGTTGACTTCAACATTGACTCCTTGTCCGACCAATAGTGTTGTAGATGCTCGATCATTTGAACGCAGAACACCTTCCAAGTCCATGTATGACCATTCACTAGAACAACCGCCACTATCCTCCTGAAGTTCTTTACAAGTCTCCTCACTATATCTTGGCGGATGAACCACTAAGGTACCTTCTGCGAGTCTATATCCTCCTACAATGAAGCCATCATCTGATAGTGAAACACTTTTTTCTTGGTGAGCATCTTTCCATATTACTTCCCAGCCCATCTCTTCTAGAATTCCTCTATCATACTGAACGATCAACCAAGTTGACGAAGCAGACCATCTTCCTAGCCCAGTGACTCCGTTAGACCAAGTTCCATTGAGTTGTAATTCTCCTCCTATTTGCCCGGTTATTTTTGAGTTTATATCAGGAAAGAACCCCCTGTCTAAAGAAAGCCATCTAAGGAAATTATTCTCAGGTGCATTAGCCATTCTTTCAGCGGCCAAGTCTATGTGGTCTTGAGTGACATTCAAATCATCAAATTCTAGACATTCCAGTTCTCCACAATCAGTCCAGTTAGTTGGAGCAGGGGTGACTATCCCAAACGAGTTAATACCTGGTTGACTTAGAATAGAGGTGCCATTCATGAACCCTCTGAAGATATCAGAGAGAGACATAGCGCCGCCGTATTGGTGGCCAGTAACATCATTTACAAGCGGTTTCATTGCAGGAGAAAGATGATGCTCATGTACAATGTTTACCTTTTGGTCAATTTCTCTAAGTATCGTTAGATTCAATATTCCACCCTTAGGCGCTGAGATTCCTTCCCATGGTTCATTAGCATCTATTTTTTCAGTTGCCTGAACAAGATTTGCATAGTCGGGTGTACCGTCTTCAAGTAACGCAACAGGTTGCCATTCTTGGATTGGCGGAACTAAGTCTGGCTGTCTTGCTGACATCACAAAACCAAGTATTATTTCCGAATTAGAAAATTCTTCATTAATTATTTCTTGAGCAGTTAGTTCAGGTGATTCCATTTCATAAGATTCCATATCGATAGGTTGCAGAGCAGTCATTGCACCTGGAATCATCAGAAGGGTGAGAAGAAATACGGCAACGTGGATACGATTCCTGTATGGGACATACCACTTTGTAAACTTCGCGAACGAATACCCCATTAATTCCTCGCTATTGTTTTCGCTTTTGAACCCATGTTTCAAGCACCGCCTATTAAACCCAACATCATGGCCACACTATTGATTCTTAATCAACAACCATATGACGGTACAGACGTAACATGGAATGCGCTAAGATTAGCCCGACAATTAAATAGCGACGGAGTCGAAGTACGACTTTTTTTGATGAACGATAGTGTAGACTTAGCGAGAGATGGAATCTCTCCTCCGGAAGGAATTGAAGATATGGTTGCTATGACAAAAGACTTGATTGCAAATGGAGTAGCGGTAAAAGTATGTGGTACTTGTCAAAATAGATGTGGGGTGCTGAAAGGACAACCTTACTATGAAGGGGCACAATTTTCGACTATGTCAGAATGTTCACAGTGGGTAATCTCTAGCGATAAAGTACTTACATTCTAAATTGATAGTTTAACAATTTTTTTTGAGTAAGGAATAAAAGCCCAATGCTACGGAGTTCACTTCATGTCTAAACTAAATTGGAATACGGTATGGAGATGGATACATATTATCCTTGGAATGATGATTATGGTTTATTTCTTTAGAATTGCGAATATGTCTACTACATGGCCTGCTTGGGTCGATGAATTAGTTGCTAATACTGTCATTTGGATGGTAATGTGGTCTGGAATTGCTAAGTGGCAATACCCTCGATACAAGAAGTGGAAGAATAAGAGAATCCGAGAAAAGAAAGCCCTTGAAGCAGGCGAAACAACCGCTTGATTCTT
>JABIUA010000143.1 GCA_018667575.1 Methanobacteriota archaeon | reverse complement strand
TCCGATTAGACAAGTCTACAATGTGACAGTTGAACAAGTCGGCTATGGCACAGTACATTATGAAATGGATAACGAAAGTGGATTTGTTGTAGATGACTATTCTGTTACCCAAGATATTTTGATGGAAGCAGAAAATGTTGATGTAAGTGGTACAATCCAAACTACTCTCTCAAATCCTGACTACCATCTTGATGGAGCATCAATTACACTTTATCCAAGTTCCGAATCAGATTTCGAACCGATTAATGTTGTAGGTACTTACCTTGATGGCACATTATCTTGGGAGGAAACAATAATTCCAGGAAAGTGGACTGTTGTAGTTCAAAGCCAAAATGTTGATGAAAATGGTGGTGGCATTGCAGTAGGTTATCTCAATGCTAACATCTCGAGTGGTGGCGCTCTTGAAATGAACATGTCTACTGGTGGTTGGGTTGAAATCTCAACCAACTGGGAAGATATTAACTTGAACGAACATCATACTGGTTCATCGGATGAAGATGGATATGCAATGATTCAATCGGATGTCGAGGTTTCCTTCGATATCAATCAGGGTACTTCTTGGAATTACACTGTTGATTCGAATGGTGAAATCAGAGTTTTGATGCCATTAGGAGATTTGAAGTTAGATTCGTTATTCTTTACAGTACAACACCAACGCAACCTTTCCATGGAGTACTTTTTCTCCTCTTTGCCAGTAGTTGAACAAGGAATTTTAGATGTTACAATGGACTATTCACGAAGAATCGATTCAAAGACTTCTATGGAAGTTGACATTACTTCTATTGTTAATGCTACATTCAACAGTGTCAGTAAATTAACTGCCATTGCTGAAAATGATGGATATAAGATAATTGAATTTAATGTTGATTCAGTGTATGAAGGTACAGAGAACATTGATGATTTCATCATTTCGGGTTCAGTTCAAACGAATATGGATTCGAACCTTTGGACAGTCGAGTTCTTCAATGGAACCAATTGGACTTCTTCAACAGAGGTTACAATGGGTGTCGGTGAATCTCTTAGTGATGATAGTGTATCGAATGTTAGTACTATAAAGGCAAGAATAATCTTGCCTAACGCTACTTCAGCATGGAGTTTCGAGGATGGTCATAAAATTAAGATTCGATTGGATAATGACGGAGGAGTTTCAAGTACTGAGACTATCGGAGTATTCGTTCCAGAGACTTATGGAATCGAAATAACCGACGTAGTAGATGAAACTGGAGTATCTCCTGGTGGGACAAGTACATTCTCATTCACCATAACCAACACAGGTAATGGTAATGATAACATTATGATTGAACAAACTAATTCTCTTGGGACAGGTTGGCAAATCACACCTGAATTGACCTACCTGAATATCTCTAAGGGAGATTCAAGAAGCCAGTCTTTCACAGTATTTGCTCCATCTGACTTCACTTCTGGAGAAATCGAAGCATGGATAACAGTTTCCAGCGAAGATGGAATCACTAACACTACCGTGGAAGTTGATATTTATTCAGCAAGAATCTCTCTAAGTGTTGATCAATCTGCAGTTAACGAGAAATCTTACCAAAATGAGATTGGTGGAGGAGAACTAGTAATTCCTGTTGAAAATTCAGGATTCAGGTCTGCAGGAACAGTTATTGTTTCTGCTGATAGAATCGATGATTCAGGAAAAGTTCTAGAATCTCTACAAGACCAGATAATCTCGGTTGGCGCAGGACAAACTGCTGATGCAGTCTTCCAACTAAACGAGACCTCTTTGACCGAACAACGATATTCAGTTAGCGTTGAAGTTGAAGGTGATGATGCAAATTTCACAGTACAAGATGTAGAGACATTCGACTTTGACCTTCCGACAAAACTTACAATCGAAGAGGATTCTTCAGTTTGGTTGATGGTTATCATCCTGGTTTTGACTATTCTAGTCGCCTACGGCGGTCTGAAGGTTGCAAGAACTAAGTCTTCATCAAGATTCTGATTTGAGACAAGTCATTAAATGCCGGGCTTCAGTTGTGATACTGAGGTGAGCGTGTGAGTAGCTTGGATGGTGTTGAACTTCTTCCCGAACCGGATGATGACAGGATTCTTTCTGCTATCGATCCATCAGTTGTGGGATTCCAAGACGAATGGAGGTCAGAAGTGACTGGCTGGGCTCCAATGATGGCAAAACCGATACACAGAGTTAGGGGTCGGCGATTCCTATTCACAAACCTAGCCCTATTTGCCATACTTGCATCATTGATGCTTTGGGTTTGGCAATCAGGTTACATGTTCATCGACATACCTCCGCCGAAATCAGAATGGGCTATCGAGCAGGCCGGATTTAATGATGATGTACTGGATGGCCTAACTGGAAAAGGGGTTCGAGTCTGTATTGTCGACACTGGCATTGATATCTCTCACTCAGCATTTGAAGGTTTTCAAGTTGTATTCAATGATATGATATCGAATTCTGCCAGTCCTGTCGACTATGGTGTAATTGCTCATGGTACCTTGATGGCAGGCATACTTATTTCGCAATCTCATCAAATGGGTGTTGCTGGTGGTATAACACTCGGAGTAGTTGCAGCACTTGATGACGATGGAACCGGTATGAATACCGCAGGGGAACAGACTATCTCTGATGCTATCGAATGGAGTATTGAACAGTTCTCTGCGGATATTATCTCACTTTCTCTAGGCGGTACTCAAACTGATAGTATGACTAGAGAGGGTCCAAGTGTGTCATCGACAAGAAAAGCCCTCGATAGAGGTATTTTCGTTGTTGCAGCCGCAGGTAACGATGGCGGGAACGGTGATGACGGCAGAGTTTCAGTGCCTAGCAATGTGCCATTGGCAATTTCAGTAGGGGCTTCTTCACAAGGAGGTGACCTGTGGGATAATAGTTCAAAAGGCAATCAAGTC
>JABIUA010000053.1 GCA_018667575.1 Methanobacteriota archaeon | reverse complement strand
GAGCCGCTAAATCTTGTCTTGCATCAGATAATAAACGCTCAAGGTGGACAATCTTACTATGGCTTTCTTCAAGGTCACCTTCAACTTGATTAAGTCTTGAGATTTCTGGAGCAACCATGTCTTCGCGTTCTGCTAAATCCAGTTCAACAACGCGCAATCTTTGCTTGACTGAAACCATTTCATCATTTCTTTTTGATAGTTCATCCCAGGCTATCAAAACCTCTTCCACAAGTTGCTCAACAGGATATCCCTGAAGCATCCCTTCTAGCGCTGCGCGCTCTTCATTGGAAGAATCTCCAATACGTCGAATCCCATTTGGTGTCGAGGCTGCGCCAGTCATACAACACCTATCGACTATCAACCACTCTTGAACTTTCCCAATCAATCGACCCCAAAAAGGCCGTATTCTGTACCTTATGGAAAAAACCACTAAAGTTAATTAATTGCAGTGTACATGTCGTCTGGCATTTCACCAGCGAGTTTCAAAGCACCAGCTGCAACAGAGCCAATAGCATCTTCAACACACCAAACATTTACATCACCGATATCTGAAATTTCATCAGCAATACGTCCAGAAACGCCATCGATTAGAGAGCCGCCACCAGATAGAATGATGTTATTTCTTAGAATAGGTTGATACTCTGGGTCAGCGCCAGCAATTATCTTCTTGATTGCATTACCGACTAGAGGAATAATCATTTCACAAGCCTCTTGGAGAAGGTCCCCAATATCTACAACTTGCTTCTTTCCTTCAACGGATAGTTCTACCATGACATCTCTAACATCGCCAGAAACATATGATGATTCTTCCTTCCATCGGCGAACCATATCTTTAGTAATTTGTGCACCAGTGTACTTTTTCTTGATTAGTTCCATCAATTTAATGTCTAGCCAATCTCCAGCTTCTTGAATAGTAACTTGGTCTTCATCATTAGGGAATGTACCGTAGATTCTAGCGATATCAGTAGTTCCTGCACCTATGTCAACAACAATTGAACTTGCTATTTCATCGATGCCATATGCGGTTGCGAATGGCTCGGTTACGACCATAATTGCGTTTACTTGGCCACGCAGTGTAGCAACTAAGTTTGACTTGTCAGTAAATGAAACGTGACTTGGAGAGCATATTACTCCGAAGACTTCATCATATTCTTCTGGGTCAACAGTCTCTAGTAAATGAGATACGAATGCCTTAGCAGCGGCAAGGTTTGCTTCATCATCTTGAGCAACTCCAGCAGCCATTGGGCGGTATAGATTACAAGCCAACTTATTCTTCAAAGCATCAGAGCCGAAAAGAACATCACGGCCTAAGAAGTTTCTAGCAACAGGGTCTTTTGGCCTTCCAACAATTGTTTCAATTGTATGGTTAGCACCTGCACTTGATGCAATAGTCGACTGATAGGTTCCAAGGTCAATTCCAACGTATAAGCGGTCACTCATTTTAATCACCATCCGCATGCGGATATGTTGGCGACTACGGCATTGAACTTCAAGGTTGACCCTAAGCAAAGTTGCTTAAAATTCTAATTTTAATTATTTATGGCCGAGCAGTCACTCACTTTCACCCAAGTCGGCATGATTATCAAACGACCCGAAAAAATTCCTCTTAATCTCTCCGGATTTATCATTCAAAACATCATTATTAGAGGACCATATTCGTAGCATAAAAATACCCACACCAATCAATCCAACAATTCCCCAAACCAATGCTCTTCTTTGAGTGACATTCCAATCTTCGTCCTTCATTGCTTTCTTTTCATCATCTTCGAATAGGGGATTTATCCATTTCGAAGTAAACACAGTATTATCATCAAAATAAAGTGGAGAAATATTTGCTTCTGGAGACCGGTTGAGACTCTTTACATGTATTTGGATATGCATTTCTTTCTTAGTAATATCAAAGATTGGCAAATCTTCAGGTATATTCCAAATACATACAAATTCATTGGACTCTTCCGTTATACTATCGTAATTACAATTTGCAATTGGGAAGAAAGAGGACTCTGTTGAATTTTGATGTAGCATAATTCTAGCGCCCGTTTCAAAAAAGTCTCGATCTAAGTCTTCAATCGACCAAGAAACAGACACACTGTCAGCCCAAACAAAATTATCAATCCCTGAAATAATCACTTGATTTATTTTTGGAGGGTTATCGATAGGTCTACAACCTAAGTTATCAACGGGGAAATTAGAATCTAATATAGGGGTTTCACAGAGGTCTAGATTATCTCCCACTCCATCCATATCGGTATCATCAATACACCCATCTTGATTTGTATCATACCCAGTGGAATCTTGCTCTATACACAAATCAATATTATCTTTTACACCATCCATATCGGTATCATCAATACATCCATCTTCATCAACGTCCCATTGAATTGGGTCTTCATTAGGACATGAATCTTCGATATTTGCCAACCCATCGCCATCCGAATCTTCCCAATTCATCGAGTCGCGAACTACGCCCTTTGCCGCTAGTGCGAAACCGACCCTATCTCCTCCAATACCAGTATATCCGGGATTGTTGCCAGGGGATATATATCTGGCCCGGACCTCAACATCAATCCATTCTACATCAATCAAATCAATGGATGAGAACTTTACTTCTACAGTAGTTTCATTGTTGCTATTAAACAATGTATCATCATCAAGGCTAACACTACCATTAAACCATGCTGAGAAACCATCCCCATCATAATAGTCGCCGACCGTTACAAACCCTGTGGAAGTTCTTGCTACCAATTGCAAATCTTCAACCAAATAAGGCTCAGGAGAAGACGGGAAAGACATTGTTATCCGTATATCTTCACCGCTGGGAACAAGTCGTTTAGTCCAATTCTGCCCATTTGCTAAAAACGGGCCCACTGCCCCAGAACCATCCCATGGTAAAGAAGTCAAATCACCCAATACATCTCCCCCATCTGTGCGCTCATCTAGCCATTGTGATGGTGTTTTTTCTTCAAGTCTGAAACTATCATGAATCCATACATCTTCGCTTGGCGATACATCATTAAATTCGATTTCAGTTAGTATGGAATCTATATCTATCAACTCAGATAAATTTAGAACACCAAAACCAACATCATTATTTCTTTTTGAGTAGTCTTCATCAGATATAATTTGGGTCGTAGAAATTGCCAACAGCGATTTAATCAAAGGCCCAGAAGGAACAAAACCATCACCCAATGATATTGAGTTTCCATCTAGGTTAGCCCAATTTGGACTTATTTGTGAAATATTGACAAAGGTCGTGTTCTCATTCGCCCCTAGCAACCAACCATCCTGAACCATCTGCTGAATAACTCCAGCAAACGAGGCGGCTGTAGGTGTCGACATACTTGTCCCGCTTGAGGAGCGTAAATCATCATTGTAAGAATTTGAAATGCCATCTGCTTTGGCTGACTGAATAGAAACACCCGGGGCCAATGCAAATATTCCATAAGTCCCTAGTTCGGTAGGGCCTATCGAAGAAGAAGGCCACAAATTAGCAGATTCTTCTTTGGTAGAGGCACCAATTGCGATAACATTTCTCGCATTTGCCGGCTCCAACAGTGCTCCACCAGTGTTTCCCGGCGCGATAAAGGCTAGAGACCATGGCATTTGAGTTGACCAAGCATCAAATTCGGCAGAACGAGCAGTATATTCTGTGGTATCGTCTCCCCAAGAATTCGAGTGAATGACCCCCCCTAGTAGAGCAGATTCACTAAGTAGTTCAGAAACATTATCTGGCGGAAGCCAACCCTCTGATGAAACAATATCCTGGACAATAATTTGAGCATTGTGAGACATTGCAGAAGCATTACTGGGGATCATATCGTTTCTGTAATCATACACGTTGAAGCAAGCTAGTGAGCCAGCGGTATGAGTTCCATGCCTGAAATTGATATGGCCAATAGTGTCGTGCGAATCAATAGATTCATTCAACAAAATTATCTTTCTATGTTCAGAACCAAAATCTCCGATACCATAGTCTCCATTAATTCCATCAGAACCATATTCTCCAGCACTGGTGGCATTTCTAAAGCAAGCATGGTCATAATCAATTCCACTATCGGCAATCCCAAGAACAACCCCAGTCCCATTCAATCCTAGTGACCACTGTGTCGGTTGAGAAATACTTCCATCTCCCATTAAACTAGAGGCTAGAACATTTCTTGAACTAGATTCTAATTTTGGTTCAACCCACAACACCCCATTTAAATTTAATAATTCATTCATTTTGATTAATGATGAATCAAGATCGATTAGTTCCCTATGCGGAATTACTGAAGCATAGGCGCTTAAGTCACCACTTATCGACACTCCACTTTGCTTAAAATTATCAATGAGGAAATTAGCAGCGATGGACGGCAGATTCGGCTCAAATACAACCCATACCTCTCCATTATACGTATTCCTATTCAAAGTACTACTTCGCCATTCAGCAGAAACCCCCTCTTCAATTATCATTCCCTCGATAATCAAATCAGAATCTCCTTGCGCCCATGTATTCAGTTCATTTGGATTCAGCAAACGTAATGGGAATAACCCCTCGTTTTCCAAATCATTCCACATTTCTTGATTCCATTGAACATCCTCCGACCTAATGACAACCTCTCTTCCTAATGTTTCTTCCATGCTAGTTGGCGGCTCAATACCGACTAGTATCCCACTTGCAAGCGGCACAATCATCAAAATAGCCAGTGAAAACACCCCCCGCATATTACTACTTGAAAAGTCAATCTTTGTCAAACTCGCGTATGTTTCGTGTTATTTTACGCGCCGTCGCGTTTAAACCATGTTTGCCAGTCGCCGTCTCGATGAAGGCCTACAGAGTATCCGGAATTGCACCATTTGGAAGCATGAGACAGAAGTTTTCTCTAGAATTTGCTGCAGAAAACAAAGAAGATGCAGAGCACCAAGCATATTCAGTAATCGGCTCCCGTCACAAGGCAAAGCGCCGATCAATCAAGATAGATTCAGTTGAAGAAATAGACCCTAGGACCTCCCTTGAACCTAGAATCCAACACCACTTCAGAGAGCATATAGAAGCCGCAGGCGGTAGAATTGCTCCGGAAGCAGAAGAAGAGTGATTCCGTCGACTTTTTCTAAGTCGACCACATCTCGAGGTTGAAGAAGCATGGTTGACCGTAGTGAGTTGCAACAAAAAGCGAGACTTGTTGAAAGTCATCGACAGCACCTAGATGAACTTAAAAAAAGAATGGAAGACGTTACAGCGGTTGTTTCTGAACATCAAATCACCAATGAAATACTGACAAGACTTTCTGATATGGCGAAAAAAGGAGATGCCGGCGCTCACGTTACAATAGGTTCTGGCGTTACACTTCAGTATAAACACGAAGGCAAGAATCAAGGAACAGCTCTCATCGACCTCGGCGGAGGTATTTTTGGTGAACGTGAATGGGGCGAAGCAGCAGAGATTATCGAGAAGAGAAAGGACGACTTCATTCAGATTTACGAATCTTTGTTGAAACAAGCCGGTTCAATTGAAGAAAGACTAGGTAAATTAGCCACCGAATTTAATGAAGCAGCCGAGAAACTACAAACACAAAACCAACCAATTCCTGAAGTACAAATTCCAACCCCTGATGTAGAGCAAGACGATGATTCAAAACCACAAAAGAGAAGAAGAGGCTCTATGTTTGGCGGGGAACTTACTCTTGATGACTGAGGTATTGATATGGGATTATTCGATAAATTTCGCAAACGAGTTATCGAAGTAGTCGAAGAGGCCGATACAGATTCGCTCTCAGCTGAAGATAATTCTACCGAAGCATTGGAAGCAATCAATCAATTACAAGAGCACAATGCAACACAATCGCAATTAGAGAATGAAATAATAGAAAGTGAATCTCTATCAACTCCCACAGAAGAAAGTGAAGAAGATTTTTGGGAAGAAGAAGTCGAAGAACAAGAAGAAAACGAAACCTCGACATTTTCTGAGAATCTTTCCGACGATGACTGGGAAGAATTTGACGATGAGGAAGTAATAATCCCGCAACAACTTTCTCGTAAAGAAAGAAAGCGCCAGCAGAGGGAAAAGAAGAACCAACTCAAAGCAGCAAAGGCACATAAGAAAGCCATGAAGAAAAGAGGCGCTATTGAAGTGGCTCGTCCAAAAGGCTCCAAAGTCGACCTTTCAATGATGAGAACAACCACTGGAAGACAATTAGTAGAGGTTCAACAGGCTCCAAAAGGCTCGGTCAAAAAAGCCGAGATAAAAACCGAAACCGGTTCCAAAATAGAAGTTGATTTGGGTGGCGGTGTAGTAGAACAAGGCGGCCGAGTAATCAAATCTGGAGGAGGCCTTGATAATTTACTCGAAGAATTAGAATGGGTCTTACTAGAATCTGATATTTCTAGCGATGCAGTCACGGCCGTAATCGAAGCTTTGAGAAATAACCTAGTCGGCTCGCGACTAAGAAAAGGCGCAGACCTTTCCAAAGTAGTCGAAGCAGCCCTCAAAAGATCACTAAGAAGTCTCTTATCAGCAGGATATTGGGATTTTGATGCTTCGATTAAGTCATTCATTGAAGCCGGAGATTCTCCAGTCGTAGTGATGTTGGTTGGAGTTAATGGAACTGGCAAAACAACAACTGCTGCTAAGATTGCTAAGCGACTTCTAGATATGAATTTATCAGTTATTGCAGCAGCTGGAGATACTTTCAGGGCAGGAGCGATTCAGCAATTGGAAGCCCATTGTGATAACCTGGGGATAAGATGCATCTCTAGTGAAAGAGGCGGAGACACAGCGGCAATCGCAAGAGATGCAATCGAATCCGCTCAAGCCAAGAACATAGATGTGGTATTAGTGGATACAGCAGGTAGAATGCAAAATAAAACCAATCTAATGAACGAATTAAATAAAGTTAGGAGAGTTGCAAATCCTCACCTTACTTTATTCGTTGGAGACTCACTAGCAGGAAACGATGCTGTTGACCAAGCAAGAATGTTTCAAGAAATTATGAAATTCGATGGGGCCGTCTTGACCAAAGTAGATACAGATGCTAAAGGCGGAGCCGGACTTTCGATAGCATTCGCTACCGGTAGGCCAATTGTCTTTGCTGGAATAGGCCAAGGGTATGATGATTTGAAGCAATTTGACCCCGATTGGTTACTCGAACAGATGTTCGAATAATAGCGCAGGAGAAAAAGACCAGTACTTACTGGCCAGTACATGACCGAGATATTTAGCGACGAGGATACAGCAAAATTATTCCAAATTGTGCATATGTTCCAACGTTCAGCATTGCTGCATATGGGATATATTCCAGACCAAAATGGAAATCGTTATTTCGATATGAATGAGGCAAAAGAAGGAATCGATTTACTCAGGATGCTTCAGAATAAAACCAAAGGAAACCTAACCGACAAGGAATCACAACTACTCCGCAGCGTAATTAGTGAATTACAACTTCAATTCATGAAAGCACCAACACTAAATCGTCAAGCAGAAGACGACAAAGCACAATCTGAAACAATTAGAGAAACCTTCGCAAATCCTAAAACGGGGCCAGTGGAAGATTTATCAGACACCAAAGAAGGCGAGGAATAGGGCTTTTTATCCGGTTGTTTGATGAGTAAGGGAAATATCGGAGGAGTGATTGACATGGCATATGTTTCTAATAATTCGAACGAGGAATCCCCAACAGTCCTTATCGTTGATAATAATGCAATGTCGGTTCAAAGGCTTAGTAGACTGTTTAAGGTCAAAGATTTCAATATTGAAATTTGTGAAGACGGCGACCAAGCAGTCGACGAGTATATTCGACTAGACCCCGAATTGGTAGCCCTATCGCTAGACATACCATCTTTGGATGGCCATTTAGCAGCACTTGAAATGAGAGAGCACGGCGGGGAAGCAAGAATTCTATTTATCGCCCCGAAGAGACTTTCTAGTCTTGCTCAGGATGCAGCATTGTCAGCAGGAGCGGTTGCTTGTTTGGAGAAACCGATATCAGCATCCTCTTTAGAAGAAAAATGGGAACAGATTTTAGGACCAATTCCCGAAGCACCCGGATTAGAAGATTTGGACCAATTATATCCCGAAGAGCGGATAAAAGTCGAAGAAGACGACGGCCCTTTGCCATTGCCAGCATTACCAGGGATGCCATTACCAGGGATGCCATTACCAGGGATGCCATTACCAGGGGAACTATCAGTGCCCCCTATTTCAGAACTATCGGTTACCCTCCCTCCATTAGAAGCAACAGCAATCCCTTCAAAGAAATCAGGAAAACTAAAGTTTGTTCTTTTGTTATTAGTTGTAGCACTGGGTGGAGTTGGCTACTATGCTTACTCTAACAACATGTTTTGATATTGTACTTGAACATTATTTGGAACAACCATAAATCTCGCGTTTTCTGTTACTTGGGTTCCAACAGGCGCAGATATTACGGATATTACTTTGACACTCGAATCCTCTAGTAAGGTTGAATCACAAAAATTTAGCCTAGTATCTAATTTCTTACTTTTACTCCATGCATTCCACAATAGCCATAACGGCAATGACAGGCATAGAAGGGCTATAGTCCACAAAACAAATTCTTGAATAAAATCACCTTCTTTTCAACAAAGCACTCCAAGAAACTTCAGCATAAGCACTTGCACTCTCTGCCGGATTTTCCGATTTATGAATTCCAGAGCCTACAATAATACAGTCAGAACCAGCATGAATTGCTTCATCAGGGGCGCCATAACGTTGACCCATCTCTCCATCACCAACAGCAATATTTACCCCAGGTGTCCAAATTAATTTTCCTTGACCAACTTGCACTCTCAGGTTTTTCAAATCTTCTGGTTTAGAACCATTTCCAATGAAGCCAAAAACACCATCATGAATAGAACCAGATTTAACTACTGTTTCAGTATACTCAGGAGATAGTAGATTACCTCTACTAGACATCTGAGCCAGTAATAATACTCCTCCATTTCGTCCAACATCTTTCCATCCGGCTTGCAAGCCATCAACAATATCTTGACCTGAAATCATGTGAGCAGTGACCAAGTCGGCCCAACTCCTAATATCGTAAACTCCACTCATCTGGTCTCTGCTAATTTTACCAATATCTGCAAACTTTCGATCTTCAAAAATCAATAAATCCATCTCCTTTGCTTTATCACAAAACAACTTCCACGAATCGGCACTCCAATCATCTATCAAGTCGACGTGAGTCTTTAATGCCGCCAAATAGGGGCCGACTTCATCCAATAACTGGTTTAATCCATCCATGGTTTTTCTATCTGCAGCAAGGCAAACCAAACTTTTCTTTCTACAAGCGACTTCCATGTAAGTTCTAGCCATAGGAAGAGAATTATTTTGCCAACGTTCACCCCATACCTCTGATGCCTGCATGGTGTTGGCGAGTAGTTCCTTGTCCTCATAACTTACGGCGATTAGGCGTTTTTTGATTATAGATAACAACATCAAGTTCTTGAAAGTGAACCACTTGAGTAAACCATGCGAGAAGCGATTTTCATAGCCTGTTTGGTTCTGACAACGTCGCTTTCTGGTTGTTTTGGTAGTGATGAAACCCAAGGATTAGAAGGCGATGACGCCAATTATCCAGACATTTATTCTCGCCATACACTGGACTGGAATTGGAGTGATAGTTACTCTTACGTTCTTGAACCAGGGCCCTATGTTGCACTTGAAGTACAAGAGGCATTGATAGAGGTTGATACTTCAGATATTTGGGAAACTGGCCCACCGACATCAAATGTACACCTATCATATTGGTTACCTTCCAATACCCAAGAAGGGGAACAAGTACCAGTAATCGCCGTAGTTAGTCCATATTTTTCCTTTGGACAGCCCGGAGATGAATCTGGAGCTACCAATGTTGTTGGAAGCGGTAGAGGAGAATTTATCTTTGACAATTTTATACCACACGGATATGCCTTCGCCCAAGTTTCAGTATTTGGTACCGAAGAATCTAGTGGTTGTTTTGACTACAGGGGTGCTGGAGAAGGTTTAGGAATTCACTCAGCAGTGGAATGGCTTGGTACTCAAAATTGGTCTAATGGTAAAGTAGGGCTCTATGGTAAATCATACGAGGGAGCCACTCAGTGGGAAGCAGCAGCACTTGGTAGCGAATATCTAGCAACAATCGTTCCAATATCAGGGACGACTGGATTGCATCCATTATTGTATAAAAATGGCAGTGCAGAGGCTAGAAGCCAAGTAATGCATATGAATTATTTTAGCAGTACAGTCGACTATAATGCAGAAGATTTAGACAATATCTGCCCAGATATCGTTGAAGGCTTTTTTGCCGGCCCAGTAACATATGGTCTTGGAGAATTAGATCCTTATATGGAGAACTATTACGAAGAGAGAGAACATATTTCTAAAGCTCTAACCAATTACAATGGGAGTGTATATTGGGTTCAAGGGATGCAAGATTGGAACGTAGATCCACATCAAGTATTTGGTGGCCCCCCTGGGACAGTTTGGTACCAAGATTTCATCGATTCTGGATTCGACGTTCGCGGAATGCTCGGACAATGGGAGCACAATTATCCAGACCAATGGTCAAAGCACAACGCACAAGATAGTGGATATGGTGGCGAAGCAATCCAAAATATGACTAGATGGGATTGGGGCCAAGATTTATTTGAATGGTTTGAGTATTATCTCAAAGGAATCGGAGAGAAGCCCGATGCTCACGCCCAAATTCAACGCAATGATGGGCAATGGCGAATTGAAGAATCTTGGCCTCCAACAGATTCAGAAATTTTTAGCCTAAGCCTCTCAGATTGCCAAAATGATGGTGCTTTCATTGGAGGAGGAGCACCTGTTGTTGGTGGCGGGCAATCAGTATCAGTAGAGTGCCCGGGAATTAACGAAGAGGATCTACACATATCTGGATTAGCAACAATACACATTACTGCAGTCCCGACATTTGATGGGGGACAAGTGTTTGTCGAACTTCAAGATGCACAAACCGGATTAAGACTCGGACACGCCACTATGGATGTTCGTTATCATGCAGGAGGTTCAGAACCACAAACAGTAATTCCAAGCCAAACTATTACACTGCTAATGGAATTCCAAGGAATGGATGTTATACTACCAGCAGGACATGGACTAAAGTTTGTAATCACTGATACAGGAGAGGATTACCTTGCTCCAGCATGTGGAACGGCATGCGTAGTACATGTTTTACCATCACTTTCAACCTTTGAAGCACCTATTATTGATAGAACTGACGCTGAAATATTGATCACTCCCCAAAGTGAAGATGCTGCAAATAACCAGTAATCATCCAATGCTTCTCAAGCGAAGCGCGTTGACAAGATCCATTCTGCTAACAAGTCCAACCAACAGGTCTTGCTCAGTAACCAATAAAGCCTCAACTTCAACCAATCTTCTTCTTGCTTCGGCCACTGAAAGTCCAACATCGATTACCGCCGGACTTCTATCCATCACCTGTTCTACTAGGCCGGTACGATGAGCGCCCTTTTGCAAAACACTACTCTCCGATACAATTCCCAAAATATTACCTTGTTTTGAAATAACAGGTAATTGGCTGATATCTCCTTGAACCATTCTATCAATTGCGGTTTGAACTGAGTCTTGCAAGTATAATGCCTTGACATTTGTCACCATGATGTCTCCAACGGTGTGTAATTTCTCAGGACTTTCAAAACGCGATAATGCGGTAACAATTTTTCTAAGCGTGGAAGACCTTGGGTCGACAGCCTCAGTTTCTACTTTAGCAATTATCGATTGAGCAACACCTGCTAACTCAGATAATTGGAACTGTGTGAGCTCCAGCGATTTACGCCACCTGCGAATGTGCTTGCCCGTTGGAACTTCCATCATTCAATCCTCGAAACGATTTTACTAATCAATTCACTTAAATTTACTAATTCTTCTTTGAAATCACGGCCCTGAATTTCGGGTAATTGTATCCCTCTACCATCATTAACAACACCTTCAATAGTAGAAACTACCATACCACCACTCATCATCCACATTTGTAAAAACGAACGTAGTTGGGGGGTATTCTCTATCGACATCAATTCTTCTTCCATATTCCTATCACACAACACCCCCTCAATAGGTTTTGACGTTCCGCCTCTCCAAAATTGCTGAAATTTATCACAAACTGCGAACCTATTCATTTGCCCAAAAACCGATATTTACTCAAACATTCGAACATATTATGGTACAATAAATAATGCTTTTATTTAACAAATGATTAAAACTAATAAAATAAACTAATCATTTATTATAGTTTATTGATTAAAAAATGAGCGTATGTTTCATATACCGTCTCGTTAAGCATTGTATGTTAACTATGATTATGGATAAATCAAAACTAGAGTACATTTGGCTAGATGGGTACGAACCAACACAGAATATGCGAAGTAAGACAATGGTCCGAAATGAATTCGGCGGAACCCTTGAAGAATGCCCTATGTGGATGTTTGATGGTTCTTCAACCAGACAAGCAGAAGGCGGAGATTCGGATTGCCTTCTTCAACCAGTTGCAATATTTCCAGACCCTCAAAGGGTAAACGGATATTTGGTAATGTGTGAAGTGATGAATTCAGACGGAACCCCACACCCAAGTAATGGTAGAGCAACTATAGACGACGATGATGATGATTTTTGGTTTGGTTATGAGCAAGAATATTTCATCATGGATGTTGAAACACAATTACCTCTAGGTTTCCCAGTTGGAGGATACCCAGGGCCTCAAGGTCTGTATTATTGTTCAGTTGGCGGTAAGAATACCCATGGACGAATATTAGTGGAAGAGCACGCTGACTTATGTCTAGATGCTGGAATCAATTTTGAAGGAATCAATCAAGAGGTTGCATGTGGGCAATGGGAATTCCAAGTATTCGCTAAAGGCGCAAAGCGTGCTGGTGACGAATTGTGGGTCGCACGTTACCTACTTGATCGTCTGACTGAAAGTTATGGCTACTATATCGAATACCATCCTAAACCGGTCAAGGGTGACTGGAATGGTTCTGGGATGCATGCAAACTTCTCTAATGGCCCAATGCGCGATGTTGGAGGAAAAGAACTGTTTGACAACATTTGTGAGGCATTCGGAAGAAATATCGAAAAGCACATGTTAGTATATGGGGCTCACAATGAAGAGCGATTAACAGGGTTGCACGAAACACAATCAATCGACGAGTTTTCTTACGGTGTTTCAGACCGAGGGGCTTCAATTAGAATTCCTGCCACTGTCCCAACTGATGGATGGGTTGGCAGACTTGAAGACCGCAGACCAGCTTCAAATGGAGACCCATACAAGATTGGAGCAGTCATCATTTCCACTACTAAAACTGCTTTGTGAAATAAAAAAACATACAGAAATACAATTTTTATCATATGGAGAGATAGATTTGAGCGACGAGTCAGGATTCAAAATTTTAGTTACCAATCAAAGCAATAAAGACCGAATAATAAGAGTGGCTGTTGCAGTAGTTTTAGTTTTAGGATATTTCATTACTCCTTCATCAGTAAATAATACTGTTGTGTTAATCGGACTTTCAGTTGCAGGCGTTCTCTTGTTCAATGCTATTTCTGGTAATTGCTACATTTACCGAGCGCTTGGTATCAACACTTGCCCACTACCAGATGTTCAAGACTAGATTTGTATTTCCTCTCAGAAGGCTTCCTTTGCTTGGAAGGGGCCAGTGGGCCCACTTACTGTTACCATTCAAGACAATTACAATTCAGTGCCGCAGTTCATACAATGCTTGCCTTGTGAGGGGGTTAACTCATCACATGCCTTGCATATAATGTAGGAGTGAAGTTCGAGGACGGCTTTTTGCTTAACCATTATCCTGGCAACCCAGGCGTAGGCCATGGTAAGTAGTACAAACAAGGCAACAACAACACTGGTGTCAAGCGAAATGAACTGAACACTTAGGGCGAAAGCGAGGAAAACACTGGCAGAAAATGCATAGACAGGCCATTCTAAACGCATGTTGGGCCCTACTACTGCATGTATTTTATTTGTATTCACTGATATGTCGGCTTATCTCGATATCGATAGCACTAGAACAGACTTACTGCAGGTCTTTTGATTTATTAATATCCGAACAATGTGTATTTCGATATTCTCGCTGAATCTATCTGATAGAACAGGATAATTACTGCAAATAATAATAAGTAGCGTTCCAAGGAAAGGCATATGGCATTTAAGCGAGTATTGGGTTTTTTTCGCAAAGGAGAATTTTACACTCGCTTCAGAAATCGCCTTTCGTTACTAACAGAATCAAAACACTCTGCAATGTCAGTAAATCATAAAGAAGCTATGAAGTGGTTTGAACACCGAAAAGCAGGTTATGAAGAGTTAATCTCAGCAATCACTCCATATATAATTCAAGATTCAGTCATTTTTGATATAGGTGCAAACGTTGGTTACTTCTCCTT
Source organism: Methanobacteriota archaeon (assembly GCA_018667575.1). Taxonomy (GTDB): domain Archaea; phylum Thermoplasmatota; class Poseidoniia; order Poseidoniales; family Poseidoniaceae; genus MGIIa-L1. The sequence goes on along the minus strand of JABIUA010000053.1, from coordinate 1,129 downwards.
GTTATTGGCTGAGAAAACCGACTTTAAAGGATCAATATATCTCTTTGAACCCCTTCCTAACCTGGCAAGTATTTGTGAGGAAACATTTCGTGACTCCCCTTATGAGGCTAAAGTGTTCAACTATGGACTGAGTGACAATGATTCCGAAGAAGATATTTTTGTCGCCAGCAATGGTAACCTTGGCTGGAATACAATTGTTCAATCTAAGGCATCAGATGATATGGAAAAGGTCCGTATTAAGCTGAAAAAATTCGAGAACTCTGAAATAAATTCCATACCTACATTCATAAAAATCGATGTTGAAGGCGCAGAGTACCTGGTGCTTCGTGGAATGCTTGAATCATTTAGAAAGTGGAAAACCCTCCCCGTTATCTTATGTGAGGTCGGTTGGGGAAACACTCACCCCAACTGGGACGAAGAATTAGAAGTGTTCAACGAACTTAAGAAAATCGGATACTCAATATGTGATTTAAACGGTCTTGAGATAGATGAAAAATCCTTGACAAGTACAACCGATGTTCTAATGATTCCCAAATAGCCAACGATTGAATATTCAACCACATAACCCAAAAGAGGCCTTTCTTATTCATTAAAGCAGAAGAGGGTAGCGTTTTTACTGGGGGGCTGAACACCCATTGTACTCTCCCATAATGTCTTGAGGGGTATGAAAGAACCCTTGCGATTTCGTGAAAATGATATGTCGGTTGCCTGTATCACCCCACAAGAGACGGTGTAAACTTTCGATTACCGAGGTCTCTACATCAGAACCTGCTTATCGACGATCACGTTCACTCATTACGACGAATAAATGCTGCACCAAGCAAACTAAGTGCTGCCAGTACTCCTGTAAAGCCTGGAAGCGAGGAATCCTCATCGGAAACAGTATCTTTAGATTTAGTTGGATCAAGAGGGAATGCATCTGTTGCAACACAGACGTTAACAATTGTAATTGGACCATCGCAGTATCCATCTCCATCAGTATCTGGATTTAATGAATCTGTAACTGGAACTGAGTTTTGTTCCTGAATATCAGATAAACCGTCTCCATCGTCGTCTGGATCTGCATTATTACCAATTCCGTCATTATCAGTATCTTCAGATTCGGTTGGGTCAAGTGGGAAAGCATCGT
>JABIUA010000064.1 GCA_018667575.1 Methanobacteriota archaeon | reverse complement strand
TGAAAGCATGATGAAGTCTGCAACTACCTCAATACTTGGGTCAAATTGATCCCTTTGTTCAAAGCCAACTTCGAGTTGCTGAAAACCGAAATACATCGGCATTAACAATATTATAGCAATTATACCAACCTTCCAAGGCTTAGTCGATAATTCTCCTAAACCTTTAGCAATTGGTCCTACTTCGATTTTACTGGCTTTGTTAATGGATATTTTCTTCGGAGGAATAATGGTCATCAAAGCAGGCAATGCTGAGATACTAAGTATATAGATGAAAAATAACCCAATTGCAATAACTGTTCCAAATACTTGTAGGAAGGAAAGTGATGAAAATCTGAATGAGAGGAAACCTACCATATCGGTAAAAATTGCAATTAATAGAGCGATGGATGTGAATATTGTACCTCTTCGAATGGCGACTTTTCTGGCTTCAAGACTGAAATCTCTAAGTGTCTCGCGTGAAACATCATCTTTAGAGTCCGCTACCTTCAGTTCTTCGCGAATCCTTAAAACTACGTGTAGACCATAATCTACCCCAATTGCGAGTAATAGTACTGGAATAGAATTCATAGCTGCATTGAAAGTCATGTTGACACCTAAGGTTTGTAGCCAGCCAGATAGACCATAGGTGGCCGCGATTGCAAAAATAGTCAAAGTCATGACGTATGCAGTCTCCCTGACACTGCGGAAATTAAACCATAGAATAATCGCTAGAAGCATAAATGCTGAACCAGTCAAAATTCCGATTTCTTTACCAAGAGTTTCTGTCGAGCCAACTCCAAACTGAGAGAATGAAAAGGTTCGAATTTCTGAATCTCCGGTGGCTTCTTGTAAATCTTCAAGTAAAAGTTTGGACCAATCATTGATATTTTCCTCAACAATTGCAAATTGATTTGCTTCTAGACCATATACTTCAGGGTCAGAACTTACCGCAAGTGTAGTGATTACAGGGCCTGACATATTCCATGGGTCCTCTCTTTCTCCGACTGGGATACTCGAAAGCATGATCCCTCTGTAGTCTATTGATTGTTGGCCCTTGAGAGCGTATAGATCAGAAATCATAGATTCTAATCTTTCATTCATCAAATCTTTTTGAACATCACTTTTTGCAGAATTAAAACCAAAAAGTGAATATGTTTTCCAAATTGTTTCATTAATTGATTCAGTTAAATTTTGGCCACTATCGAGACGTGGTAGCCATTCATTCGGGTCACCTGGTTGCCAGTCAATCAAACTTTCAGAGGTGACCGGCTCTAACTTTGGAATAATTTTGGCGATTTCAGTAAGATTATCTAGTGACTCATTAAATGAAGAATCATTTGAATTTCTCAATGTTTCCGTGGCCAATGATACTTGAGATAGCCAAATTTGCGCAGTTAATGGGTCTTGTATCGACTGCCACTGAATTGCCGAACCCGCCATACCGAAGTTAGCTTGTGAACCAAAAATAGGATATTGATATTCTTTGAAGTTTGAATCATTTAGTAGCATTGCCTCACTCAAGGCTAACTGCTGCCAAGTATCAGTAAGTAGAAGTTCACCTTCATCCATTTCATCAATAACTCTAATAAAATCTACAGAGGCTTGATACTCATCTTCAATCTCGTTGAGTAAATCTACTGTTTCATTATCTGGAAAAAATCCATCTTCACTATTATCAAAAACTAATTGACTGGCTCCCGAAGATAGCGCCAAAATGACTACAAATATTATCGCTAATGTAGACTTAGGTTTGTCAACACTTCTACTAGTCAACATAAAAAATGGATTTCTCATAAGCCATTGACATGAATTGGTGTTTATAGTAATGTGCTATAATCCGTGAGCAAAGTTAAGGAATTTTATAATCATAGTTTTCACGAAGCGTAAAAAATACAATACTATAAGCCACTCTTTTCAGCCAAGTTTGTGGCAGAAATATTTGGTTATGGTGATAAAGACCAAGACAAGTTGACTTACTTTGTTGTCGCTTTAGTATCTGTTATATGTGTCGTTTTCGTAAATTACTTTGAGGTTTTAAATATTTTAGATTCAACAATAATCGCAGTAGAATCTTCTATTGTTCCAGGAATTATTC
>JABIUA010000023.1 GCA_018667575.1 Methanobacteriota archaeon | reverse complement strand
TGTAAGCAACACCTCGAAAAGAATAGATTTCGGAAAAAAAAACAAGGTTAGTACAATTTCTTTAATCGGCTACGCTTTCTACCACTGAACGCATGGCCTTCTTCCGCTCGTATGTGAATCAAAGGGTACCGTCCATGTTATCCATGTTAGTTTTCATGCTTTGCGTATTTCCAGATTCTGGAGAAGTCGCGTTAAACCAAATACTCATTTCATGAGCGCTATCCCATAATCCAATTCGAGCGGAAATGATAGTATTATTTTCGATGAGTAATACATGAGGTATTGAGGTGATTGACAAATTTTCTGACAACGGTGGGGCGTGTAAAAAGGGACGATTAATTGAGCGATTCAATTCATCTTCCATCTTAAGATGCCATTTAGTCATATTCGAGCTGTCCTCACTTTCATGCTTATTCATAACAAGTAAATGATTAGGCATAATAGATTCATCAAGTGCCTCGATTGTTGGCTTACAATGAGTACACCAAGATGCTGAAAAGTAGGCAACCCAACGCCCACTTTCATTTGCAGAAGATTCATTCCAATGTGTTCCGTTTTGGTCAATAAGATCAAAACTTGGCAAAGTACAACCAACATACCACTCGGGAATATTACCCTCGGTGCAGATTGTATTTTCTTGACCACTCATTTCTTTTTCAGACCCGATACAACCTGATAGACTGCCTACAAGGAACAACACAACGAGCAAATATGAAATTATTTTATCCATTCTAAACCACTCTTCTCAATACTTTGTCATAATGACCGACTGTATCAACCTATTGTACAATATTTCCTTTTTTGGAAGGTTGCGTCTGTGTCTATATTTCTAATTAATGCTTGGGTACCCTTTAATTTACAAAAACTAACGGATTCCGGTAAATTTTACTCAAAAAAACAATTCGACAATTTAGTTAAATTATTAACTGATTTTCAACTTTCACTCAAGCATAACACGGTCTTAGTGATGCTTTGAGAGAGTGGTGCAGGGAGTGGGATACGAACCCACGAACCCATATGGGACCGGATCTTAAGCCCGGCGCCTTTGACCACCTCAGCCATCCCTGCAAAGAGGCCGTCGAAGCGACATCACTTGAATTAAACGCATGAATTATTGATTCAAACTCCATCCGCCATCAACGTTGATAACTTGCCCAGAAATATGAGGTGAATTGAATAAAAATAGCACTGCTTTAGCGATATTAGAAGGGTGCCCTGAACGACCAAGAGGTATTTCTTCAATTATCTTGGCGAAGTGTTCAACCTCCCAGTCTGCGGATATTATAGCCCCTGGAGCAATGCAATTAACTCTGACATCAGGATGGAAATCCCCTGCAAAATTAATCATCAACTGACGCAATCCAGCCTTACTTGCCGTGTAGTGAGAAAGTCCTTTCCAAGCCCGCCCCAGTGATGTATCGACCATGCCAATTACACACCCATTTTTTGCCCTAAGAGAATCGAGTAATCCTAGCGTCAAATTAAATGGTGTTTCAACATGAAGTTTCATATTTTTTTGTAGGTCTTTGATAGAAACTTCATCGACATCTATCGAACTATAGATTGAAGCATTATGTATGAGCCCCGATATACCACCAGATTCTTTTACCGCCTGATGCTCTAAAACTTCTGAAATAAGACTATTCACTTCATGGTCATTTAGTAAATTAGCTTGTAGAACATCTCCCGGCGCCTTAACGCCAAATTTATTCGAATAATTAGATAGAATATTATTTGCATCTTCCACCGATGAATTGACATGAATTAGAACATAGTAACCCATTTCCATGAGTTCTTTGGACACTTCAGCGCCGATTCTTTTTCCTGCACCTGTGATTAGTACAACCGGCTTCGACATATACTTTCCAGTAGCATTTGATTCAATAATTCTCGTATTGATTCGGGCTACAAACATTCGTTTAACTGAAATTTAAAAATTTGGACTCAAGCACATCTTTTTGATAGGCAACTCATAGGATTGAGCAAGGAGGACTATGTATGAGTGGCAAACAACTTCCAATGGCAGGAAATAAAGCCGACTCTAAGAAGAGAAAGCGCCTGCCTTCTTGGTTCAAAACCACATTGCCCAGCGGCTCTCAGCAAGAAATTTTCAATGAGACCAAAGCAGCGGTCAAGAATAACAAACTTCACACTGTATGTGAAGAGGCTCGCTGCCCGAACATACATGATTGCTGGTCTAGTGGCGATGCTACATTCATGATTGCTGGACAAGAATGTACACGTGGATGTAGATTTTGTGCGGTCGGATCTATCAAAACACCCCCTCCTTTAGATGTACAAGAACCAGAAAATCTAGCTGATGCTGTAGAATCAATGAATCTTAGACATGTTGTAATCACTGTAGTAAATAGAGATGACCTTGAAGATAGTGGTTCTTCACATTACAAAAAATGTATCGAAGCAGTCCACAAGCGGCAACCTGACTTGACTCTCGAACTTTTATGTTCAGACCTTGCAGGAGATGTTGGAGACTTAGAAAATCTACTAATCGATAGCCCGCTCTCGGTTTTTGCTCATAATGTCGAATGTGTTCCACGCCTCGACCGAACTGTTAGAGACCACAGGGCTTCATTCTCTCAATCATTAAAGATCCTTGAACAAGCTAAGAAAATACGACCCGATATAATCACTAAAACTTCCTTGATGGTTGGAGTTGGGGAAACTGATGAAGAAATTATTGAAGCAATGAAAATAATCCGTAGCGCTGATGTAGATTTGCTAACTATAGGGCAATACCTAGCCCCGTCTAGCAAACACCTTGCAATCGACCGATTCCCGGAACCCGAACTATATGACCAGTGGGCAGAAATCGCAATCGAATTAGGTTTCCTAGGTGTCGCCAGTGGGCCATTCGTGCGTTCTTCTTTCAAGGCAGGACTTTTACTGAGGAAACTAAAAGACCCTGAAAATGATGAAAATATGCCAGGAGCACATGTTTTGATTTCTGAAGATTTAAACTTTGACCGGCATCACTTAAGGTATCAACGAACTGAGGTGAAACAATGACGGAACGTAAGACCATTGCAACTACACCCTATACAATCGGTGTTGCGCCATTTAGACCAGGAGACGAGTCTAGTTTTGGAGGTACTTTCGCAGAAAAACCTGGAGACTTGAATCGACCAGACCCGGCAAAATGTGACTCTAGAGATACTGTCAAACATGCATCTGGACTTATCAGAGTCATGGATGATGATAACAAAGCAAAGGGTGATTGGGACCCTGGACTTGATGCTGAAAGTATGATTCAAGGGCTAGAATATATGATGAGACTTCGAATATTCGATGACCGAATGTTAAAGATGCAGAGAACCGGTAAATTATCATTCTATATGCAATCTTTTGGCGAAGAAGCAATTGCTATTGCGCAAACTATGGCTCTTGAAACTCAGGACTGGATATTCCCTTCATATAGACAACCCGGAGCACAATTTGTCCGAGGTAGAGACATGGTCAGTATGATTTGCCATTGTATAGGTAATACCGAAGATAATGTCAAAGGTCGACAAATGCCTGTCCATTACACATGGAAAGAAGGTAGATTCATTTCAATTTCATCCCCAGTAGGAACTCAATTCTCTCAAGCGGTTGGAGTGGCAATGGCCAGTGCTTACAAAGGACTTGATGAAGTTTGTATCTCTTGGTTAGGCGATGGTACTTCTGCACAAGGAGATTACCATTATGCCCTTAATTTTGCATCTACCTTTAAGCCCCCTGTAATTCTGAATGTTGTCAATAATCAATGGGCAATTTCTACTCACAAGAACTTAGCCACTGGAGGCCGTACTTTTGCAGAACGAGGATTAGCCTATGACATTCCTTCTCTTAGAGTGGATGGTAATGATTTCTTGGCTCTCTACAGTGTAACGAAGTGGGCTAGAGAGCGTGCTGGTGCTGGACTTGGACCAACACATATTGAAGTTTACACTTACAGAGCAGGTGGACACTCATCTTCTGACGACCCTTCTGCTTACAGACCTGAAAAAGAGTTCGAATGTTGGCCTGGTGGAGACCCTGTTGAAAGATTGAAACTCCACCTCATCGAGACAAAGATTTGGGATGAAAAGAAGCACTCTGCTCTGGAAAAGAAGATTGATGATGAAGTCATGACTGCTTACAAGGAAGCATGTGAGTTTGGCGACTTAGCAAGTGGACCATACCCTCCTGCATCTACTATTTTTACTGAAGTCTATGAAACAGTTCCTTGGCATGTCCAGGAACAACGTGAGGAACTTGGTAAGTGAGGTGTTATTATGACAAAAATGAATATGATAGCCGCACTAAATTCTGCACTGGAGCATCAATTGCAGAGAGATGAAAATGTTGTGATCTTTGGAGAAGATGTGGGATACTTCGGTGGAGTATTCCGTGTAACTGCCAAATTACAAGAAAAATTTGGAGCCCACAGAGTGTTCGACTCTCCTTTGGCAGAAGGTGGAATTGCTGCAATCGCAATGGGAATGGGCCTAAATGGCCTGAGACCAGTTGCTGAAATTCAGTTTGCCGACTACATATTCCCAGCCTATGACCAAATTGTCAATGAGATCGCTAAAGTTCGTCACCGCTCTGGTGGAGAATTCACTGCTCCCCTGACATTTAGAACACCTGCTGGCGGTGGAATAAAGGGTGGACACCATCACTCGCAGTCACCTGAAGCACAATTCACTCATACACCTGGGTTGAAAGTTGTTTATTGTTCCAACCCATATAATGCAAAAGGATTACTAACATCTGCAATCGAATGCAACGACCCAGTTATCTTCTTTGAACCTAAGAGATGTTACAGAGGTCCGTTTTATGGGGACCCACACAATGTTCCTACATGGAATGGTCATCCTGATGGCGAAGTTCCAGAAGAATACTATTCCGTACCTCTTGAACAAGCACGCATAGTGAAAGAAGGCTCCGCCTGTACTGTCATTGCGTGGGGTGCAATGGTGCATGTAAGTGAACAGGCAATCAAGGATTCAGGAATTGACTGTGAACTAATAGACCTACAGACGCTAGTTCCTTGGGATCGAGATACTGTTGTTAATTCAGTTAAGAAAACGGGGCGCTGCGTCATTGTTCATGAAGCACCCAAGACCAGCGGATTTGGCGCTGAAATGAGCGCATCAATTCAAGAAAGGTGTTTCTATAATCTAGAAGCGCCAATCATACGTGTGACAGGATGGGATACTCCATTCCCTCACACCACAGAATGGGATTATCTGCCAAGTCCCGCAAGAATTGCAGAAGCGATAAAGAAAACACAGGAGGAATAATTATGGGAATATTTGCGTTTAAGTTACCAGACATAGGAGAAGGAGTAGTAGAAGGAGAAGTTGTAGAATGGATGGTTGCCGTAGGCGACTCAGTCAAAGAAGACGATCCGATTTTGTCAGTGATGACAGATAAAGCAACTGTGGAAATACCTTCACCTGTTGATGGAAAAGTCACTAAGGTGATCGGCGAAGCAGGAGATATTCTTCCTGTCGGAGTAGTATGTATCGAATTCGAAGTGGATGGTGATGGAAATGCATCAGCCTCTAGTGATGAGCCGGCAAAGGAAAAGGTAGAGAAAAAAGCCCCTGAAGCGAAAAAAGAAGTCGCTCCAGAGCCTGCTCCTGCCCCAGCGCCTGTTGCAGAATCAAAGCCAGCACCTCAACCAGTAGCAAGAGCTGCAGGAACCAAGGCATTGGCAAGTCCAGCAGTAAGACAAAGAGCCCGTGAAGCAAATATCAATCTCGAACATGTTGCTGGCTCAGGACCTGCAGGAAGAGTTAGTCATGCAGATTTGGATAAGCATATTTCTGGAGGAGCAAGCGGTGCAAGTTCTTGGTCACCAGTTGGTGCATCAGCAAAAACTGAACTTAACGGAACTGAAGAAATCAAAGTTATCGGCCTAAGAAGAAAGATTGCTGATAGTATGATGGCATCGTACAGTTCTATTGCTCACTTCTCTTATTTTGAAGAAGTCGACATCACCGCTCTTGAAGAATTAAGACAACACTTGAACGCAACACGTCCTGAAGGCGCTCCAAAGTTGACATATCTACCATTCATTATGCAAGCATTGGTAAAAGCACTTAGAGAAAGTCCTGAGTGTAACGCTCTTTATGACGATGAAGCAAATGTAGTCACAAGACACCAAGCAATAAATCTCGGAATTGCGACTCAAACTGATAGAGGACTATATGTCCCTGTTGTCAAGCATGTTGAAGCAATGGACATCTGGCAGGGTGCAAGTGAAATGGTAAGAGTCACTTCAGCAACCCGAGATGGAAAAGCATCCGCTGCTGACCTCTCTGGTTCTACTTTCACAATTACGAGCCTTGGAAGACTTGGCGGATTAGGCGCTACACCGATCATCAACAAACCAGAAGTTGGAATCCTTGGAGTACACAATGCCAAAGAAAGGGCTGTTGTTAGAAATGGGCAAGTAGTAATTCGAAGAATGATGAATTTATCTTCTTCATGGGACCATCGAGTCGTTGACGGTCACGATGGTGCAACTCTTGTTCAAAGAGTCAAGACCTACTTGGAAAATCCTGCTACTATATTCATGTGAAGGTGATAAAATGGAAACTAAGAAATGTCAAGTTTTGGTAATTGGTGCTGGCCCTGGAGGATATGTCTCTGCAATACGTGCTGGGCAATTGGGCCTATCTACGATTATTGTTGAAGGCGAAAAAGCCGGTGGAACATGTTTGATTCGAGGGTGTATTCCTTCCAAAGCATTAATTCATGCCGCACATAGATTTCATGACCTAGCAAAACACTCGAAAGAAGCAGGCCATATGGGTATTTCAATCCCCGGACCTGCTGAATTAAATATGGCTAATATGATATCATGGAAAGAAGGAATTGTCAACAGACTAAACGGCGGAGTTGAACACTTGCTCAAGGCCGCTGGCGCTGAACTAATCAACGGATGGGCTGAATTTCAAGATGCTAAAACTGTTAAAATTGGTAAAGGTAAAGATGCTATTATCGTTCAAGCAGAACACGTCATTTTAGCCAATGGGTCAGTTCCAATTGAACTGCCATTCATGCCTTTTTCGGAAAATGTAATCTCTTCTAGAGAGGCTCTTAACTTGCAAGAATTACCAGAACATGTAGTGGTAGTCGGTGGCGGATACATTGGACTGGAACTTGGAATAACCTACAAAATGCTAGGTTCCAATGTGACAATAGTTGAAGCAATGGACTCAGTATTGCCGATTTTTGACAAGGAGCTCAGAAGACCCCTAGAAATTTTCATTAAGAAAAATAAAATTAAAGTTCATACCGGTGTTTTCGCAAAAGGTACAGAAGACATGAAAGATGGAAAGGTAAAATTGTTTTATGTCGATAAAAATGCAAAAGATGATGCTAAGTTTGAAGAGATTATAGCAGATAAGGTACTGGTGACTGTTGGAAGAAAACCAAATAGTCAATCATTGGAACCAACAGGAGTTGCACTCGATGAAAGAGGATTTGTCAAAGTTAATGATCGCTGTGAGACAAACATGAAAGGCGTTTATGCTATTGGTGATGTATGTGATTCAGGTGAGATGCTTGCTCACGTCGCATCGTTCCAAGGAGAAATGGTTGCTGAAATCATTTCTGGAAAGAAGAGAGCATACGACCCTGTAGCAGTTCCTGCAATCGTTTTCACAGAGCCAGAAATCGTCAGTGTTGGACTCTCTCCAGAGCAAGCCAAGGAGGCTGGACATCCAGTAATCGTTGGTAAATTCCCACTCGGTGCCAATGGTCGTGCTCTGACACAAGAGGCAGAGAAATCTGCAGGCTTTGTGAGAGTATGTGCAAGAGAAGATGACCATCGTATTCTCGGTATTCAAGCAGTTGGAACACATATTAGTGAATTAGTTGGTGAATGGACATTAGCTTTGGAGATGGGTGCTTTACTAGAAGATATTGCTGGAACAATTCATGCTCATCCAACTATGACTGAGATGACTCATGAAGCAGTACTAGCAACCCTTGGTCACGCTATTCACTCTTCGTGAAAGTAATCGGCTATAACTATAATAATAAGTATGAACTGTCGAGTTCATGGATTATGATTCGATGACTCTGCTGGACCTAAAGAAAGTCTGTAAATCTCGTGGTCTAAAAATTTCTGGAAAGAAAGATGATGTCATCATTCGATTGATGGAAAACGATGAGCAAAGTGGACAATCCGTTTGGCAAAATCAGCAGACTATGCAGCCATCTGGCGTTGGAGTAATGCCACAACAACAAGTTATTCCACAATCTTATTTGAATCAAAATGTTCAACGTTTATACATCAATAACAAAAACAGTACAGTAGATGGAATCGGCTGGATTGTAATAATTTATGGAGCCTTTAGAATGCTTATGGCATTTACATTCTCATTAATCGGAATTGGACAACTAGGAGCAGTTGTAGCACCTATTGCGTTTATACTAGCCTTCGCATTCATATTCGGTGGAATTCTTATGACCAATGAATACCTGAATGGAGTGTACTTCACATTAATTACATTCCTTGTATCTGGTTTACTTAGTATTGTTTTCGCTGGAGGAGAATGGAACCCACTTTCAATTTCACTAGCTGATGACGGTTCGATGACAATTTTCTCTATAATGTGTACAACCTTTGGGATGGGCTTGGTTGCATTACCTCTACTAATGTCATTTGATGATTTAAAGAAAGGATGGCCGCCAGCAATTGAGCGGATCCTTAACAGCAGAGGCAGCAGTGGTTCTGATAAAAGAAAGGTTGATTGTTCATCTTGCGGTAAATCGTTGCAAATACCAAGTGACTATTCTGGTAAGATCAGTTGTCCGCATTGTCAAGCAAAAATGGAAATTTGAAAATTTGACTGTGTCAAATTTCGATAATGCTTTACCATTACCTGCTTACTTAGAAATTATGAACTATTCATGAGCCACAGCTTAGACAGTCATCAGGAGTGTCTAGGCTACAAGCAATTGCTTCTAGGCTGGTCAATTCTGCTCTATCTGCTAAACCGGAAACAGTTTGATCCTCGGCTTTCTTTGCTTCGACTGTGAATTGAATCGCATCAGCAGCAGCCTTTGTTCTTAGATAATACATTCCAGTTTTCAGACCTTTCTTCCAACCATAGAAGTGCATCGAAGTAACCTTTGCAGCATTAGCATCTGTCATATGAATATTCATTGATTGACTTTGGTCGACGTATGCTCCTCTATCAGCAGCCATATCGATGACATGCTTTTGTTTGATTTCCCATGTAGTCTTGTATAATTCTTTGATGTTATCTGGAATTCCTTCGATGTTTTGAATCGAACCCTTATGACGCAGGATTTCGTCTTTCATTTCCAAACTCCAAATTCCTAGTTTAATCAAATCCTTAATCAAATGTCTATTGGGTACAATAAATTCCCCAGACAGAGTTCTTCTAACATATAGATTAGAGGTGAATGCTTCAAAACACTCATTATTGCCTAGAATCTGAGATGTTGAAGCAGTTGGCATAGGCGCTAACAATAAAGAATTCCTCATACCATTATCGATAATCTCGGATTTCAAAGAATCCCAGTCCCATCGACCGCTGTGCTCGTTCATGTTCCACAAGTCAAACTGTAGAAGTCCTTCACTCGCAGGAGAACCTTCGAATGTTGAGTAAGCCCCTTCAACGATTGCTGCATCCTTGGATGCTGTACATGAAGCGAAGTAAATGGTTTCAAAAATTTCCTTGTTCAGTGTCTTAGCCTCAGGACTTTCGAATGAAATTCCAAGCATTGCGAATGTATCCGCTAGACCTTGTACTCCAAGACCAATTGGTCGGTGACGCATATTAGAATTTCTTGCCTCTTCAACTGGATAATAGTTCACATCAATGACTCTATTCAAATTCCCAGTTGCATGGTATGTCACATCATAGAGAAGTTGATGGTCAAATTCTCCTTTTTCCTCATTGACAAACTTAGGAAGCGCAATAGATGCTAAGTTACAAACCGCTACTTCGTCTTTAGCAGTATATTCCATAATCTCTGTACATAGGTTTGAGGAACGAATTGTACCTAGATTCTTTTGGTTTGACTTTGTGTTAGCAGCATCCTTGTAAAGCATGTAAGGAGTACCTGTCTCGATTTGAGATTCAACGATTTTATCCCAAACTGTTCTTGCCGGAATTGTTTCTCTAGCTAATCCTTGAGATTCGTATGATTCATATAATTTCTTGAAATCTTCGCCATAGGCATCTTGGAGTCCTGGGCATTCATTAGGACAAAAGAATGACCAATCAGCATTTTGTTCTACTCTTTCCATAAATAGGTCAGGAGTCCAAAGAGCGTAAAACAAATCTCTTGCACGAAGTTCTTCTTTTCCGTGATTCTTTCTCAAATCTAGGAACGCCAGAATATCAGGGTGCCACGGTTCGAGATAGATCGCAATTGAACCCTTTCTCTTGCCACCGCCTTGGTCAACATATCTTGCTGTATCATTGAATACACGAAGCATTGGAACAATACCATTACTCTCTCCATTTGTACCTTTGATGTAAGAACCCTTGGAACGAATATGATGAATCGATAATCCAATACCGCCTGCTGACTTAGAAATCAAAGCACATTGCTTCAAAGTGTCATAAATTCCAACCAATGAATCATCTTGCATTGTCAAAAGGAAACATGATGACATCTGCGGCGTTGGAGTCCCTGAGTTAAACAAAGTTGGAGTTGCATGTGTGAAATAGCCTTGACTCATCAAATCATAAGTTTCCAAAGCCTTCTCAATATTTCCGTGGTGAATTCCAACTGATACACGCATCAACATGTGCTGTGGCCGCTCAGCAACCTCGCCATGCAACTTCAGAAGGTATGAACGTTCTAGAGTTTTGAAGCCAAAGTAGTCATAATTATAATCTCGATTATAATCGATATGATTGTTTAATTTATCGGCATTTGCCATAATAATATCAAAAACCTCTTCGGAAATCAATGGAGCATGTTTCTTGGATTCTGGGTCAATATAATCTCTAAGATCTGTAATCACATCTGTAAACAAACTTTTTGTTGAACGATGTAGGTCATCTACACAAATTCTTGCAGCTAATCTACTGTAATCAGGGTGATGGGATGCAAGAGATGCTGCTGTTTCTGCTGCTAATTGATCTAGTTCACGTGTTGAAACACCATCATACAACCCTTCGATTGTAAGTTTGGTCAAATGCGCAGGGTCTATCCAATTTGGGTCTAGACCATCGGTCAGACTTGACAATTTTTCAAGAATAGCATCGAATCGAACATCCTCTTTTTCTCCTTTTCTGTTTACTACTTGCATTGTCATTTTTGTCATCTCCATTGTGTTCTTGAATTGCGCAGTATTCCCCTTCCATCGCGTACGGTTCAAAAGTCTTCGTCTACAGAAAAGCGTTGTTGTACGCTTCCGAGTGTTGCTCCATCCTTGACGCCAGACTTCTGATATTCGCCAACTCTCTTCTCAAAGAAATTAGTCTTTCCTTGCATTGAAATCATTTCCATCCACGGGAATGGATTTGTCACATCATATAATTTTGAAGCTCCAAGTGATACTAACAATCGGTCTGCTACAAACTCAATATATTGCCTCATAAGACCTGCGTTCATACCTATCAACTCAACAGGTAAAGCACTCGTTACAAACTCAGATTCAATTTCCACTGCTTCCGAGATAATTCTGTGAATGATATTTTCTCCTGCACCACGAATCAATTGATTGTGTAGTAGGCAAGCGAAGTCACAGTGAAGTCCTTCATCTCTTGAGATTAATTCATTAGAAAATGTCAGGCCTGGCATTAATCCTCTCTTCTTCAACCAAAAGATGGCACAGAAGGAACCTGAGAAAAATATACCCTCTACTGCAGCAAATGCCACGAGCCTTTGAGCAAAAGTCCCCTTCTTCCTCGATAACCACTTGAGTGCCCATGAACCTTTCTTCTTGACAGAAGGAACTGTTTCAAGAGCATTGAAAAGGTGGTCTTTCTCTGCCGGATCGGTGATATATGTATCAATAAGTAGAGAATACGTCTCAGCGTGAATGTTTTCCATCATAATCTGGAATCCATAGAAACATCTTGCTTCAGGCCATTGGACCTCATCAGCAAAGTTGGTTACCAAATTTTCGTTGACAATGCCATCACTGGCAGCAAAGAATGCTAAAACGTGCTTCAAGAAGTGTCTTTCATTGTCATTGAGTTTCTTCCAATCTTTAGCATCTTCAGCCAAGTCTATCTCTTCTGCAGTCCAAAATGATGCTGCATGTAATTTGTACATTTCCCAAATCTCATTATGCTGAATAGGGAATAGAACGAACCGACTCATGTTCTCTTGAAGCATAGGTTCAATGTGTTCCATTGACAAATCTATCTCACTTTCATCCGACCCTTTTAAACTATGTTCAATTACCATTTGTCTTCACCTCACTTCTCCAATCGCGCCGGAGTTTCTTCTCGTTCGATAGGGTGTATAATGATACCCCCCTTCGCTCCTTAGGAAACGCAGGTTTTCGGGTGTTTATCAAGGATTGGAAAATGCAAGCATGCTAGCGAAAAACACCCTATTATAACAGGTGTCGAGATAACATCGAAACTCAAATAATACTCCTTTGTTTCCACTGCGTACAAGTAAGTAAATTCATACATTAGATAATAGTCAATAACCTCGTACATTTACCACTGATTATGAGAACTTCTCTAACAGTAGAATTTGCTAAACTTTCGGATAATGCCAAACTTCCAACTCAAGGCTCACCACAAGCGGCGGGTTGGGATCTTTACGCACTGGAAGAGACCAAAATTGAAAGAAGGAAAAGTTCGATGATAAAAACTGGATTAGCAGTGGCCATACCAGAAGGATGGGAAGGACAAATCAGATGCCGCTCATCTCTAGGCAAGAAAGGCATGATTATGCCAAATGGAATTGGAACAATCGATTCTGATTATCGAGGCGAACTCATGGTACTAGCGACATGGATTGGCGAAGAAGATTTCTTTGTTGTCCAGGAAGGCGAGAGAATTGCCCAGTTACTATTCGCACCAGTCCCTATAGTAACTATAGTAGAAACCGATTATGAAAACTTAGGAGACACTGACAGAGGAAAGGGTGGATTTGGGTCTTCGGGGAAATTTTGAAAACTTACAAGAGTATTAAATACAATCCGCGACAAATATATGTTTAGGGGCTAGAGTATGAAAATCGGGTCGGTGAATGGGCAAGTTTTGATCGCCATATTCACAATAGTGATAATATTCTTCTTTTGGTCAGGAGGCTCCAAAAAATCTCGACGAGTCACCACTACTACAGTAGTGCATCAAAGATATTATTCCAATCCCCCTAGAAATCCACTTAATAGACCTCCTGGTTTTATTTCGATGTTCGTTGTTTGTGCTGCAATCTGTTTCCTAATAATTTCCAGCACTATCGCTCTTAGCGAGTGGGATGATGCGGTAAAAAAACATAATCATGATGCTAAAGAGTGTAAGCATAATGACCACAACTGTACTAATTACTTCGAGGAGTTCTTGACTACTGATGCCGATATGGGATTTGAAGTTGGTAATGAATTACCAATCTCATTATCCCCAAACGGACCATATTACTGGATTGGTTTTCTAGCCGGCTCAGTTCTGATGATAATTGGAATATATAGTGCTGAAAATCGAAGGTATGGCCATAAGAAGCAGCTTAAAGAGGCCGAAAAAAAATTGCGCCCTATGCTTAGAAGACTGGCATTAGACCCAAATGGAGTTGTTGAAGGTAGAATTAGATTACCCGATGCAATACAGGTATCCAAACCAACTAAGTTTAACGAAAAGTTGATCATACTTATCTACGCAATTTCTGCATTGATGTTGATTTTAACATTCCTCAGTATTGGTAGTTACTTCAATGAGTTATCTGGCGAGCCATATGGCCAAAACATGAATACAAAACATGATGCTCAAGTATTCCTATTACTATCATTACTATTTTTACACTCTACCGCATGTCAAAAGGTAGCCAAATACCTATTTGCCGAATATGAAGGAGAAGATGATTCACTTATACCAACTCAAGTCAGAAGGCAATCTATCAAGATAGAAGAAAATCGAGTTCGAGAACTTAGCACAGATCCCGCCACAGCCAGCGATGTACTAGAAGCATTATCCAAAGAAATGGAGGCTGCTAAAGCCGAGGCTGCATTGTTAAGACAAGAATTAGACGAGACAAGAAACAAAGTCAAAGGACTAGAGACTGAGCTTGTTGAGAAGACTACTGAACTCGAAAGTATACAGGAAATCACCAAGAGTATGGAAAAGATTGTCGAGGAAAACAAAGATGCTGGAGATAAGTCACTATCATTAAATGACTCAGTTATGGTTGGAGATAATTTATTCAACGGTGATAAAATCGATAAACAGATAATAAATGATCCTGAAGCAATCGCCAGAGCAGCAATAGAAGCTTACCGTGAAGGACAAAGAGAACGTAATAAAATTGATTTGGATTTTGATTGAGTGATGGTTTGATGTTTAATGGCCTTCTGGCCTGTTCATGACCGAGATTCGTAAAGTCAAAATAATGAATTTGGGGATAACGCCCTATGAGGATTCACTTGAGTTGATGAAAGAGTTGCAGGCAAAGAGAATCAATGATGAAATTATTGATACCTTGATATTTCTACAACATCCAGAAATAGTGACTGTCGGCCCAAGAGCGAGGAATGATGGAATCAAACCTCCTTCCAATTATCCTTCATTCCCTGTCGATAGAGGGGGAGGCCTCACTTGGCATGGACCAGGACAACTAGTAGCATATCCAATTTTCAAATGGAATCTAGGAGATGAGAATTCTGTTGCGCAAATAATATCGAAATTGGAGAGATGGGTAATTGGAACACTATTAGAATTAAAAATTGATTCATCTATTGACGAAAGAATGCAGGGCGTATGGGTAGATGGCAAAAAAATATCTAGTATTGGATTATCTTTTCTAAGATGGACATCGAGACATGGTTTAACAATTAATTATGACACTCCAGAATCCAGAGTTGAATTATTATCCGGTTGCGGGCTTGATGCACAGACTACGACATCGCTAAGTCGCTTAGGATATGATGTCACTTTTGAACAGTTGATGGAAAAACTAAGTTCGACTATGTTAGAATTTCTTAATCGAGAAACACAATAACCAATAAGTGCTAACTCTACGGACAGAACGAGATTTATGTCCGAAGATTACTGGCCTAGGTTCGAGGTCACAGAGGGAGATAAAGAAATTCCAACAATTGGATATCTAGATTGGTACGTACCTAGGCTAGAAGAAAATCGGCCTTACAATCTATCTCTTAGTGGAATGCAATATGACTGGGACATCGAGGAACTGATGAAAGACACGGTATATGACATCGCGAATCATCATATTGGAGCACTAGATGACCCCCGAATTAACGTTTCTAAAAGAGAAGGAGTTGGAGTCGAAAATGTAGTCATATGCCATGGTGCAACTCAAGCATTACACGTATCGGTATGCGCTGCAATGGCTATGAGTAATAAAAAAACTAACAACATCACCGTAGAGTCACCATGCTATGCACCAATTGTACAATCCCCCCAACTATTCAATCATCCAACAAGAAAAGTCACTAGAATTCCTGCAGATGATGGGCCTTGGCGTATCGATAAAGTAGAATGGCTAGCAGCTATCAAAGATTCTGCGATTCTAATGGTTACACCGATATTAAATCCATGTGGGTGGGACTATCATCCCGACGATAGAAATTGGATTGTGCAGACATGTAAAGATCATGAAGTGATAATAATAGCCGATGAAGTTTACATCGATAGTAAAAGAGAACACTCAACATATTCCCCATTCCACACTCTTGGAGAGCATTGTATTTCAGTGAATTCACTTACTAAAATTTACTCATTAGGTACGCTACGCTATGGTTGGCTAATATCATCAAAAGATATTTCTGAACAAGCCAGAAGAGCATTTTTCACACTCTCGGGAATGATGGGTAGCCCTACACTAAGAGTCGCTGATTCAATATTTCCAAATCTAGACTTGGCGATAAATAAGATGAATGAATTTCGTAACAAAAACTTACCACTACTAAGAGAAATGCTGAATAAAATGAATATTCCATGGAACGAACCGCCATATGGATTATTTGGAGCATTTAAATTGCCTTTAGAAATAGATGCGATGGAATTTGTCGACAATGAATGTAAACAATTTGGAGTTCTTGCAGTCCCAGGAATAATGTTCAGTGAAAAACTATCTAGTTGGCTAAGAGTTTCTTGGTCTATAGAGCCAAAGTTATTTTCTGATTCTTTGATTAACTTAGAAAAAGCACTACTTTTAGCCATTATTAAAAAAACAAGTCAATAAAAGCAAGTTCCCCAACCACCTAACATGGGCGAAGTTGTTGTTGCTATAACTGGAGCGTCAGGTGCCATATACGGTAAACGCTTGCTAGAGGTTCTAAATGAAATGAGTATAGCAACTAGACTAGTTGTTACAAAGTCTGGAGAAATTACACTACAACATGAATGTCAATTAACCAAAGAAGAACTAGTCAAAATGACAAATTCAACTCTAGAAGACCAATCAAATGTTGGAGGCAAATCAGCATCTGGTTCGTCAAAAATTGATGCAGTTGTAATTTGCCCTTGCTCTGGAACCACCATCGGAAAACTTGCTGCAGGAATCAGCGACAACCTTGTGACAAGGTCGGCAGTTGTTGCACT
The DNA here is from genome assembly GCA_018667575.1 of Methanobacteriota archaeon. GTDB lineage: Archaea > Thermoplasmatota > Poseidoniia > Poseidoniales > Poseidoniaceae > MGIIa-L1. The sequence continues at coordinate 10,638 of JABIUA010000023.1, read as the reverse complement.
GAAGGAAAGAAGAAAACTGATAATAGTACCTAGAGAAGCACCCTATGCAACAATACATCTCGAGAATATGGCTAAACTTTCCTCAATGGATACCATAATAATTCCAGCATCGCCTGGATTTTACAATCACCCTAAATCAATCGACGATCTAGTGGACTTCATTATCGCTCGAATTCTAGACCACATCGGTTACGAGCACAATATTGGAAAACGCTGGACTGGAGAAGAAATAAACTGAGCAATTAACCGCCGATTTATTGAATGAAAACCTCTAGCGCTAACTGTCCGAGGTTTTGTTATGGATTATGATTCTATGCGTGTATCTGAGTTGAAGGAAGAACTGAGTAAATATAACGCTCCAGTAAGCGGTAATAAAAATGAGTTAATTGAACGACTAAATCAATTTAATCTAAAAGATGAAACCATCATAACCTTGGAAGATGACGACTTTATTGAAACAAACTCTACAGAAAGAAACTCCTTCATCGCCAGAATGAGAAGACCAGTCTATGGGCCATTAAATTTAGGAGCAATTTATGCAATTGCTGTTTCTCTGTTAATGCTTACAACTGTTCTAATTATTCAGCCTTCATGGTTAGGTTTTGGAGAAGATTATGAATATGAGTTAATCGAATTTGACCAACAGCAAGTTAGAATATTTGCAGAAGAACTTGTAACCTTAGGACATCCTGATTGGGAAGGTCGAATGAGTGGAACTACCGAGGAGTCAAATACCGCCCAATACATCAGTAATGAATTTGTTGAAATGGGATATGAAGCCGAAATAAACGAGTTCCAAGTCCCTATGCATCATGTCAATTCAGAACCAAGTTTCCGACTTTGCGTCCAAGGATTGGGAGGGTTCTCACCATGTGATGGACCTGCAGCAATCGGCTCTCAAGTGACTTCTTTCCAACATAGGATCGATTACGTGATTCAAGGATTCTCTGGGCAATCAGCCTACATGTTCAACGAAGATGTTCAAGTGACTGATTTGGGTAATGGAACCGATGAGGCATTATGGCAATCGGCTACTGGGACTATCGGATATGTTAGAGGAGACAGTTCTAAAGTAGGTAATACTGAATTGTATAGTAATGCTGCAATCAATGATCTTGCAGGACTAATCAGTGTAAATAAAAATTACAACTGTGGAAAGATCGAAGGAACTGATTGCGTACCTATTTTCAAAGGAACAAACTATGATTCATTGGTTGAAGCAAATGGAGGCAGTATACCTACTGAAATACCTTTCATATCGATGTCCAAAGATGCTGGTGACATATTCGAAGCATCTGTAATAAACGCTTCTGAACCAGCATCTATAGAGTTATCTATCGATGTCACAAACGACCAAGAAAGAACCATCTACGTACCTTGTGGCACAATCAAGGGGAAAACCTCAGAGGTTGTTATTGCTGGAGGGCATCATGATACGGTATACCACGGCCAAGGTGCCATTGACGATAGTTCTGGAGTTGCTAGTGTACTCGAGATGGCAAGACAAATGTCGTCAATAGTTAACGAAACTGGAACTCCTGAGCGAACTATAAAATTCTGCACCTGGGGTGGTGAAGAAGAAGGATTGTGGGGTAGTAGAGCATATGTCGAAGAAATGCAGAGTAGCCTAAGAGAGAACCTTAGACTATACATCAACTTTGATATGAACCATGTTGATGCTGATTTTGAAAATCGAGGCAACTCATTGACTCTATTCACCAATAACGCGGATGACTATGGACACATGCAAAGAATCACTGAACTCTACAAGGAAAAAAGAAGTGAGATTGCAGACAGATATGATATTCAATTCCAACTCTTAGATGGCGACTTAGGAGATGAAAACCAGATGCCATGTAATTCAGATCATTGCCCCTTTGTGTATGATTTAGGAGATAAAGATGGCCGAGCTGTTGTATGCTATGGTAGTGGAAGTTGGGAGTATCACACATATCTTGATACTATGGATAGATTCAATGAAGAATCATTAGCGGTTTCAACAACTATCTATGGGACATACATGCGATTACTCGCTTATGACCTCGATGTTTAATTGCGAGACTTTCAATAACTAAACCGGTTGGGTCAACACATGGTCGCTCCTAGTGCATGGGCATCTCATATTCTGGTCAATTCTAAATCAGAGGCAATGCAGATAAAAGAAAAGGTCAGCAAATTAAAAGATTTTCAAAAAATGGCTCGTAAAAAGAGTACTTGCCCATCAAGTCAAAAAGGTGGAGACCTGGGCTGGTTTCGCAAAGGTATGATGGTAAGAGAATTCGATGAAGCAGTTTGGGAACTCCCTATTGGTTCTACTTCTACACCCATTAAAACCCAATTTGGTTACCACTTAATTTGGGTTCATGAAAGAGATTCAGAGTGATATCATGTTCACCATCTCATTAGAAGATTACCGCGTCATGGCTAAGCATGGTGCATATGACTTTGAGCATCTAGAAGACCAGCCATTCATAGTCACAATAAAAGTCCAAATAACTGATGGAAAGGTAAACGAGGACTTGGACAAGACTGTAAATTATGCAGATTTACAATCTACTATCGATGATATACTACTTGATTCTAAGCCGATTCGCCTTATGGAAACAATGGCAGAAAAAATGATTGACAGATTGAGATCAAATTCTCTTATCAAAAAAATATCGATTCGCATCGAAAAACCCAATGCACCACTACCGCACAAAGGTGGATTGGCCGTAGTTGAAGCCGAATGGACAAAATAGATGCGAGCATTCAAGCCCGATGACTAAATCGGTTCACTATGGTCGAAGAAGTTCAACGTGTATTCGTTCCATCGGTTACTGAAGAAGATGGAGGCACAATTGGCCTCGGTTGCTTTAGTAGTGAAAAGGTCGCTTGGGAAGTGCTACGAACATTCTTGAAAAGAAGTGAAGAGATGCTCCTGACTAGTTCTAGCGTAGTAGTATGGGATATTGACCGTATAGGCCAAGAAGCGATGACCGTTTTAGCGACGATGGATTGTAAGGATTGCCCTGTATGCTCGAGAAGAACGTTCTGGGTAGACCTGGAACATTTCAGTGCTTTATGTCATGGAAGCGCATGCTCTGCTTGGATTGAAGAGAATACTATTGACCCTGAAATAATCGACTGTGGCTGGCCCACAATACGTTTCTTGAAACAAACTAAGTCTATAGAAGAGGCAGTTAAGGAACTTTACAAACTTGGAGACAGACTCAAGGCAGCGGGTGTTACAGAGCAAGTTAGTGGTTCCGCTGAACAGATGATGAAAGATCACTTTCAGCAAAGTGAAGATTAGAGCATATTTAGAACAATAGGCCCTACAAAGCTGAACGCAAATAATCCCAAGAAGATAAACATCCATAGACGCATCTGCTTTTGATTTCTTTCATCTCTGTCGTTCTTACTAACGCATTCTGAACTTTTACAGACTCTTGGCTCTGCATTTAGCGGAATTGGTTTTTGACAAATTCGACAGTGTTTGTGTGCCTGATTCTTCGAACCGGAGAATACTTTTTCTGAAACTTTCGATATCTTATCTTTGACTTTTTTTGCATCTACCATATTCATACACTCCTGATTAATGTTCCATTGAATTCTTCACCATCTAACGCGCTATCCAACAGTGAAATATCTCTACCATCCAATACTGCAATGTCTATAGAAGCATCTTTTGCCCAACCAACCGCAACAGGGTCGACGACTGCTGATTGACCCGGCATGAGCGGCTCAGTACCTGTCACCTCTGCCAATTGGTCTATGGAAATATCAAACATAGGCTTAGCATCTTCATACTTTCTAGGATCTTTATCATAAACATAATCAACATTCGTTGCGATGACACAATTTCTAGCACCACAGTCTCTAGCCAATGCGATTGCGACTGCATCTGTAGTATGACCAGGAGTCGTCCCGCCCATCACTACAATAGCATGCTTGTCCATCAAACTTGATGCCTCAACGGTATTAGTTGGAATTATCGGCGATACATCACATCCAATGTCTAGAAATATTTGTTGAAGGACAGTGGCATTGAGCCTAGTAGCAGCTATTCCAACTTCGTCAAGTCTTGCTGAATCAGAGATTATATTCTTAGCTAGTTCGATACCTTCTCTCGCCGGTAGCCCACCGCCAACCACGATACCAAGTTTACGACCATTTCCTTCTAAATGGACTACCAATTGCCTCAACTGCCCAAGCCATTGACGCCTTTTTTCAGCCTCTTCAGGCCTTAGTAGGCTTCCACCTAGAGCAACAACATGAGTTTCTGTCATCATTCTTGCCTCAAACCTCAAGTCTTTGAGGCTATCCCTAAATTTACCATTGACATGCCTTTTTAATGATTTCAAACTATAATGGCATCATTGAATTGGGGCGAGAGTTGAAGACCTTTAGCGAATGCCCTGTGTATGGAGGAAGATGTATGAGTGATGATGCTGAGATTTCTACTCGTCGCCTACGTCTAAAAATGGCTCTCGAAGAACTTCGTGAGATGAAAGGTTTTGGAACTGAGTTAGTCACCATAATCATCCCTCCCGATAGACAGGTATCAGATGCCAGAGCAATGCTTCAAAATGAACATGGACAGGCTGCAAATATCAAGTCAAAGGGCACTAGAAAGAATGTCCAAGGAGCCATAGAATCAGCACTATCAACACTTAACGGACTCAAAAATGCTGGAGAAAATGGCATAGCGGTATTTGTTGGCTCAATAATAATCGGCAATAATAAATCTCGAATGGTCAATGTCGTTGTTGAAAATCCACCCCAACCGTTTATTTCCTTCCGATATAGATGTGATTCTAAATTTGAATTAACTCAATTAGAAGACATGCTTGTGGATAAGAAATCCTATGGCTTGTTCGTAATTGATAGAGCAGAAGCAGCATATGGAATTGCATCTGGAAAACGTATCCATGTACAAGAACACCTTGTCTCAAATATCATGGGTAAGCACCGACAAGGGGGTCAATCGGCACAACGTTTCGAACGTCTAATCGAAGAGGCAGCACACAATTTCTTCAAGAGAGCAAGCGAGCATGCTTGCAGTTATTGGTTGCCAAACCTAGATAATATCCAAGCGATAATTATCGGAGGCCCTGGAGCAACTAAAGATTTCGTTGTTAAAAATGAATACTTCCATCACGAAATCGCCAAGAAAATTGCGAAAACCACATTTGACGTTGGCTATTCTAATGAAAGTGGAGTAAGAGAACTGGTCGATAATGCCGGCGGTTTGATGGGTGAAATCGAATTAGATGCAGAGCGACAAATGATGAACCGTTTTCTTCAGGAGCTCATTAAAGCACATCCAAAAGCAACATATGGAGAAGTTATGATCAAGCAGGCACTCGACCAAGGAGCTGTAGACACACTTCTAATTTCCGAAGGACTAAGAAAGAATTCCTTAACTTTGAAGTGTAAGAAATGTTCTAATCAGTGGAAAGTATCAATCTCACGCTCAGAAGTTATACCTGACTGCCCATCATGTAATGCAAGATCTGATGATATAACTGAAATAGAAAATATTTCATTGATTGATGAACTATCTTTAATGGCAGCAAAGAGTAATTCTTTGATTTCCTTTATTTCTATAGATACTGAAGAGGGCTCACAGTTGATTGAAGGATTTGGCGGATTAGCCGCCATTCTCAGGTACCCGATGATGTGATGTTATGAAGATTCTTAGAATGCATGTAGAGCCTGCTCTTGGCGCTGCCCTAGAATCGATGGGTATCGAGAACCCTAATTGGAAATCTATGCTTGCACAGTCAAGGGAACATTCACAAGGAGATTTGTCTTTACCATGCTTTCCTTTTGCCAAGCAATTGGGTAAAAGCCCTAACGATATCGCAGAGGGACTATCTCAATCGATTGAAGTTGGCGGAGCAATTGGCGAGATAAGTGCGACTGGAGGATATTTAAATTTCAAAGCTGGAGCGATATGGCTGGCCGAGCAGTTGCTTTCAGGCAAAGTTAGAATTGGAGATGCCTTTGGTAATAAGTCAGATACTGGAAGGCAAGTTCTAATTGAACACACATCAGCAAATCCAAACGGTCCATTTCATGTTGGAAGAGCTCGTAATGCAATACTTGGTGACACTTTGGTTAGACTTCACCGCCTACTAGGTAACGAAGTTCGGGCTGAATATTACGTTGATGACATGGGCAAGCAAGTTGGAGTGCTTGCTTGGGCATTGGATAATTTATCTGATAAAGATGTTGAAAGTATACTTGAAGACAAAGATACTGTTTCTACCAAGTGGTCTGACAAGGCAGACCATACAAGAGTCAGGTGGTACCAAGCGGCTCAGAAACTTCGTAAGGATGAGGTGAATAGTCAAAAGATGGAACAAGAAATTGGCAAATTAGTTCATGCTAGCGAGCATGGGGATGAATCAGTTCTACAACAGTTTCACAATTCTTTCCAACCTGTTTTAGATGGAATGCTAGAAACATTAGCGAGACTGGGAATTGAGTTTGATCAGTTCACGAAGGAATCTATGTTTGTAACTAATGGTGATGTTGCTAAATTAACCGAAACCCTTTCCCAACTAGATATTCATGGAGTTGCAGATAATGGAGCAGAATATTTAGATCTAGGCGCAAGAGGAATGAAAGGTAAGACTGAATTCTTCTTCAAAAGAGGAGACGGCTCATCTCTATATGCTACCAGAGACATCGCTTATCACATTTGGAAATGGAATCAATGTGATGATTTGATCAATATCCTTGGCGAAGACCATAAGTTACAGTCCAAGCAAGTCGGTATGACACTACAGGAATTGGGCCATAAAATACCTGAAGTTCTATTCTATTCATTTATCAAATTACCAGAAGGAAAAATGTCAACACGAAGAGGTAATGTTGTATTTATGGATGACTTACTTGAAGAGGCGAAAGAACATGCATCTCAAATTGTCAGAGAGTTGAGAAGTGAATATTCTGACCAAGAAGTATCACATATTGCTGAATCTGTCGGTAGGTCTGCAATAAGGTTCAATATCATCAGAGTCAGCCCTGATAAGGGATTCACATTTAGGTGGGAAGAAGCACTAGCGTTTGAGGCTGGTTCTGCACCTTTCATAATGTATAGCCACACAAGGGCACTTTCTATAGCCAATAAATGTGTAGATAATGGTATTGATGTTGATATTATTACCGATAAAGTGCTAGACTTAACAAATACTGATTCAACATTACCTAAGTCACTAGTAGATTTACTACGATGCATGGCAATACAAAACGATGTTCTAGAACGTTCTGTCAAACAGTGCCGACCGAATTTATTTGCAAATCAAGTATTAAATCTCGCTACAAGTTTCAATGGCTTCTATCGTGATTGTAAGATTTTTGATGAAGGCGAGGTCAATGAATTATACCTGCAGATTTCACAACTTGCTTCTAAGTTCCTAAAAACAGGAATGGAAGGGCTAGGAATTATACCTCTAGAAAGAATGTGATCAGTTGACGTCAGACCTAAACCAACCATCTGGTAACTCCATCGGGTCATAAACATTAGAATCCTTTACCTTTCGAACTATTTCTAGTTTCATAGACTCCATTCCGACCCCTTCGATAGCAGACATTGTCACTCTTTCATTGACATCATAAAGTAGCGGCAATTCAGGTTCTCCTTCAGAACCATCTTCAATCCATTCTAGTTCGCATTGCTTCACAAAGTCCCAACTTTCTGGCCTTGGGTCAAACAAATCTGCTTTTGATGAAACAACCATCAATTCAGTCCCAGGAAGATGCTTCTTGACATCTTCGAGTAAATTCATTTGTTCTTCAAGTGAGGTGCCACAGTTCTGACTCTCATCTACTAAGAACAGAACTAAAGAACCAAGATTCTCGAGTGCTGAAATAGCTTGAAGTTCGATATCATTTCTTTTCTCCATTGGACGGTCTAGTAAACCAGGAGTGTCAACCAATTGATACTGTAGTCTGCGATGAATAAAATGACCAACGTGAATTTGTTTAGTTGTAAATGGATAATGATTTACTTCCATATTTCCTGAACTCAATGCTGAAATGAAAGCAGATTTACCTACATTTGGCGCACCACAAACAACTATGCATGGAAGTACTTGGTCAATAGTTGGTAAACGCTTCAACACTTCTCTTGACTGATTTAGCCATACAAGTGAAGGTCCGACTCTTCTCATGATCGATGAAATCCTACCATAAGCTTCCCTTCTAGCATCATGCATCAATTCGGTTCGACCTGTGCGGACGATCTTGTGAGCATTTTGTCTCGAGATATTTACTACTTGCTTTGAGCCCCACTGTAACATAGACAGGTGATGTCTATAATCGTCACACCCTACACAGGCATCTATCATCGAGACATCAAATTTAGGAGATTGGTCTAGTGATGGCCATGTATTAACTGTGTCTAGAAGAGTTGTAGAAATAATATCAGCAGCGGTTTGAACCATCCTGTTCATCTGTTTTCTAACTCTGAAAATTCTATCTGAGTCGTCAACTCTATCTGCAGCCTTTCTAGCACGAGAAAAGGCTTTGTCAAGAACTTCATCTTCTAAAAGTACTGTTGGAAGAGTACGCCATGATACTTTCATACTGTTCCCCAATTGTGTCCAGATGACTTCCCTTCAAGAAGACTTGGTACAGATTAGCCTAATATAATCAAAATCTCAATGTTTAGGAGCGAGGTTAAAGTAGGCTCGGCTTATGGTCAAACCATGGCGAAGAAAAAGAACGACGTTAAACTGCCAAAATGGGCAGTATCACTATGGGAAGACATGGGTTCACCAAATCTTTCAGATGTAGACGGAGTTAACAGCGGAGATTTGTTAGAAAGGAGGCATGGGCTTCGTAAAGACGACGTTGTAGAGGTTCAATTAGATGCTCGTGCCTTTGCTGATGGCGAGGAAACTTGGATTAGAGGAAGACTACTTTCTTCTGGTAAATCGAGTATTGAAATTCTATGCGAAGAAGGAAAGAACAACTATATCGCCAGAGATGTCATAGTAAAAATTGTACTAGTTGCTCACACCAGGCCTGCGTATATTGACGATAAAGAGTTACTAGCATTTGAAAGAGAGGACATGAAAAGACGTTCGAACCTTCACGAAAAAGTCGAAAAAGAAAGTAAAGGCTCTGATGACACCCACCTATGGGGCTGATTTTTTGTCCATTGACAAAGAATGGGAACTAATTGAAAATCATCATTACCAAAGAATTTTCAAGTTTCCCGACTTTGTCACTGCTCTAGAATTTGTAAACCAAGCATCTTTAATTTGCGAAGAGATTGACCATCATGCTGAATTTGTTCTAAGTTGGGGTCAAGTATTAGTAAAGACTTGGAGCCATGACATAGACGGCATCTCGGATAGAGACTTACAACTTTGTCAATCAATCGATAAAATATTAAAGCAAAATTGAGGATTTAATATGCCTACTGACCCTAAAGGAAGAACAGAAGTTGGATATCAAACTCATGTATTTGTTTGTGGACATGAAAGAAACGAGAATGCAACAAGGCCTAGTTGTGCAAATCGAAATAGTTTAGATCTATTACGACATCTCAAATTATTAGTTAAAAGCAGTGATATGACTAATATCAGAGTGCAAAAATCAGGATGCCTAGATTTCTGTGAATTTGGAACTACATGCGTAGTTTATCCTGAAGGAACCTGGTATTCATTAGAAGACGAAAAGTCTGTTGAAGACATATTTAGAAGCCTGAAAGAAGGCACAATCGCTAACGAACATTTGCTAGAAATTGAATCATAGTTTAACTGGCCTAGTCGCACCACAAGCTTGACACTTCAGGAGAGTTGTTCTGTCTTCTCTCACAAACATTGTATCTGGAGATTTGCACTGGCTACATTTGATGAATGAATTGACATAGTTTGCGATTGTTTTCTTTATTCTTTTTGGAGGTATTCTACCTTTGAATCTAGCACGAGGTCCGTCTCTAGAACCAGAAGTACCCAAATCATTCAAGATATACTGATACACGTGATTTTCATCTCTATCCATCATCGAAACAACATCATTGAAATTACGGAAAATTGTATTTGAACCTTCGATTAGAATTTGTGGCTCTGGAAGTCTCCATCTTGATCTAGAGGAGATATTATCTGGAATATTTCCACGAGCGCGGTCGAGAAGTGTCTCGTAATCGAAGTCTCCCATGGTTAGCGCTTGTGTCATTCGTTCTTGAAGGCTTTGGGATTAATTTCATCGATTAATGATTAATTTGATGAAAGGTTTGATGTGTTGAAATAGTCTCGATAGTTTTGAGAGACATGGTATCAAGCATCGAGGAACTTCGAATCACTGCTGCGAATTTACGTAAAGAGGGATTAAACAGTCAGCAAATAGCTGATGAATTATCACTTTCCCAAGACACAATCTCTTGGCTTTTAGCAGGAAACCAACAATCAGAAGAAAGGCCAACCGATGTTAGAATTGGCTGGAGGACTATTGGAGTAAAGCCAAACCGTATTGCCGCAGTTGGAACAATTATGGCTGACGTGGTAGAAGAAGAACTTGGTTTTGATGAAATTGATACAATAGTTGGTATTTCGATTAATGGAATACCAACTATTGTATCAATTTCATAAAAACCAAGTTCTTCTTCTACCACGTCAGCCATAATTGATACAATAG
>JABIUA010000145.1 GCA_018667575.1 Methanobacteriota archaeon | reverse complement strand
TGATTCCCATAGCATTCAAGACTTTCGTCATTTCGAAAGTGACCTGGAAACGACCTCCTCATTGGACGCTATTTTGAATAAATGCGACTTTCAAGGGGAATAAAGGTACCAGGCTTAGCGCTATGATTATGGTGAGACCGGAGATGAAAAACTTTACAGATTCATCAACGGGAATTTTATAACAAAGCGCTCCAACAGCTCTAGAAACCATAAAAATGGCAAGACTTTCATCCGTAAAGCGTTGCAGTCCGAATTAACGATACATCCGTAAAGCCTTCATATGAGTCATTAAATATTTCGAAATTTCGAAGTAGGTCATTTCATAGCACTTCAGTGATTTGAAGCGGTAGTCTGTTCCAATTTTTCCAGAGTTGTACAATTGGATCTTCTCTCTTGTTGAGTGATGAGATGTTTTCTCAATGTATACATGCATTAGGTTGATTTGATTTTCTATTTCTAGAAAAGCCTTAAAGTTTGGATCGCTATTATCGTCGTACGTTAAGATGAAAGCTTTTTTCATTTGGAAAGGGCCGAATGAAAAATCGTAAGGCATGATATCACTCAATAAAAATTTTTCTAATTCGTATTGCCCTTGTGAATAGAATAATAGTTCTGGGGCTACAATTGCGAATATGAGTGTGTCTTCTTCATAAACGTACGACATCACGTCAATCTTTTCTTGAATTAATTTATCCAGACATTCAATATTTTGAGTCTGAGCTTGTCCGGACCAATGGATAACGAAAAATAGGAATAGCATCAACTTTTGCTTGGATACTTTACTACAGGAATTCATAAGCTGAAATTTCCAACGTATTGAAGTCGATATTTTTGATGAATCTAGATGGCGAAACCAATATTTAAGCTCTTTAGTCCTCATAGTTGTTATATTTAATGTACCAAAACACACACGATGCGTACAAGAATTATTGCCGTTGTCTGCCTTTTCCTTTCAGTGTCTGTCGCTCATGCACAAAATAGTGCCAAGAGTGCTTTCAAGCAGTATAAGAAAGGTAATCTAGAAAAAGCTAATCAGTTACTGGATGAAATAGAATCAAAAGGAGAACAAGCGTTGCCGTACTACTACGTTAAAACCCTTTGTGTTTTGGAGAGCGCCGCTACTCCAGAAGATTATAAAAGAGCATTGTATTTTATTTTAAAATCGGACCCAAGGTCAATTATCGATCCAAAGGAAAGTAAGTCGCTGAATAAGATTTATGAGTTGAATGGTGAGTCTTATGAAGAGTTATTGTCTAGCTTTTACAGAAAGGTTTTTCTAGGTTATAAATCTTGGAATACAGCAGAATTATGGCTAGATCACAACGCTGTATTTGCATACAGTACACAACGTGATTCTGCTTTTTTATATGAAGCAAATTCAGTTTTTGCTGATATGGAGCCTACGTTAGAGGAATACAGTACATTTTATTCTAAGTATATAAAAGGTAAGTACACGGAAGAGATAGCCATAGAAGCATACCAGAAGCTAGTCAATCTAGAATTCTTAAAAGTTGATGAAAGTGGTAATCTAGAACTGCTTTATGATTTTGCATATAGATACCAAAAAGAATCTCAGTTTAAGCTTCTGGTTGAGCAAGCATGCTCCAAAGCTATCAGATTCGATGATGATTCTAAACGTCTATTGAAATTTGCAGTTAGATTCAATGGCGCGGGATTTGAAAACTTGGTATCCGATGCCAGGCTAAAGGCCTTCAATGTGGATTACGTAGTATTAAAAACGGAGGTAGACTCCGGAACGCTAAGTATTCAACCAGTCAAGGAATTCATTTTGAATTACTCTAATCAAACGGAGGCCTGTGAAGCGATAAGAAATAATTTAGACTCACTCACTTTCCTTCGATTAACAACAAACTTTAATACTGATAATTACGCAGCGTACATCTCTAATTTTCCATCTTCGAAAATCAGAGGATCCTTAGATTCCCTCTTAAATACGTATGTATATCGAATCATGATGGACGATGATTTAAAAACTGCTCTGGATTTGTACGAGGGGTTTAATATGCCAGAATCTAGTTATGGATATGACGTAATCCAAGGATTGATCAACAATCGGACGCTATCATACATACCTGCCCTTAATGAGTATAATTCCTATTCCTTCAAGCGAATCGATGGTAAATCATTGAGTTCAGATATTAATGAATTTAATGCTGAGGTAATATTGCGAGACGGCTATAGCTTATTCCGCTTCAAGGACAGCGATGGATGGGGAGTTGTGCAAATAGATGAGAATAGAAAAGTCAAAGAATTATTTAGGTGCGATGAGGTTAGCACATTAACTAACAACTTATACTTGACTAAATCCGGTGATGTATACTCCGTAATCGCTACCAATGGCGAGGTTTTAACAACTTCAGATAAAACTCCCCCACTAATACTGCCAACGGGTAACATTCTTGTCCCTGGTAGCAAGTCAATGATAATTGATCCTTGGAACAAGTCAAAAGTTGAAATAGATCATTGGCTTACTACTTTGAATGAGTATTGCTTATCTGCTCAGTCGGCAACATCATCAAATGAGATCGTGGCCCTTTATGATATGGCCGGGGAAGAATTGATATCAGGGCGAAAATTAGAGGTTGAAGGAACCATCGGGTCCGTCCAGAACCTACTTGTTGATGGTAAACGATACGTTTTATATGAAGACTCTATATTCAAAAATCCCGTCAATAAGTATCTGATCTTTTACCAAGATGGGCAAAATATGATTTATGCATCTCGGGACGAATCATATAGCGGTGGAACTATAACCATCATTAAAGACAATACAAAAGAAACTTTGGTGGCGCGCTGGACTAATTTATATGATGATGTAATTGGATTTCATACCGATGAAGGGGTCCAAATCTACTCTTTGAATTCTCTAACGAAAATTCCTCTTGCATCAGTGCAAGATTACAAGGTAGTTAATGGAGATGTGTTAGCTCAATCAGAGTTTGGCTTCGTATCTCTTTATAAACAAAGTCCTTCTGGTTGGTATTCACCTATTACTCTGAGTACTGCAAATGGGTTTTCGCTTGATGGAGACTTCGAAGAAGAGTACTATGAGGACGGAGGAGACTATGAGGGAGAAAATTATGAACTTGATCCTTTTAGTACTTCAGCTTTTAATGATTACGCTTATTATGAGACTACCAATGGCTTGAGATTTGATAAATCAAATTTTGAAACTCCCGCTGTTTACCCGGTTCGAATTAACGATTTCATGGAGTATGTGAACGACCAAGGGAAGCTCATCGGCCCTAATTATTTTCGTCAAACTAGCGAATTTAATGCACCATACACTCAAGCTTATGATTCAAAAGATGAATCAATAATAATCAATAGCAATGTAGATGATAAGGTCAAAGGCTATTTACAGCAATGGGTGAGTCCAAATGAATTTATTTACTCTGAGGGGAATAAGTTCTATGAGTATGATGTTCTAACGAAATACTCGTACGAATTATGCTCCGATTGCTCAGTTAGAAAGAAAATTCAAGAAGATCTGTATGAAATCGAAGTGGATGAGAGAATAGCTTATCTCCAGACTGGTCGTTCAGGAAAATTCTTTGGAGCATACTTATCTTCTGAAGATCACACACTTAGGGCGCACCTTTCAAAATTAAATGATTATTGGCGGGAAGATTCCTACAAAAGCCACTACGAGTACATGAATCACTTGGATGAAATTAAGGTATTTAAGGAAGTCAATAAATACCTTTTAGCAAAGGTTAAGCTTAAACTTGCTTTGGCACTAGATAAGGATAAGATTCCCGAAGCGGTGGGTGAACTCGAAAACTTTGATCAAGAGTATTTTTCGGATGACGAGAGGGCAGAAATTTATAATAGTGTGGCTACGCGTTTCTATAATTCCGATGATTATGAAAACGCGATTTTATATTATGGTCTTTTATCTACCATAAGGCCCGAAGAATTTAATAGTATTTATGCCTTAGTTGTTGCAGAGTGTTATGCCGGCATTTATGATTATGAAAATGCTGAAAAATATTACATGGCATGGGGAGGAACACTTGACGAACCTAGGCATTATTCGCATATTGCTAATATGTATAAGGATGCAGGATATTCTTCAAAAGCTATTGAGTACTATAAAAAATATGCTGCCATTGGTGAATATGAGCGAGCGTATGCTATGGACAAGATTGGGCACATATATTTTGTTGACGGCAATTATTCTTATGCGGCTTCCTCATGGAAGCAATGCATTCGATACTATCAAAAACGAGGTAATGACAACATGTTAGGTCAATTGTATTATAACATTGCGGCTTCTTATGCCAACAATGATATGACTAGCTCTGCATGTAAATATTATAGTCTGGCATCGGATTATGGTCAATCCTTACCCAATTGGTACAACTATAACTGTAATTCAAGCTATTAATTTCAATATCAGCCTAGTACTTTCCTGACTTCAGTATTGACTTCCATTTAGGAGAAGCCTCATAGTGTAATGAAAAACCTTGAATAGCTTAAGGAAAACGGATTTTCCACGCTTGTAGTATAGGCGGGCAGGTTTGGTACCACCCATAGCGTTGTCGTTTACCAGAGATTTCTTCACTGATTTATCGGTAAAGAGTCGGTGTTCTAAGATTCCTTTTGAGGGGCTTGGTGGCGTGGAGGTAATGACGATGTACGACTCCAACGAATGGGGGATTAGGTTCCTTGGTCCAGGCAGTGACGGACTTAGCTCTCAACGGATAAGGGTTCAAAAGAGTTTTGCTCCGTGATGATGCCCGATTCTTTGTTGATGATGATCAATGCAGTAGATTCAAATACGATTTCGGGTACCTTCATTCGCTAAAATTACCCCCTTTTTACTTGGGCTTAGCAGAAGTGGGTGAAAGAGTTGATGTATTTTAGCAGGCAGATTACGGCCACATGAAACTAAACACTAGCGAAATCCCTTATAAGTTTCGTCATTTCTACTGGAACAAGTACGTCTTGAAGCTTTTCAGGAAGGAGCGCTTTTTCATGTCGTATAGCTACCGCTACAAGGCCATCTGGTTTCGAAACTATAAGGTCGCTTCGCGTACCATCAACAACTACCTTACTTCCGACAGTAAGCCTGGGTCATTGATATACGGTTCGGCCATGCCGTATTCCAGATGGGCGGTCAGGAACTTCTATAAGTTCTCCTTCGTACGCAACCCT
>JABIUA010000116.1 GCA_018667575.1 Methanobacteriota archaeon | reverse complement strand
TAGTACCTGTTGAGCAGTTTGCGCCACTATTCGTAGTTTTACTCGGATTGGTTGCCTCTGGTTATCTTCACCGTGAAGGCGGAGAAGGTGTTTCAGAATGATGGACACAATACTTGATCCAAAAATATGGCTAATATTAGTTGCTTTAGTCCACGCAATTGTTGGAATTATAATCCCTACAGATTGGTCAAAAGATAATAATAAAATGATGGCAGGATTCACTCTACTTACATCTGTTACAATGTTATATGCAGGATTTTGTTTGGACGGAGAAGAACAAGCAAGACTGGCGTTAGTTATCGCGGGCCCTGTTTGGGTTTGGTTTGTTGTTTGTTGCTCAATGGGCTTAGAATTTGATATTGGAAAAGAACCGATGGTTATGACTTGGAAGGAAAATGCACCTCCTCTTATTCTATGGGGTTTAGTTGCACTGACAGGCCTACTAGAGTCGGGTTGGATTTAATTTAGTCTGATAAAAACTCCAATTAGCCATGGATGCACGTTATAGAAGCCGTAAATCGACGCGGCGCGATTATATAGGGGAGTTTAGTCGGCAAGATGCCCACGTAGTGAGCAAGGAGTTGAAATAATGCCTAAACCTTGGACATCGCATCTAATCAGAGATGCTCTCGGAGTCAAGAAATGTAACGGTAGTATGGAAGCTGCGACCGAAGATCTTCCTTTGGAAAAGGCAATGGAAGTTGCTAGAAAGAAGCACGGCGAAGGTCATTTGACCGGCGCTGATTTGAAAGCACAAACACGTGAAGTTATCGGAACTTGTGTTTCAATGCGAGTCAAGATCGACGGTCACTGGGCGAATGAAGCGCTCGCCATCATTAGCAAAGGAGAATGGGACGAGCGATTTAATTGAATTCACGAACCGCGGTAGAGGGTAATACCTCGCAGACCGCAGAGGTGAGGTAATATGGAAGAAAAAATAAACCAAGCAATAAAAGACGCAATCGCTAATGCGCCAGAAAGAAAATTCGTCGAGTCAGTCGACATTTCCTTCACAATCAGAGATGTTGATTTGAAGAACCCTAACAACCGTATCAAAGAGGAAGTAAGACTTCCATCTGGCAGAGGTAAGGAAATGAAAATCGCTATGTTCGCAGCCGGTGAAGCGGCAACAAAGGCAAAGAGTGCTGGAATTACAGTATTCACTCCTCAAGAAATTGAAGATTTCGGCTCCAAGAAGGGCAAAGCAAAGAAAATGGCCAACTCATTTGACTTTTTCTTGTCAGAAGTCCCGCACATGGGTCTTGTCGGAAGATACCTGGGTGTAGTACTCGGTCCACGTGGAAAGATGCCAAGACCAGTTCCTCCAGCACTTGACCCTTCTATTATCGCTACAGGCCTACAATCAACTGTTGTAGTCAAGTCCGGAGATAAGATGACATTTCACGTCGCTATCGGAACCGCTGAGCAATCTCAAGAAGAGTTGTCCGCCAATGCAATGGAAATTTATAACCGTGTAATTTCCAAGTTAGAGCGTGGAATTGGTAACATTCGTTCTCTATACATCAAGACATCGATGGGGCCTGCACAAAGTATCGAGGTGATCAATTGATTCCAAAGGTTATGTCTTGGAAGAAAGACACTGTCTCCGATTTGTTAGGCTTGCTAAACAGCGGTGAAACTCTCGCTGTCATTGATATTCACGGCGTACCTGCTGGGGCTATGATTGGCATGAGAGCTACTCTTCGTGACAACATGAAGATACAAGTTGCTAAGAAGCAATTGATGAGACTTGCTTGGGAACAAGCAGGAAACAATTCAGAAGATTTAGATTCATTATTCCAAGGAGTTGTTCAACCAGCACTTGTTTCATCATCTACAATGAATTCCTTCGAGATGTTTTCTGAACTTAAGAAAACAGAAGCAGGCCGAGCTGCTAAACCAGGAGATATCGCCCCTCACGAAATAGTCGTTGAGAAGATGGATACTGGGATGCCGCCAGGTCCTATAGTCGGTGACCTAAACTCTGTTGGAATTCCTGCTAAGATTATGGGCGGTTCAGTCCAAATTCAGAAGCGTACAGTCATTCTCAAAGAAGGCGACGTTTTCGAAGGTGAAATGGGTATGATGCTATCCAAGATTGGAATTAATCCAATAGTAACAGGACTACGACTTTGTGGTACCCTCGAGGGTGGAACTGTATTTGCTCCGTCAACTCTAGACTTAGACCTAGAACAATTCGAATCTGACCTAATTAGTTACGGAGCAGGAGCATTCAACCTCGCTTGTAACATTACTTGGTTTACTTCTCAAACAATGCCTACGCTTATCGCCAAGGCTAGTGGTGAAGCATTAGCAGTTGCTCTTGAAGCAGCGGTCGCTACTGCAGACACCATACCACATCTAATTGGAAGAGCGAATATGTCAGCAATGGGAGTTGCAGGCTCGCTATCTCCAGAAGCACTCGACGACGAATTATCCAGTATGCTTGGCGCTGCAGCAACAGCTGCGGCCGCTGCGCCTGCTGACGTCGCTGAAGACGCTTCCGAGGCACCAACTGAAGCCGCGGAAGAAGAGGAGGAGGACGAGGGCGCCGGTTTCGGCGGCCTTGGAGACCTATTCGGTTGAACACAATATGAGGTGAAAAAATATGGAATATGTATACGCTGCTATGTTACTGCACGCTGCTGAAAAAGACATTGATGAGAAAGCCGTTGGCGCCGTTTTGAAGGCTGCTGGCGTAAAGGCTGATGATGCCCGTGTGAAAGCACTTGTTGCTTCACTTGACGGTGTCGATATCTCTGAGGCCATGACCCAGGCTGTTGCCGCCCCTGCTGCCGCTGCTGCGCCAGCTGCTGGTGGTGCTGCTGCCGCTGACGAAGCCCCTGCCGCTGAAGAAGAAGCGGAAGAGGAAGAAGCAGGCGGATTTGACGGTCTTGGCTCTTTGTTTGGTTGATCAGGAACGAAGTTGCCGAGCAATATTGACGCTTGCCTAAATAGGCGAGAGCAAATTGAGCGCGGTTTATCGGTCCTTCACGGAAGAGCCTCGTCCTATGACGGGCCTGAGTAGAATCGTGCTAGAAACAATCCCTTTGGGATTTCGCATTATGTCGTTGTGCTGTAAGGCACGACCAATTGATTCATGGTTAAGTGCTAATTCGCATCATCATGGTGCGTCGTGCTTCAACCGATTTTGAGCTGAGCGTATCGCCAGTTCATTGTATCAAGGCTTTACGATTGGTTTTACAAGGTACAGGATGGTCTCTCGAACGTCATGAAGGTGCAAGAATGGTTGACCGATTTGCCATAATAATGCCAATCACTCAGACCACAAGGACTCTAGGACTAAGAATTACAGATGGTCCACTTCGAGGTTTGGAAATGACTTGTTGGGCAGAGACAAAAGGCTCGGCAGGAGCGATAAATGTCGCATCATGGATTTTACCAGGTGGGATGGATGATAAAATGATCAATTCATTGTTGAAATCATGGGTTGCTAATCTACCCCGCTGCCCTTGGCATTGGACATTTTATGAACGTTCCAAAATTGGTTATCTGTTGCCCGTTTGGCGCAGGTCCAAAAAAGCATTTTTGAGACTTGGATTTAATACTCGTTCTAAGGTTTGGCCTTTAGATGATAATGAACACATATTCGAATATTCTACTCTAAGCGAGCAAGAGTAACCTGTTATAATCGGTGTTTTATTTACTAGCGGTAATTACCTCCCCCTTAAGGGGGAGACTTATGAGAGCTATCGGTAATCGGCAACAAGTCTCAAAATCGATATTTCTTGTCGTCATAATGATACTTATGACTTGGAGCGGGGCAGTATCAAATGATTTGGAAATTTTCGAAGAATATGATGCCCCAATCATCTTAGAAGATACACCATTTATTCAAAAAACAGCCACTGCAGCTAACACCTTCTTGGTCAAAGATATCGACCCACCGGGGGGCTCTACTGCCGATCAAGTATCTGGTTTGGTTAAACTTGGAGATTATGTTTACTTCTCCGCAGATGACGGGACTCATGGCAGGGAATTATGGCGCAGTGATGGAACCACTTTGGGTACAACCTTGGTCAAAGATATTCGCCCTGGCGGTTCAGATAGTTGGCCGTTATACCTAACAGTAATGGGTTCTGAGATTTATTTTAGAGCACATGATGGTTCAATAGGCACTGAATTATGGAAAAGCGATGGCACAGAAGCAGGCACCGTCTTGGTCAAAAACATAAATCCAAGCGGCAATGGGGTGATTACACCTAATTTCCACGTATCTGGCAACACTCTGTATTTCCAAGGTTCTTTTGGTTCTTCACAAGGTGAAGAATTATGGAAAAGTGATGGAACAGAATTGGGAACTGTTTTGGTCAAGGACATCAATCCAGGTATTTATGGGTCTTCGCCTAGTCAATTTTCTACAATAGGCTCAAAAACTTATTTCGTTGCAAATGATGCAACGCACGGTCGAGAATTATGGGAAACCGATGGAACTGGAATTGGCACTACTATTGTCAAAGACATCAACCCAGGTAGCACTAGCGGGATTCCAAATCCATCATACATTACAGCGATAGGTTCAAATCTTTATTTTAGGGCAAATGCTGGTTCTACTGGCAGTGAACTTTGGATTAGTGATGGAACCAGTGCTGGAACCAATTTAGTTTCAGACATCGATCCAGGGTCAAATAGTGGAGCACCTCAGTATTTTACCCAACTAGGCTCCAATGTATTATTTTCTGCAACCGATACTTCGAAAGGTCGCGAATTATGGATTACTGATGGAACTGGTGGAGGAACTGAACGAGTCAAAAATATCTACAGTGGTTCAACTGGCAGTTCTCCAAATAGTCTACTTGCTATCGGTTCAATGGTTTACTTCGAAGCAACCGATGGTTCAGGAACACATCTATGGAAAACCGGAGGAACTCAAGCCACTACCAATAAAATTAGTTCGGTTCCTGCTATCGATGGGTCATCACACATTGTTGGAACTACGTATTATGCAAGTTTTTCTTGTGGCGCCCAAGGTAGTGAATTCGGCAAGTATCAAGCATCGACAGAAACTTTCACTGGATGTATAGAAGATTTATCCGGCACCGGCAGTAGTTTTCCAACTGACTTTACCCAATTAGGCGAAAAACTTCTTTTCACCATCGATGATTCAGGCGACCGACAACTTTGGGTTACCAATATCTTAGGAGATTTACAACCTGCTGCTAATTTAGATTATAATGCAACGCAATCTGCCGGCGGCTCAACATCTTGGACCGAAGTCGATGGCTCAAGCTTTGAATGGGATTTGACCGGCCCAACTCGTCAATCGATTAGCGGCTATCCCAATTTACAACATGCTTACAGATTTGATGGAATTGACGACTCCGCTAACTTGAATGATAATTTGCAATCCATGTCTGGTGACCCTACAGATGAATCAGCAAGTTTTGAAGTATGGATTAATCCTGATGACTTAACTGATGACAAGGTGATATGGGAAATAGGTGGTGAAAGTAACGGCGCCTCTATGGTCTTATGGAATGATTTGTTGACATTTAGGGTGAAGACAGGCAGTCTTATTGTTAATCTTTCACATACAATAACCGATGATAACAAGTTCCACCAAGTTGTTGGCGTGGTAAATACTGAATCTAGTTATGTTGCACTATACTATGATGGGGTTGAAGTTGGCCAGACTTATGTCGTGGGCTCCATTGATTGGTCTGGTAATAATAAACCGGGGCTGGGTTCGATCAATGACAATGTGGGGGCCTACTCATCTAGCGAACAAGGTGATTTTTCTTCACCATTCTTCGATGGCGATATAGCCATTTTTAGATTCTATGAGTTTGAAATGGTCCCGACTCAAATCCAATCTTCATTTGAATTATTCAGTTTACAAGCCCCAATTATATCATATTCACCATCCAGTTATACCCTAATAAAAGATGTCGCAATGTCGTCGGCTACTCCAACCAATTCAGGCGGAGCAATTACTTCATGGGCGATTTCTCCAGCAATCTCATCAGGACTTAATTTCGATACCAGTACAGGTGTGATTTCAGGAACTCCTACTGTAGTGTACGTGTCTACAGTTTACACAATTACTGCGACTAATTCTGGTGGCAGTGATACTGCTACAGTGACCATTGTGGTCAACGATGAAGTTCCGTCATCTCTTGCTTACTCTCCAAATTCGTTTACCTTGACTAAAGATGTAGCAATGTCAACGGTGACTCCAACCATTAGCGGCGGAGCAGTAACTTCTTGGGCGATTTCTCCAGCAATCTCATCAGGACTTAATTTCGATACCAGCACAGGTGTAATTTCAGGAACTCCTACTGTAGTGTACGTGTCTACAGTTTACACAATTACTGCAACTAATTCTGGTGGCAGTGATACTGCTACAGTGACCATTGTAGTCAACGATGAAATTCCTTCATTCACTTACCCCTATTCTTCCTATACTTTCACCAAAGACCAAACCATTCCAACTATTTATCCAACAAATACGGGTGGTCATGCGACAACTTGGGAGACTAGTGGCCTGCCTAATGGTTTAGCCATCAACTCCGTTAGTGGGTATATTTGGGGAATAGCAACTACTGTTACTCCCGCTACAACATACACCATCTATGCAAACAATTCAGGCGGCTCCGACTCGACAACCATAACAATAACAGTCAACAATGTTGCTCCAAACACGATTGTCTATTCCTCACATGATCTGGTGCTTGAGAAAGGAACGGCGATGACAACCACAACGCCAGCAATCAGCGGTGGAAGCGTAACCACATGGGAAATCAGTCCATCTATTCCAAGTGGACTCACGTTCAGTTCATCGACGGGAGCCATCAGTGGTACACCCTCTATCCTGCAAACAACGTCCGTGACGTACACTATTTGGGCCAACAACTCTGGCGGTTGGACCTCCACCGAGATGAACATCACCATTAACGATCAACTGGCCTCAGTGTCCTATCCT
This sequence comes from Methanobacteriota archaeon, assembly GCA_018667575.1. Classification (GTDB taxonomy): domain Archaea; phylum Thermoplasmatota; class Poseidoniia; order Poseidoniales; family Poseidoniaceae; genus MGIIa-L1. Next base: position 140 of record JABIUA010000116.1, on the reverse strand, counting down.
TCTGTCATCGAAATTTCGAACGATCGAACCATGACCGCCGTAACACCAACCACCTCCGGTGGAGCAATTACTTCTTGGGAGATCTCTCCCTCCTTGCCATCAAGTCTCAACTTCGGCAGCAGCAACGGAAGCATTTGGGG
>JABIUA010000005.1 GCA_018667575.1 Methanobacteriota archaeon | reverse complement strand
GTCCCAACAAGATGGGATTCTCAAGGGGTTTCAAGAGATGAGGCGATGTCAGCAGGTGTAGTTCCTGCAACCAATTCCGTAGCTGCAATTAGTGAGTTTGCAGATGTTTCATGTGCCATTCTAGCCGAGTCGGAAGATCATGTTGGCTTGGCCAATGGTATTTTGAATTTGTATAATAATCCTGATATGTTTTCACAAATGTCAAATAATGCCGGAATACGAGTACGTAAACAGACAGCTGCAGAAATTACAATTTCTAAGGAATTAAAGTTAATCGGAAGTGAATAAATGACTAAACCAATAATATTAGTAGTTGGAGCAAGGCCCAACTTCATGAAAATAGCACCGATTTACGCGGAGTTAGCAAGTCGTGGTCAGCCATTGATTCTCTTACATACAGGGCAACATTATGATGATAATATGTCAAAGGTATTTTTCGATGACCTAGGTATGCCAAAGCCAGATATTTATCTCGGCATTGGTAGTGGTAGTCACGCTTACCAGACTGCTACTGTGATGATTGAATTTGAGAAAATATGTCAAGAGAAAGACCCTAGTATGGTCGTAGTAGTAGGTGATGTTAATTCAACAGTTGCTTGTTCCATTGTTTGTGCTAAGTTAAACATCCCTTGCGCCCATGTAGAAGCAGGTTTGCGTTCTTTTGATAGAGAGATGCCTGAAGAAATAAATCGAATTTTGACTGATTCAGTGGCAAATTTGCTCTTGACGCCGTCTCCAGATGGAGATGAAAACTTAAGGGCTGAAGGTGTTGCTGAAGAAAGAATAGTTCGAGTAGGAAACGTAATGATTGATAGTTTGTTTTCGAATCTAGAAAAAGCGCAACAAAGTTCAGTCAAATCAGATTTTGGATTACAAGAGAAGTATGCAATTCTCACTCTACACCGTCCGTCAAATGTTGATGATGAAGAGAATTTTGCAGGGATTATTGGAGCATTGGAGCATATCGGGAAAAATATTCAAATCATATTTCCAATGCACCCAAGAACCGAAAAAATGGCTAAGTCTTTCTCATTATACCAACGTATAGCATCAATTCCAAATATAGTAATTACAGGGCCAGTAGGTTATCTTGATTTTGTAGCATTGATGGCTTCCTCTACTTTAGCATTGACAGATTCAGGCGGACTTCAAGAAGAAACAACAGCCTTAGGAATCCCTTGTATTACTCTTCGTGAGAATACTGAACGTCCTATTACGGTTACTGAAGGTACCAATACAATTGTTGGATGCGATCCAGAACTGATTAAGAAAACGGCGATGGACGTTTTAGAAACCGGAGGCAAGTCTGGACGTATTCCAGAATTATGGGATGGTAAAACATCTCAAAGGATTGCTGATGTATTATTGCAATATATTAGCGCCAATGGTGATTAGATGAAAGTGCTACATGTTCTTGCAAATAGTCCTCCAGATGTGAATGGCTATGCTGTAAGAACACAAATGATTTTGCAGAATCAAAATCAATTAGAACAAATCGATTGTTTGGGGCTTAGTTCGCCATGGTATCCAGATAGGGATTCGATGGTTGAACAATTCCAAATGAATGGGGTTCAGTACTTGCGTACACTTCACCCTTCAAGGAAAGAAAATTCGAAGTTCTCACACAAATTAGTGAAATTCTTCACCCGTAATCCCAACTCTAAATCTGTTGTTAATATGACAAATAACGAAGATAAAAGATTTATTCTACTGAGAATGTATGATTTTTTTTACTACGGTATTTTCAAAATAGGCCGAGCAATAAGACACTTTTTTAGAATCGGCTGGAAAGTCATCGAAGAAAAAATTCTAATCAAATATTTCACTAAGAGAATAATACAAGTAGCAAATCAAAACAACGCAGAAATAATTCACGCCCATACGCCTTACAGAGTCGGATTACCCGCTCTTAAAGCAGCTAGAAAACTAGGACTACCCTTCGTTTATGAAATGCGTGGAATGTGGGAAGAAACGGCAGTTGCTAACGGGCGTTGGATTAGAAATGGTCCAGCATATCGCCGTTTTCAAAATTATGAAACCAAGGTTTTACGTAAAGCAGATTCGGTGATTTGTATTAGTGAGACACTTAAAAAAGAAGCCATCTCAAGAGGAGTAAATCCGGAGAAAATAACTGTTGTAACCAACGCAGTTGAGAAAAATATGAGTGAAAAGAAATCTAAATCGTCTAGTCTAAAATCTGCTAAAGAATCTCTAAAACTATCTAATTCTACTAAAGTCATTGGTTACATTGGTTCGCTTAGAGAAATGGAAGGTGTTGACTTAACTGCAAAAGCAGTAGCAAAGTTGGTTGAAAAAGGCTATGATGTGCGCCTTTTTGTATTGACCGGAGAAAATGGCCAAGAAGAACTTAGAGCATTGTCCAAGAAATTAGATATTGCCGACAAATCAACAATCATGGGGCCAGTGCCTCATGAAGAAGTTGCCGTATTTTACGATCTCATCGATGTATTCATCGTCAGTCGCCCAGAGACACGGGTTACAAAATTAGTAACTCCTCTCAAACCATTTGAGGCTATGGCAATGGGCAAGGCTGTAATTGCTTCAAAACTTCCAGCATTAGAAGAAATAATTCAGCATGGGAAAACTGGATTACTATACGCTCCAGATAATCTTGATTCACTCGTTGAGTCAATAGAGAAATGTATTCACGATGAGGATTTAACTAAATCATTAGGTGACTCGGCTAAAGACTGGATAAAACAGAATCGAACCTGGGATACTGTTGTTAAGAATTCCTTGAATGCATACGAAATCGCTAAAGCAGGGAAGTGAACTAATGGAAACGATTCTAGTTACAGGAGGTTCTGGTTTTATTGGTTCTAATGTAATTGATGAATTAATGAAATCTTTCAAAATTATCAATTTTGATATTAAACCCTCTAGAAATAGTGAAATTAAACAAATAATTGGAGATATTAGAGATAGAGAACTAGTAGTGCAAGCGGTAGAAAAATGCGATATTATTATCCATTTGGCGGCTCAAGTATCAGTTCCATTATCAATCGATTATCCTCAAAAAACCCTTGACATAAACGTTCAAGGAACTCAGAATATTATCGACGCTGCTCATAAATTCGGCATTAAGCGTTTGATTATGGCATCTAGTGCAGCGGTTTATGGTGATGCTTATGAGTTGCCATTGAAAGAAGAATCTGCGGGGCAATTTCTCTCACCCTATGCTCAGTCTAAATGGGAAAATGAATCTCAGATAATGTTAGCACAAAAGAGCGGTCTTGAAGCACTTGCTTTACGCTTCTTCAATGTCTACGGCCCAGGACAAACCATCGATGGAGCATATGCTGCCGTAATCCCTAAATTTGTAGAATTATTGACTACTGGTAAACAACCGATAGTCCATGGCGATGGCCTTCAAAGCAGAGATTTCATCCATGTCAAAGATTTAGTTAGAGCCATTCATGATTTACTGGAATGCGACTGGGATTTAGTTGATAGCCATGCATACAACATAGCATCCCAATCTCAAACAACTATACTGGATTTAATTGAACTGATAAATACCTCCATCGCAAAACTATCACCCGAATTCGAAATCATCAAACCAAACTTTGAACAATCAAGAAAAGGAGATATTATGCATTCATTTGCCGATATTTCTAAGATTACTAATACCATAAATTGGAGACCCTCAATCGAACTTTCACATGGAATAGAAGAACTAGTTAGGATAAAAATCAATCAGTGAAGGAGATATTTCTATGAATGTTTTATGGTTCACAGGACGCAAATTTGATAACTTTTGTTCTACAACTCAATCATCCCTAGCTACTGGAATGATAGAGCAAGGACACTTAGTGCACATTTTAAATCCAGATGAACAAGGAAGTCATGATGGAATGAAGTGGAAGCATACTGGCTTTTCGATAAGCTCAATTCCAGGTTTACAGAGTCGGAAGTTATCTAAAAAAATGAAGACATGGATTTTACAGAACAAATGTGATGCTGATTCAGTGGCAATTGTCGATTGGCGAGTTCTAAATCATATCCGTAAAGCCCTTGAAAGTAAAAATATTCCATGGATAATGATGGATAGAAGTCCTCCTGCAGATACAGGAATACTCTCATTACTACAGTGGCCGGTTTGGAAGAGAAGTTGGAAACTAGTCGCTAAAAGTAGTTCAGGTGGAGCATGTGTAGTCTCTACAGGGCATAGCGATTTAGTCCAATCGAAAGTCGAAATTTCATCTGATAAAATATCCATACTTCCTGCAGGTGTTGATTTAGAATTATTCTCGCCAAGTTCAAAAGAAGAAACTTTGACACTGGTATATCATGGACGTTTAGACAAGCACCGTGGAATTTTAGCACTTCCAATGCTGGCTAGTAAATGTATTCAAGCAGGAATTGATGTAAAACTTCACTTAATCGGTGAAGGTGATTGCTTTAATGAACTCAAACAATTAGGAGAAATCCACGATTATATTGAAGTTCAACATAGTTTGAAACAAGAAAAAGTGGCACAGATTTTGTCCAAATCACACATTGGATT
>JABIUA010000014.1 GCA_018667575.1 Methanobacteriota archaeon | reverse complement strand
TGTGGAAAGAGGAAATGAGTATTGAATCATGGTTAATGATTGCTGAAGCGGCTATGTTTCTAGATGCTGCTGAACTTTTGGCGATTGTAGAAAATGAACTCTCATCGGCGGAGAAAGCTACACTTGGCCTTGTAAGACGCAGAATGCTTGGCGACCAACATTTAGAACAGGCCATTAACGATGCGATAGAAATAGCCAAAAATCCAGAATCTAGAGACCTCAAATTGGAAGGTCGTTTGAGGATGGAAAGAGGCCTAAGTAGATTTGAATCTGGGGATATTGAAGGTGCTGATGAAGACCTCACCTGGGCTGAGACACGTCTGAAGTCCGTTTCCAAAGCAAGCAGAGACCATGATTTATCACTTCTTAACAAAGCAGCATTTCACATGGCTGTAGGAGCGCCATTAATGGCATTAACAGTTTACTCTGACATATCAAGAACCGCAGGTCATGCTGATGAAACAATTGCAATTTCTAGAATTGGCGCGAGTCGTATTCGAGCATCCCTAGGGCATACATTTGATGCGGCGAGACATGCCTGGAATGCTCATGGACATGCAATCAAAGCATTCCAAACCAATATGGCGATTGAAGCAGGAACTCTATTTATTGAACTCTCATTAGATTGCATAGATGAAAAAGCAAATCGAATGAAAGACCAAGTCAAGGAAGCAAAACCAAGAAGTGCTACAGACGATGAGCCAAAATATCATTCCAATCCGAAAGATATTGATGAAGTATTCATGTGGTGTTACTCACAATTGCCAGAATCGAACTCTGGAGAACAACGACCAGATTTGCGAGCAATGCTAACAATTGCTTCGAAAATAGATAAATTAGATTTATTCCAAAACATGTTGTCGAATCCCGACGAAGTCGAGGATTCAATGCTAGTTGCAATAATTCAAGCATGTGTTACAGATGATGAGTTACGTAGTAAATGGAATCAAAGACTTACTGTTCTTACGATGATTTAATCTATAGATTAACACACCATTCGCTCAAATCTTGAAACTCTTCGGTAGTCCATTCGATCAGTGGAGGTACTTCCTTCCACCATCTAACCTCGTTGACATTCTTGTCATCGACTTCCCAATTGGTGGTTTTTTCATTATCTTCAACTATAACATGCCCTACCCATCCCTTGGGATAGTATTCTTTATTCCAAGCAACAAGTTTTCCTTTACACCCGGTTTCCTCTTCCAGTTCTCTTAGCAATGCCTCCTCTGGTGATTCACCTTCGTTGATGTGGCCGCCTGGTATTTCCCATCCCCTTTGTGGATGACGAACAAAGAGAACTCTGCCACCCTCACCGATTAATGTGGGTTTTTCTCCTGCACAGGTGACCCAGGCAAGAGTAAAAATTGGTTCTTCTGCCATTCACTCACCAAAGCCTAGTTTCGCCTTAACAAGCCATTCTTCAGCCCAATCCTCACCTTGTGCAACAAGTCTTCTCGAAAGGAAGAAGGCTTCAGAATAATCTTCGTTACTGATTAATTCTTGTAGCCTTACCAAATCTGGGTGAACAGAAACTGACTCTTCAACATCTGGCAAAGGATTTTCTGGAATCATATTTGGCTTAGAGACTCTTTGTGATAATTTCAACATTTGGTCCAAAAATTGATCACGCTTTTCAACAGTAGGTTGCGACCAAGGCTGTTTCTCCTCGCCATCCATCTTACCCGTCAATCTAGTCAGGAAATCATCTCTTGGAGTCAAATGGTCACGGATATTTTGAACATGGTCATAACACATCCATGCCTCATCAACTTCGCCTCTCCTCTCATGTAACCTACCAAGCTCCATCCATAATTCATGATTATTTGGCCTGTGAGCGAGAAGATGCTTTGATAATTCGATGAATATATCGGTATAACCTGAATCTCTGAATCGCTCGATACGCCGTCCAAAAATTATGTTAGCCCTCTGGTCAGTAAAATCTAATCTCTTACATCTTGAAACGAATTCCTCAATATTGGCATTTATTGAATCACCCTTTCCAAGAGCATCCCACCATATATCTGGTTCCAACGGGTCTCTTGCAAATGCTGCTTCGAGTAATTCTAAACCGAGTTTAAGAAAATCTATACCCTTTAGTTGTTCGATGTTGTCAGAATCTCTGCCTAGAATCGAAAAGACATCTTCCAAAAGAGCGCATAAACCATCACCGTCTCCAAGTATTACCTTAATATCTGCAAGGCAACGCCAATTCCGTTCATCTGTGAAGTCATGGAGTATTGCCTGCCTAGCGTTTTGTTCAGCCCATGACATATTCTCATCGAATCGACTTCGGTCTCTGTTGGCCAATCCGACGAACTTCTGAGATTGTGAGCGGTAACGGTTTCCAAGATTTCGCCTAGGGTGTTGAAGTAGGTCTCCACTATCCTGTGACAAAATTACACACCTCATTGAACAGACATGAATCCACTTTTGTCATAACCGAACGGTATGGTTGCATCAAAACCAACTTTAGAAGTGGTGCCATCTTCATTACGTGAAGGGTCTAAAGAACTACCTTTTTGATTCGATAAAATAACTGTGTCTTTATCTGGCTGCCATCTTGTCGCCATTGCCCATTCGACTCTTACTGGGTCGGATATATCGATGTCTTCGTCTACAATTGTCACCATCTTCATACTGCGATGGCCATCTAATGCAGCGTTTATTGCCTTAATACCGTCGTCATGATTATTTTTCTTGATTTTAACAACAGCAGATAACCAACCACAACCGCCCTCAGTCATGTGAACATCCAAGCACTCACAAACTTTGTTCACTGCATCTTTGATAGTAGGTGCCCTAGGAAGTCCCATCAATGTTTTGTGCTCTGCTTCACCAGGAATTAGCGCATGGAAAATAGGGTTATCTCGATGAAATACCCCTTCTATCTCAATCACTGGTTCTTGACGAACATCATCGACTGTTCCCGTAATATCTACGTATGGCCCTTCATCATCATCATCGAGCGTTATTCTACCCCACATCACATATTCCGAATCTGCAGGAACTTGAATACCATTTGGCATCTTGGTAAGCCTCAGTGGTTTTGAGTATAATTTTTCATGGAGTGCTGCGGCTATTGTCAACTCATCGATATTGTCATTAAATGACATTGCAGCAGCCAGTAAAACAACTGGATCTGGAGCATTGACTACTGCTATATCCACCTCTTTACCCTGTTCTCTTGCCTGTAGCATCATTGTCCTTAGATGTCTTGGCACCAACCTAACTACGGTATGAGTAGGGTCTCTCAAAAACTGTCGGTGAAAAGACATATTTCTAATCCCATCAAACTCAGCAATAATTACACTTGCAGATGAATATCGGCCCCTGTCCTCCGGCCAATGATGAGGAATTGGTATCATTTCAAGATTGACTTCTTCTTGCATATTCTCATAGCATTCGGCTTCTGAAGCATCGACTAAAACTGGTTGCGATGGATTCTCCATTGCCCAAGCAAGTGTGTCGATGTACTGCTCTGGAGTGATTCCAATCGCTTGACATAAACGTTCTCTAGTCAGTAAATTAACAGCGGCTTTGTGACCAGGAGCCTCAATGATTTGGTCGAATACAGTCAATGAGTGATTGTGTTCATTAGAGTATTTCCACATACCGTGAATCAAACTAACCGGAGTGGTCTCAGTTTCTGCAAATCCTAGATGGTCACGAAACGCCATAGTCTGTCCAAATGTAATAGTCGCTTGAACCTTTCATCTAAATACCCGTAATTTAAGCATAATTTCGTTAATCCGTTCCCTCTTCAACCACAATGTAAAATTCAGTTCATGGGTCGTTGTTAAATAGGGGCTTCGAGTCGGCGAATTGCTTCAATGAGGTTGTTATTATGGGTAGAGGACTCTTCGCAGGTGCCAAGATGGCAAAAGATCGACAAAAATTCCGTTGGTCAGATCGCAGATATAAGAAGCGCATGCTAAAGTCCCGTGCTAAGCACGACCCTCTTGCAGGTTCCACTCAAGCCAAGGGTATCGTCGTAGAAAAAGTCGGTATTGAGGCTAAACAACCTAACTCCGGAATTCGTAAGGCTGTCAAAATTTCTCTAATCAAGAACGGAAATAAGTTGACGGCTTTCGCTCCTGGCGATGGTGCAATAAATTTCATCGATGAACACGACGAAGTAATGGTCGAAGGTATCGGTGGGCGTATGGGTCGTTCTTACGGAGATATTCCGGGTGTTCGATACAAGGTTATCCAAGTTAACGGCGTATCTCTAGATGAGATGGTCCGTGGAAGAAAGGAGAAGCCAGTTCGCTGAGGTGTTTTTTATGACAGAAGCAGAAGTAGTAGTAGAAGACGTAGAAGAAGAGGTCGAAGATTACCGACCGATCGCTGGAATAGGCACACTAGTGTTTGGAAAGTGGGATGCTTCTGAAATAACTTGCAAAGACCCGGGACTTGCTCCTTACATCAACCTTACAACAGTGGGAGTACCTCACACTGGTGGACGACATGCTAATGCATGGTTTGGAAAGGCAAAACTATCTGTTGTTGAGAGATACATCAACAAATTGATGAGAACTGGTCCATATACCGGTAAGAAGCAAGGTGCAATGAAAGCTTTCGAAGCAGCCCTTGACAATATCGCTGACAAGTCTGGCGGAAATCCTCTTCAAACCTTTGTTGACGCTATCTGTAACGGCGCACCTATGGAAGAGATTACAAGAATCAAGTTCGGAGCCGTTTCCCAACCTAAGGCAGTAGATTCTTCACCTTCAAGAAGACTCGACGTTGCTCTTAGAAACCTTGCAAAAGGTGCACAACAGGGAACTCACAAATCAAAAAGAACTCTCACTAGTTGTATTATCAACGAACTTAACAAAGCAGCTGCAGGCGATGTAACATCATATGCAGTTTCTAAGAAAGAAGAACTTGAAAGAATCGCTTCGTCCGCAAGATGATTCGATAACGATGATGCACATTATGTGCATCTAGTACAAGTAAAACCGCTACTATTAGTTCTTACTTTTTGACGACCAAGTGCTCATTACGTCCGAGTCACTTAAGAACCCCTTTTTGGTGGCCACAATCAGCGAGAGTTAGGTGATACCATGGGCCGTAAAGAAGACAACATCAAGAAAGCAACAGAAGTTATGCATATACTGCCACAAATTCGTAATTTGTGTATCGCAGCCCACATCGATCACGGTAAAACAACTCTTTCAGACAACTTGATTGCTGGAGCAGGTATGATGTCCAGTGACCTTGCCGGTGCTGCACGTGTTCTTGACTTCGATGAGCAAGAGTCTGCTCGTGGAATTACAATTAATGCTGCATCTGCATCTATGGTTCACGCTGTAGAAGGTACTGATTTCCTAATCAATCTAATCGATACACCAGGTCACGTTGACTTCGGTGGAGACGTTACTCGTGCTATGCGTGCTGTCGATGGATGTTTCATCTTGGCATGTGCGGTTGAAGGACCAATGCCACAAACTGAAACTGTAGTTAGACAAGCATTGAAAGAAAAGGTAAAGCCTGTTCTTTTCATTAACAAGGTTGACAGACTAATCAACGAATTACAAGTCACTCCTGAAGACATGATGGCTAGATTCACTGAAACAATTAAGAAAGTTAACAGACTAATCAAGCAATTCGCTCCAGAAGAATTCAAGAAATCTTGGCAAGTATCTGTCGCTGATGGAACTGTCGCATTTGGTTCAGCTTACCACAACTGGGGAATCACTGTACCTTACATGGCTAAATCAAAGATTTCTTTTACAGAGATTTTCGAATACTGTAACAATGAAGACCAAAAGACACTGGCTGAAAAAGCACCAGTTCACGAAGTACTTCTAGACATGGCAGTAACAAAGTTACCTGGACCTGTTGAAGCACAACCATACCGTGTACCTAACATTTGGACTGGAGACCTAGAATCGGATATTGCAAAGTCAATGATGGAATGTGACCCTGAAGCAGAACTGGCAATGATGATCACTAAGATTTGGATGGACCCTCACGCAGGTGAAGTTGCAGTTGGTAGAATTTACTCTGGTGCAATTGCACAAGGTGAAACTGTATACGCAATCGGTGCTGCAAAGCCAGAACGTGTCCAACAAGTCAGTATGATGGTTGGTGGCGACCGAATTACCGTCCCTAAGGTTGTTGCAGGAAATATTGCTGCACTTACCGGTATCCGTTCGGCTGCCGCTGGTCTTACACTATCTCACGACAAAGATTTCACTCCATTCGAAGCAATTAGACACTACTCTGACCCTGTTGTTACTGTAGCAGTAGAACCAAAGAGTATGAAGGACCTTCCAAAGTTCATCGATGCTCTACGTTCACTGGCTAAGGCTGACGCATCTCTTCAAGTAACTACAAACCAAGAAACTGGAGAAGCATTACTAGCTGGTATGGGAGAACTTCACCTTGAAATTACAGTTTACCGTATTGAAGAAGAGCAAAACATCAAGGTAAAGGTAAGTCCACCTATTGTTGTTTATCGTGAAGGTATCGAAGGAAATAATCACGGTAGAGCATTCGAAGGTAAGTCACCTAACCGACACAACAGATTCTACTTCGAAATCGAAGCACTTTCTGCTGAAGTCGTAGAAGCCCTACGTTCAGGAGAACTAGGTAGCGGAACTATTCGTACTAGCGATGCAAAGGAAACTGGAAACAAGTTCGGTGCAGTCGGAATGGACAAAGATTTGATGAGAAAGATTTACGCCATCAATGGAACCAATGTTCTTGTAAACGATACAAAGGGTATTCAAGGATTGCACGAAACTCGAGAATTAATCATTGAAGCATTCAATGAAGTATGTTCCAAAGGACCTATCGCTGATGAACCAGTCCAAGGTATGTTCGTTAGACTAGTCGATGCAAAACTTCACGAAGATGCAATTCACCGTGGACCTGCTCAAACAATTCCTGCTGTCAGAAATGGTATCAAGGGTGCAATGATGAGAGCTCGTACAGTTATTCTTGAACCAATGCAAAAAGCATTCGTTTCAGTTCCAAATGACTGGCTAGGACAAGTAACTCGTGAAGTAACCAACAGACGTGGTATTATCGAAGATATGCCCTCAGAAGGAGAAGTTACTACTGTTGTTGGTGTTCTACCAATCGCAGAGACATTTGGTTTCTCAAACGATATCCGTGCTGCATCTCAAGGCCGTGCTGTCTGGAATACAGAAAATCTTGGTTTCGAACCTCTTCCACAAATGTTGTTTGACAAGGTCGTCGGCTCCATAAGAACAAGAAAGGGATTGAAGCCTGAGCCAAACCCAGAATCATACTATTCAGATTGATTAGAATGAAGGCTACAGTATTGGGCCTTTTTGTCTCACAGGGTGGAGTTCCTAAACTCCCAGTCGAAAGTTTGTTTATCGATAGTTCTGGTTGTTTTGGCGATAAACAAAATGACCTAAAGTATCATGGTGGCGAAGACAAGGCGGTTTGCTTGATACAGAATTGTATTATCGAAGAACTAAACTTACTAGGGCACCCAATAAAACCTGGAAGCACGGGAGAAAATATTTTGATAGATGGTTCGGTTGTTGGAGATATATCTCCAGGAACTGTGTTAAAGTTTGAAGAATTAGAAATTGAAATCACTCAAGACGCCCCTCCGTGCAAGACTATCTCACAATCATTCACCGATGGCGAGTTTACCCTGATATCGCACAAAAAATTCCCGCAAATCACTAGATGGTATGCAAGAGTTGTGAAACAGGGAACTGTCCGCAATAATGAACAGTATGAGATAATCAACTGATACGCTTTAACTGGTAATCGGTTAATTCTCTTAGTGCTTTTAGAGCAGGATTGTTTGGTAATCTATCGAGGCAGGCATGAGCTTTTGAATGATACATTTCTGCTCTATCCCTAGCATAGTCAATTGATCCAAGTTCGGCTAAGGCTTTCAGTCCAAGGTCTATTTCTTGCTGGGTTGCTGAATCTCCCTTTCCAAGTACAGCCTTCAAATCAGATAGTGAAGGAGAATCTTCTTGCGAAAGTGCATGAATTACCATTAGTGTACGCTTACCTTGCGACAAGTCTGAACCTGCTGGTTTACCGAGAGTATCTGAATCGGAGAGTACATCGATCAAGTCATCCATCAATTGGAAACACAAACCTACTGCAAGACCCCAATCAGCCATGCATTGAATCGTTTCATCGTCTGCACCAGACATCCTTGAACCAACTTCGGCGCAAGTCAGGAACATTACAGCAGTTTTACCTTCTATCATCTCAAAATAGTCTTCTTCAGAAACTGCAATTCTATCTTCGAATTCAATGTCCAATTGTTGACCTTCGCTAACTCTTCGAACCATCCAAGCCAAACGATTAACCATTGCCGCTACGTCTTTGTTTTCCAATCCTTTTGCCAGAACCAATCTTTCAAAGGCAATTGCTAGCATTGCATCTCCAGCATTGATTGCTGTTGGAAGACCATACTCGATATGAACTGCATTAAGCCCTCTTCTTGTGTCATCATCATCCATTATATCATCATGAACAAGAGTGAAATTATGAACTATCTCGATGGCTGCTCCAATATCCAATAGCCCAGAGTGTGAATCACCCACTGCTTTGGATACAAGCCATGGCAAAGTAGCCCTAAGTCGCTTACCACCGCCATCTACTAAATGCATCATTGCATCCGAAAGTGTCGAGTGTTTTGAAGCTCGCAAACTATCTGAAATTCTTCTCTCAACAAGTGGCTTCACCTCTTTAATTGAGACTGTCAAACCAGCACCTTCAGCATAAGAGAGCATATGCGATACATCTCCCATATCATGGATAAGGTCGTCAGAGAGGTTACCTAACTTCTCTTTATCACCTATTGCGTCCCACCATTCCTCGGTCATCAATCGTGATGCAATGCATCTAAACCATGGTGCGATTTCTCCATCACCTTCAACTTCAGCAACCAACATTGCTTCGAGTTCTTCTTGACTTACCCACTTTATTTCTGAAACTTCATTTTCGTTAATTTTAACATCAACATCTGCCTTTATGACAAGAATATGGTCTATTTCTCTCTCTATCCACTCTTCATTCATTCTACTTGAGTAAACCATCTTTGTCATGAAACTAAAATCACTAATTGGAACTTGGCTCTCACTAATTCCCAATTCTTGGTTTAGTTTACGAATTGCT
>JABIUA010000007.1 GCA_018667575.1 Methanobacteriota archaeon | reverse complement strand
GTGACCTTAGTAATTGGAATCGCATCAACGCTGATATTCAGTATTATTCTTGTTCCGACTTTGGCGTGGATGTGTGGATTCCATAAACGTTCAAACCTCATCAATTGGAAAAATATCGGTAAGTGGCCGGTGAAAGGATTCATGATTATACTAGTATTCACTACTGTAGTTACTGGCAAGGGATTATTAGATTTAGAACAGATGAATGAACCAATTACTGGTTCATCAGAAGCACCTGATAATATCGAGTCATTAGACTCGCTCTCTGAATATTCTAATTATTTCAGTGGTGGACAAACTTCATTATTCATTTTTAGTGCTGAAGATCGTGCAAATGAAAATAATACAGATAGGATTAGAGATATGCCAGTTCTAGATGTAATTGATGGATTGGAGAATCGAATAGATGATGTCGAAAGAACAAATACAACTAGTATAATCACATTCCTTAGAACAATACCAGTACAAGTTGGATGGGAGGCACCCGTAGTTGGAGGTACATATCTGTACAAAGATACATTGTGGAATTTCCTTCATGAGCCATGTTGGACAAGCAACGACCCTATTCAGTGTGGAGCTTGGATATTACTCGATGCATCAGGACCTGGAGGAAGAGACCAACTTAGGAAAGATATGGTCAATGTGGTATTTGATACATTGAGTCCCGAAGTCCTTTCAATGCTACTCAATGAAGATGGAACCAAGGGCATAGTATATGTCACTCAACCATACATGAATTTGAATGAGGCAGGAGTTCTAAGAGATGATATTGATTCAATGCTCCAAGAGGATACGGGTTTGGAAGGAACTGAAGCTTCTAAATTGACGGGTGGGCTTCCAGTTTCTCTGGATATTAATGATGGAATTCATGGAGCGCAGAGTCTTACAACAATCGTAACCATGATAATTTTGACACTAGTTCTAGCCCTAGTATTCCGTTCATTAAGACTTGGAATATATACCATGATTCCTGTCGCAGTGGTCATTTTATGGCAACCATTATTGATGAGTAGTCCTGATGTAAATGTCAATATATTTACTGCAATGATTGGAACAATTGTGTTTGGAATAGGAGTTGATGATTCTATTCACGTAATGCACAGAATACAAGAAGAAGGCGAAACTCCTACAGGCATTGCTAATTCTATAGAAGAGACTGGTCAAACAATATTTGAGACTACCATTACTACAGTTAGTGGTATTGCTGCTGGATTCCTGGTAACTTTCCCTGGACTTGAAAACTTCTTCATGATAATGTGTTTACTGATCATCTTTGCATTCATCACAAGTACATTCTTATTACCAGCAGTAATTACATTTGAGCATTCGATACGTTCTCGGATAAAGGGTGAAGGAAGTTGGATTGATTATGGTGAAGACATTTCTTTAGCTTCACCAATTTCTATGAAACCGCTTGACGCTGTCTTAGAAGATTAGCGGAGGAGTAGGGAGTAAGCCCCTTTCTGTTACCTTTCGGCGACCACATTCAACTTAGCATCCTACCTGTCCCTGGGCACGCAACCTCATAACGGGACTGTTTGGACTTGCTCCTGTGCGGTTGCTCGTTTCATCGACCACAAGGCAATCTCCGTCTTTCAACATCATAGTACACACCTTGTATCGTTCGTTTCTGTAGCATTGACCTAACCATCTCTGATTTCTCACTTCTGCGAGGCACACGCGTTATGGAGAGGGGACTTTCCTCAGAGTCGAACTCTGTCAGCGGCCCTCCTACTCCCTCCAAATATCCGTGCAATCAATACACTTCAAAACCTTCGGACAGTTAAGAATGTCACTGATACGGATTTTCACCAGGTGAATTCGCATGTTGTTGAGATGCATATGCAGCTGCTTGCGCTTGATTCAGCCTTGGTAGTTGCTTCTGTTTGCCACCTGCCCTCTGACGTGGGTCTTGCGGTTTACGAAGTCCAAATATCAACAATCCAACAAGCGCCACAGTGAATACGAAAATTATAACCAAAAGAATCGGATTTATTTCACTAAATCCTCCCAAAAGGCCACCGGATGATTCTTCTTCAACATAGAAAGTATCGGTCTGAGCAGTTGGCCCGTTTATGATTACGAATTCAATCCACATTGTTCCCTCTCTGTCTGGACTCCACTGGTGTGAGAAAATCCCAGTACCTCCAGATTGAATCTCTATCTCTTGGGCGTGGATTCTAGTTCGTGCGCCATTGCTCTCAACTCTTTCGAGTACAAGTTGTGCTGAGCCTGATGCTTCACCGGTGTTTTGTATCACTACGGCCAATTCTACGCTATCACCTACCGATATGTCTCGGTAAGGAGATATCTCGGGTTCTTGAAACACAAATTCTGGAACCTGTTGTTCTAATTTCCAAATGCTCAGTGGCGCATCTTTAGCGTTAAACTCAGGACTAATATCCTGTCCTGCCATATCTTTACCAGTCACCCATATACGTAACTCGAGGGCTTGGTCTCTATCTTCTTGAAGAATCGCATCCTGTAGATTAAGTGATACAAAGAATGGGACACTGGAGCCAAATGGCTTACCACCTAATAATTCAAGATTAGAAGAACCTGTGACAATGCTGTCGGTTAACATTCCAAATCCGGATGGATGAACCTCCCAATTCAACTCAAGTGAATCTATATCTAGGTAATCACCTTCAGAAATTATCAATTCGATATCGAGTTCGGACCAGTCAGATTCGTAAATTAATTCGTTGACTACAGGATAATTTATCTTAACTATTTCAGGTGGTGCTTCGTCGATTACAAACCACATCAATGGATTAACTGGTTGCTTAATTGAGGCACCATTAGGTGAGTTACGTAGAGATACTTCGAAGTAATATGAATTAGTCATTAGAGGTGCAACAATTGTACCATTGAAACTTCCGTTGACAAAATCCACTTGAGCCTGATTACCACCTATCTCAAACAGTAAATCGAGTGGTTGATTAACACTACGGCCAGTCATTGACCAAATAAGTCCACCTTTGACGTTAACATCTTCTCGAGGTTGAAGCCAATAAGCATCCCCTTCAATTACAGCATCGTTAACGGTAAATTCCAATGAAGATTTATCAATAGACATTTCACCAGAAAATCGCCAATCTAAATCATATAACTCCAAAACAGTAGATTGGCCGTTTAGGTCAGATAACATCACACTCGGTCTACGATAGATACTGTCGTCGGGGTCAAATCCCCATTGTAGGATAAAGTCAACTACAAATTTTCCATTTGATGAAAAGACACTATCATCTGTATCGGTAACAATTCTACAACTTTGGATAGTAATGTATAGAGTTGAAGCAGAGCAAGTATTCCCGTCTCGACTCCATATGATAGTGGAATCATCCGGTTGATTGGATGAGAGATCAAATTCTATGTGGTCAATGTCAGTAACTCCATTTTTATCCCAAATAGGAATCTCCAGAGAAATGGGTTCGCCTGGATGAAGCCATGTATCAGGACCTAGACCCCAATCTAAGGGGTCATAACCAAGTTGTGGAGAGCCATCATTACTAATTTGAAGATGGAAAAGTGGCGATGTAGAATTACCCGAATTGGTTAGTAAATTACCTGCTGAATCTGCTACCTGTAACCAACCTACAGAATATGAACCATCTGGTGCTTGTGAAGTATCCAAATCGAAGCCATAAGTTCCTTGCAATAACATTAGGTCACCTGGTTGTTCTAAGTCACTCATTTGAACTTCATCAACCTGCATCAAATTATCACTATTGAAGTCATGTTCCCAAGAATTCCAATGACTAATTTTAGCATGAGTTGGTAAAACCGGTCTATCTGAAATTGTAAACTCTAACTTTGTCGATGGCGATGCTTCGACATGGTCATATTCATCGAGATTCATGAACAATAATTCTGGAGAAATTGAATCAAAACCAAAGTTAGCCGAACTAGCAACCTGGTAAGAAACTGATTGACCTTGAAGTGGCATTAATTCTAGTTCAACTAATACTTGGTTACCATCAGAAGGAACAATCCAAGGCATTGAGACAATACCATCATTGATGATAGTGGTAGTAGAATATTCATTACCTTCAATCATTAACCTGACTAGTACTTGTCCAGTTCTAGGAGATGCTGTTTCTCTTCCCTCAAAACCTAATTCAGCTACAACTGTTACAGGTTCGCCTGACTTCAAGTACGGATAATCATTATTGGAACTTATTCCGTTTATACCATTAATATACCAATCATTTAGCGATATATCATTCTCAACACCATTCGAGTTCCCAAGTCCGAAGAGTTTGCTAACAGGGAGCATTGGACCGTTTGGCGAGACTAAATTCGCTGAAACAACTAGTGATTCTTCATCATCCCATTCTATCGGGAATTTGAATCTATGAGTGAATTGTAGTATAGAGCCACTCTCAATAACTGAGATACTACCGCCTTGGCCTAGATCATTCCAGAGTAAGTTCACACCAGACTGAATACATGATGAAATTGCAAGCCCGTTGATTGGCATAGTTAAGATTGGACAACGGATCTGACTATTGTGATTTTGTCCAACTAAGTTCAAGTCAATCAACCAAGAGTTAGAGCGAGTATAATCCCCAGGATTACTAATACCGATTCCAGAAAAATCGAAAGTACTCACGACATCAATCCAATCCACAGAAGGAGTAAAGGTATCAGTGACATTCTCTACTTCAAGAGAAATCGGTATAACAGATGCTTGAGAGGTGATTCCATTGATAGTTATAGCAATTGAACCTGTACCGATCATACGTACTGGAAGTGATACTTCTTTGCTTCCAGAAACTGAAACTATTGATTCTAAAGCACTATTAATACCCAAAACTAGACTATCAGAAGCGATGAAATTCAATGTTATCGAATCATCATATACCGCCATTAGGCCCCCCATATGAACCATCGCAGATGTTGATGAAGAACCAATCTTAATTGCTACTTCCACGAAAGTCAATCCATTCAAATTGATGGTGTAAACTGCTTGGGAAAGTGCAGTGTTAAGACTAGAAATATCACTTGGTGATAATTTCACAGTTTGAACAGAACTTATTGGGTCAAGTGTTTTGGTCATTATGTCTTGACCGCCTACTGTAACTGTAAGGTAAGGACTGGTCATTTCGACTGCTGGGCTCGCTACTACGAAATTAAATGACTCAATTCCCGATGATGGCATCATTACGGAAAAGTAAGAAGGGATTGAGGGGGTCGAAGGAGATTGCTTCCACAGTGAATCATCACTAAAACGGTCCTGAATTCCAAGTCTACCGATTCCAGTTTTATCCATAGACCAATCAGCAAAGCCATCCAGCCCGATATCGATTTCCAGACCATCAGCAATACTTGACCTAACCAGTTCTACATCAAATGTATCAAGTGCCCAATTTCCACCTGTTCCAAAGGCTCTGAAATAGACTGAAAAGTGCGGTTTATCTAAACTTTGAAACACGTCATTCACTAGATTATTCCATGACTGACCCGAATCCAAACTGTACTCCATTCTTGCTGAACCAGTCATACTGATATTGGACTTCATACCAACAAAACCACTACGAATCAGATACTCTGGTGAGGTTGCTGTACCGGAGCCGCTAATCTGTCCATTGCTCCAACTTGAACTCTGCAGAGTCCAACCATTATCTAATGGGTCATTATCAAAATCATCAACCAGTAATCCCTCAAAGTGTATCCCTCTAATCTCTGGTAAGGTTCCAGATGTAGTCTCCATATAGACATAGATTTGTACCATTGGATAGGTTTCCCAATCAACCATTCCCAAATCTAGTGAAGTAGTACTCAAACCTTCAAATCCAGGAATGGCTAGATTGGTTGATCCGTCGATTAAGTCCCACTCAAATAATGCATCTGCGGGGATATAAGCATCCATGTACATGTAACCAAAGTTTCTCTCTTCACCAAGACCAATAGTCTCAGGACCGAAGGGCTCTGACATCCAGTATCCATCGCCGTTTCCTGCACCACCTGCAGGTGTGATAATAATCTCATCAACCCAAGCGGTATCCGAACCAGAGCTCACGCTACCGTCCTTAGTGTATGACCAAGTAAGGGTTGATGCGGAAGAAGCGATAGTAAATGAGTGAGTTCCGGTTGCAGTACCTGACCACTGGTTGGTGAATGAATATCGAGAGCAAGCAGTGTTATCAATGCAAAAATTGAGATAATCAAAACTACCTTCTGAAGATACTTGATAATCAAATGTCCCTGTTCCTGCTGGTAAAGAAGAGACATCCAGACTCATAGAAGTCGATTGACTATTAGTGATAGTTCCTGCTTTAGCAGTTTGTGAACCAACCAAGACATTGGAATTTTGAATAGCCCAATTGGAATTTCCTCCCGAAGTCCAATCTGGACCAAAGGTACCTGATTCGAAATCCCATTTCCACTCTTGTGGTAATAAGGATAATGAGGAACTGTTAACATCCACGCCAGAGTAATATTGTGAAGCAGAAAAATCACTTGTATCGGTAAATGAAAAAGCAGTTGAGGTTGGAAGAGATGAAGATTCAATTCCCATACTCAAAGTTTGAACTACTTCGCCGTCAGGAACCGAAACTGAAACTTTTTCCACAGCTCCGTCAGGAAAAGAACCTATTGAAACTGTAGTATCTTGACCAATCGGCGTTGATGAATCGATTTTTGAATCGGAAAGTTCTGATATTTGTGAAGTTCTTTCGGTAATTATTGACATTTGGGAAGAAAGAATGAACAAAATCACAATCCCGACGGCCGAAAATATTCCGCGATTTATTAGTCCCATTAGTTCCTTGACGGATACTGGTAGGTCAAAAGATTTCTCTATATTTACCCGTTGCATTTATTTATAGAAATAAAGAAATCATGAAAAGCCCAGTCAACTTACAACTGGCATGGAAGATGTCGAATCACTGAAGAAAAATGCTGGCATCGCTGCATGCAAATTTGTCAAAAACAATATGAAAGTTGGACTTGGCACAGGCTCCACTGTCAAATACACTGTTATTGAACTGGGAAGAATGATAAAAGAAGATGGTCTAAAAATAGTTGGAGTACCAACGTCACTAGCTACTGAAAAGCTGGCATTAGAAGTTGGAATACCACTTGTTGAATTGTCTGATGTTGATTACTTAGATATTGTAATTGATGGTGCTGATGAATACGATCCTAATTTTCAATTGATTAAAGGAGGTGGAGCAGCGTTGTTGAGAGAAAAAATAGTTGCCCAAGAATCAAAATCTATGGTTGTAGTGGCAGACGAAAGAAAGCAAGTCACAAAGTTGGGAGCATTTCCACTACCTATCGAAATAACACCATTTGCTTACCAATCTACCATTCGGAAATTAACTAACCTACTAAACTGTAGAGTTAATTGCAGAATGTCTGGAGATAATCCAGTAGTTACCGACAATGGTAATCTGATTGCTGATGCCCATTGTGGACCTTCAATTGAAGACCCGAAAAAAGTCGAAAATGATGTTTTGATGATAGCAGGAGTTGTTCAAGTTGGTTTGTTTAATGACATGTGCGATGCTGTGATACTAGCAGGAAGTAACGGAGTAGAAGAAATAATTAACCCGAATGGCCGCCTTTGATTGTGATAAACAAATCAATGATTAAATACGGGTGTTAAGACGCTTGGTTGGGCCTGTAGCTTAGTCAGGTAGAGCGACGGACTCTTAATCCGTCGGTCGCGGGTTCGAACCCCGTCAGGCCCGCCTACTCACAATGAAGACCTAGTACATGGTTTTTTGAAATGAATCCAAAATTATGCGAATCTTCTGATGAAGTTGGATCTGGGTTATCCCCCACAACCCATAATTCATCATCTGAATTGATTTTACCAATTCTCTTAATCATCACGAGTTTACTGTTAAATGGATGCTTGAAGACAATGACATCACCAACTGATAGTTCTTGGTCATTGAATATTTGACATTCAATTACCTGACCATCATTGAGGTTAGGCCACATGCTATGACCTGAAACAACCACTTGGAGGTTTTTCTTCATCGGTGATCAACTTGCACGAATCCAAGGAACTTCTTTGCCCTTGACCGCCCAAAACATATGGTGAATTGACTCTATTGCATCCATCAATTCTTGAGCATGCTCTGCAGAAACCTCTACTTTACATGCACTGCAAAGTTTTGCAGCCTTCCAAAAGGTGTCATGAAGTTCTGGGTTTGCTTCCAAATGCTGAGGCTTGAAGAAATCAGTCCATAGAACCAAAAGTTCATCTTTGCATCTTTGACCTTCTTCCTCCTTAATTGCTGCATATCGACTCATTGTATTCATGTAGGCAGCCATGGATTGTGAACTAAAGACAGTTGGATACTCTAGAGCCAACATCTTTTTGGTCATGGATTGAACTGCTTCCCCTGCTATTCTAGCACTTGCTGGGTCATATACTCCACATGGTCCATCACAGTGCGCACTTGCTTTAATTACTGACATATTCAATGCCAAACACCGGAGTCATATCAATTTAATGATGGATTTATTTTACAATAATGGTAGTTCCTTCTTCCCCTTTCAAGGCTTTTAGGGCATCGCCAGGTTGACAAAGTATAGATTTTAGATTCGGATTGTGTAAAGTAGCCTCTACTAAACTACCAATTTTAGGACCCATAGAACCTTTGGGAAATTCACCGCTGGCAGCAAAATCTTCACACTGGTCGATAGTCAAAACTCTGTGAGATACTTCGTTATCAGTTCCAAATCCAGTCTTAACACAATCTATGGCCGTGGAAATTATCAATGCATCAGCTTGAAGTTTTATCGCTAACAATGAGGACAGCCTATCTTTATCGATGACTGCAGGAACGCCAGCGAAATAATCTTCACGTCGTACTACTGGAATACCGCCTCCGCCGCCACAAATTACTACCGCCTTCAATTCGACCAGTTTTCTTATCACTTCAAGGTCGAGTACATTCATTGGAAGTGGGCTAGCAACTACTCTTCTAGGACCTAATTTTGTTTCTGCAATATCCCAATCAGCAGACATTACCACTTGGTCAGAAAGTACTGGACCTACCGGCTTAGTAGGAGATTTAAACCCGCCATCGGAAGGGTCAACCTCTACCCTAGTGATTACGCAAGCAGTACGTTCAGGACGCCTTCTTTTATTCAATATTGAATCTAAATTCAAGGATAGCGAATGTCCTATCATTCCTTGAGTTGCAGCCACCCAAGAATCCATAGTTTGTGATGTATTCTCATCTAATTGCATAAGGTGCCCCACTTGTGGACCGTTACCATGAGTCAAGACTACACTCCAGCCTGCTTCAAGTAAATCTACTACATCACTCATGACTCTAGCTAGAATCTCTTCACTGCTACCATCTTCATCACCTGTTGGAGAAGAAAGGGCATTCCCCCCAATTGCATATACTGCAACTCTATTCATACTACTTCGCAGCAGCGATATAGTTTGAGTATTTCCTATAGATGATTGTTAAATTTGCATTTTTATGACCTCATGAATTGTTCCGTCTTGGGTGACATTGAATTACACCGTACCTTAGGGGCAAATGGGTGAGAGTATGAAGACAACGTGGATTGGAGATGTACAATCGGGTCAACATGACAATAAAGAAGTGGAATTAAAGGGCTGGGTGAAGCGTTCACGCGGCTCAAATAAAATTCGATTCTTAGTTCTACGTGATTCAACGGGCACCATTCAGTGTGTCGCCAAAAGAGATGTATTGGGAGACGAAAGTTTTGAACAAATAAAATCCGCTCTTATCGAATCATCAATTATTCTCAAAGGTACTGTAAATGTCGATGAGCGCTCCGAAGGCGGACATGAATTAGTTGTAAATTCAGCAGAAGTTATCGGCCCAGTAAATCCTGAAACACCGTTCCCAATAACCGAATCTGCAATGGCTGCTGCTGACGGTGGAGAAACTGAATTTCTCCTAGACAATCGCCACTTGTACCTCAGAACTTCTAGAATGACTACAATGCTAAAGATTCGTAGTTCAGTATTTGGCGCCATTCATTCATATTTTAGAAATAGAGACTTCCTTGAATATCAGGCTCCGAACTTCGTTGCTGGTGCTGTAGAAGGCGGCTCTACATTGTTTGAAGTACCATATTTTGGTAGAAAAGCATACTTGACTCAATCATGGCAACTTTATGCTGAGGCTGCAATGCCGGCATTGGAAAGACTGTATACAATAGCGCCTTCATTCCGTGCTGAAAAGTCAAGAACACGAAGACATTTGACCGAATTTTGGCATGCCGAAATGGAAATGGCTTGGGCTACTAATGATGAAATCATGAATCATGGAGAAGGAGTAGTTCGCCATATTTCCTCAACACTCCTCGATGAAAGAAGCGATGAACTTGAATCGCTTGGAAGAGATCTCGATTTGATTGGTCGCTTTGCTGACTCACCATATCCTAGAATGCGTTATGATGAGGCTGTAGAAACACTCCAGGGAATGGGAGTAGAAATCGAATGGGGACAAGATTTAGATTATTCTAAAGAAAAGATTTTGACTCAAGACTTTGATGTCCCCCACTTCTTGACCCATTATCCAAAGATTGCAAAGCCATTCTATCACAGAGTAGATACTGAAGACGAAAAATATGTTCTATGCCACGATTTATTAGCACCTGAAGGATATGGTGAGATTATCGGTGGCGGAGAAAGAACGTGGTCGGAGGAAGAAATTCTAGCGCGTATCGATGAAGAAGGAACTCCTAGAGAGCCTTATCAATTCTATATTGATACTCGAACATACGGTGGAGTTCCTCACGGTGGGTTTGGACTAGGAGTAGACAGAGTTTGCTCTTGGCTTAGTGGAGCCGACCATATTAGAGAAGTCATTCCATTCCCTAGAGATTCTAGAAGAGTCACTCCTTAGGTGATTAAATGAGCGACGTAATTGCCTTAGGGTGCGGATTAGTCGGTAAATTTGTAATTAGGAAATTACTTGAAAATGGTAATTCTGTAACTGTAGTAGATTTGAAAATACCAACAGAAATAGCAAATTTGGAAAATGTTGAACCTATGGAAGGTGATGTTTTTACAATAATAGACACCCTTCCTCATTCGAAGGTGGTCGTGAATATGTTGCCAGGTCGCATAGGAGATAGAGTAAGGCCGAAGTTGTTAGAATCTAAACATCAAATAATTGATTTAGCTTTTACTTTAGAAGACCCTTCCAAGTATTCACAACTAGCCAAGGAAAATGACTGTTCATTACTTTGGGATGTAGGGATTGCTCCGGGACTATCAAATATGCTGGTAAAAAAGGGTAGAGAGATGATTGGTGAACTGGATAAAGTTCATATTAAAGTTGGAGGAAATCCATCAAAAAAAGATTCAAAATGGTCTTATATGGCCCCTTTTTCTCCCTCTGATGTTATAGAAGAATATACTAGGCCGGCAAGAATTATTGAGGATAATAATATCATTACCGTTCCTGCATTATCACAAAGACACTTGATAGATGTTGAATACCATGGAGAGATGGAAGCGTTTCTTACCGATGGACTCAGAAGTATAATGGAGACCATCCCATCAAAGGAAATGAAGGAATTCACAGTTCGATGGCCTGGACATATCGATAAATGGATATCTGAAGGAATGAAAATGGAAGAAAATAAATTACTCGATGAATGGAAATTCGATGATGAACGAGATGAGTTCACATGGCTCGAGGTCAAAGTCCAAGGTCTTGATTCTAAGATTCGCTGGATGGTCTATGATGAAGGAAGGAATGGAGATAGTTCAATGGCAAGAACTACTGGTTTAGTCACCGCTGCTTGCACGATATTATTCCTAGAAAAAGGACCGATGGCAGGCTGTGGACTTGAGCCTGGAATCCATCCTCCTGAAAGCCTATCAAATAATTCGATAGAATATATCATCAATTATCTTCAAGATAACGACGTTGAGATTGTTCAATCTTAAATCAATTCTTTACCACAACTTGGACAGGGTATTCCAGGAACAAACTCGCCAAGCATGAAACCACAATGTGGACAAAAAGAAGAGATGGTGGTGTAATCATCAATAGATGCCATACAATGATGTATGCTCGAGGTTACATAAATATTTCACTCTAACATCTTGGCTTTGATTTTATTTAGAACTATTTCCAAATCTTTCTCTCTAACTACTTCATCGCAATGATCTAGTGGTCTATCATCCCATGGGTTGAAACAAATCGAGTAACCAGACTCTTGAAACATACCTATATCTCCAGCCGAATCTCCCACAGAAGCAGTTCTACTTTTGTCAATATTGAATCTTCTTTGTAACATGCTAACGATTGAACCTTTTCCATTCATTTGGACTTGATACCTTCCAAAATCACCAATTAAGAAATCCTCACCATACTGATTTCCGGTGAGCCAGCCATTGGTGAATACTGTCAATAAAGTATCTTTACCATCTGCAAATCTCTTTGATGTGAATCTATCAATTCCACCCCATCTCCTTTTCCATGGTTCATCACTAGCAAATTGTGCAGCAATGTCTCGTGCTGTCTGTTGAAGTCCTCCACTAACAATGGCTACTCTTGCACCGTCATCCAGAAGCCCTTGGATTAACATCCGCCAATTTTTCATCATTGGCATACCTTCCATATTGCCACGTAGTTCTGCATCAGTGACTGGTTTTTGTGATGAATCTCTGCTACCTTTTATCAAAGCGATATCAAGTTTAATCCAATCCCATTCATCCAAAAGACCCTGATTATACAATTCAAACGATTCGTCATTAGATAGTCCCATTTGGTCATAGACAAATTGCCATGTAGACAAATGGTCAACCAACACTCTATCCATATCCAGGCATACAAGATAACTCTTAGAACTCATAACATCACACTCACTTACTTGACCAATCATACTGAGATTGAATTTGCTCTACCTGCTTGCCCATGATATACAGTATCAAAGCAACCATCATGGCAAAAAGACCGACTAAAGTCATGGCAATAGTAGTCAAAGTAACGCCGATAGATGTCGTATTTAGTTCACTAAATGTGTCTATTACATTACCTGAGAGTTTGTACCCTAGTACGAATAATACTATTCCTGGAATACCAAAAAGAAGTAACGGATGTCTAGTTTCTAGCATCCAGTAGAATAACTGTGCAAAACGCGATGCGGTAGCAAGTGATTCTCTCTGTGGCAATCTGATTGATTTTTGAGTTGGAGTAACCCGTACTTTCAAGTCCTGACTAAAGTCTATAGCATTAGATAATGGAGACGTTTTCGATAATTCTTCTAGTCCGCTTTTTGATAAAACCATATGAGAGAATTCTATTGAGTCAATTATTATTTGCTCAGCATCATCTATATCTTTACTTTCTTCCTTGGTGAAAGCGATATAGATGTCCCAGGATTCTCTGACCCGATTTTCAATTACTGGGAAATCACTTAACTTCCAATCATCTGTGACTCTTAGAACTAAATTATTCAGTTCTAAATCTAAATTTTGGTCCAAAATATATTTAGAAATATCCTTACACCCTAGTTCCCTACCATAATGAAATACCTTACAATTGAATTCTTCAGCCAATTCAACTGACATATCGTTAGAACCTAAGTCAAAAAAGATAACCTCTTGAGATAATTCCCTAGCCCTAACTATCAGAGAAATTATCCTCAATTCGAGGTCTCGGCCGAGTAATATAATCCTCGTACCCCCATTCTCCATAGACATGTCACAAGGTTTTGCCTTTCAAACCTATGACAAAAATAAACAAATTATCGCAATAATTAATGTTAATCTATTTCTATCAAGTACTTTATTTGATATGCCCTAGTGGAATGATTGTGTACAACAACTGGCATGTTGGAGTTGTAATTCCAGCACGTAATGAAGAGGGCTTAATCGGTGGCGTTTTAAGCGACATTCCCTCTTATGTTGACAAAGTCATCGTGGTAAATGATGGGTCAACTGATTCAACAGATGAAGTCTCGAGGAAATATTCCAATGAAAAGTATGAACTGACAATTGTTCAAAATAATGGACAAGGAGTTGGCTCTTCAATAGACAGAGGTCATCAAGAATTACTGAAACAATGTGAAAGGCCCTTCATCAGTGTCGTTATGGCTGGAGATGGACAAATGGACCCAGAGGACATGGAAAATCTACTTCAACCAATCATCAGCGGCACTGCAGACTATTCCAAAGGAGACCGTTTCATTCATCCTCAAGGTGTAAGTAACATGCCAATAATTAGGAGATTAGCAAGTCAAATTCTAGCCTTTTTCACCACTTTAGCAGCTGGACAAAGAATTTCAGACCCTCAGTGTGGATATACTGCAACCAGTCATGAGGTGATTGAGTCATGGGATTGGAATAAATCATGGAAGGGGTATGGATATCCTAACTATTGGCTGATAAATCTAGCCAAAGGGTCATGGAGGATAGTTCATGTCCCGGTGAAATCGATTTATGGATCTGAGACTTCGGCAATCAAAAATTTATCATTCTTCATCAAAGTAGGAATTATGATGGCTATTCAACATCATCTAAGAGTATTCTCAAAGTTATTCTCAAGAGATATAAATCCGCACATTATACTTTCCTTTACGTCTTATTTCATAGGCTGGGTTGCCATTCTACCATGGTATAGCACAGACTTAGAAAGAGCATTAGTGGAGCGTGGAATACCGATTATTGCGATAGTCTTAGTTTCATGGACTGCAGCACATATTTTTGACCGACTTTCAGTGAAAGTGTCTCAGGAGTTGAAACTCAATGCGTAGAATGGACAAGAGAAATAACCCTCGAAAAGCACATGTAAGACATATTCTGGTTGCTAACAAGCCAGAAGCAAAGGACATTTTACATCAAATTCAGAACTCTAAAAAGCCACTTAAAGAATTCAAAAAATTAGCAAAGAGATTTTCCAATTGCCCGAGTGGCAGTAAAAAAGGAGATTTAGGTGAATTTGTTGAAGGCCAAATGGTTTTGGATTTTGAAAAGGCGGTTTGGGCCGCCGATGCTGAGGCAACTCCAACCAAATTCATCAAGACTCAATTTGGCTTTCACATAATTTGGGTACACTCAAAAACTGAGCATAGTGAGTAAATGGTGGGCGTACCAAGATTTGAACTTGGGTCCAAGCGTCCCAAACGCCCGAGTATAGGCCAAACTAACCCATACGCCCGTAGTTCTTGGCCACAACTTCATACCTATGAACTTCACTCAAGAAATTGCCAAATACCACTTTCAATTCTGATAACTAAACCTTGAGTTTCAATATGTTCCATAAATTGCTCTACTTCTATTTCCACACCATTTTTGGCTAACTTTTCGGCTACTATATCAATATGAATAATTCCTTTTTTATTAACTGAATCCTTGACTACTTTCAAACCGGCCGCAGAACTATATTCTTTACCGACCAAGGGAGAATCTTTGGAAAGTTTAGACTTAAGCAAATCTTTCAAATTATCAGGGGTATTTGCTAAGACTACTTTCATCCTTAATTCTGTAGAATCAACTGCTTTGTCTACCACTTGTGCATTATCACTAATTCGTTGGCCGCAGTGTGGACATGAATGCCCTGTACTTTTACGTCCATGGCAAATATTGCATGCAGAACATTTCAGAACTAGCCATGAATCTGCCATAACAGTCTGTCAATTCGAGAGTTTTTGAAGATGCCCTTACAAACTAAAGTCAGAATTACCATTATCCCTTCTTCCGCCAGGTCGAAGAGCAGGTGCCGCTGGTGCCTTAACGTCGACTCTTTTTTGCTGATTATCTAGAGAAACTGTCAGCCCTCCTCTGATAGGCCCACTAGAGGTTTTACCTCCTAGTGAAAGGGAATTTGGCAAAACTAGAGCCGCCATTGCGACTCCATGATGCTCTGCCCCAGCAGTAACTTCATCCACTGCTACATCGAATGATACAACTTCCAGATCTCTACTTGCTAATCTTCTTTGCAAGTTTCTTCTCAAAAGAAGTGATGTTTCTTCATAATCCAACTCAGTGGAAATTGTAGCCACTACTGCGCACTCATCTCCTTCTGGTGTAACACATGAAGCCCATGCGACTCCAGCACAAGCAGTTCCACCATTGTAGGAATATGAGGTTGCCATGTGACATTCAATTAGTGAACCTAACGGTAAAGCACGTGGCGGAGTCGCTTCAAAATTCAAGGGTAGCATTGCACCTTTGACTTCGATTAAGCGTGTATCTCCAAGACCCATTTCCACCAAACCTTGGTCATAAGCATCTTCAGCATTTTCACCCCATGGTGCTACTGCTGTCATCAACCAACCTTGGCATGTCTTACGAACTCGACCCGGCTTCATAATACAAGACAAACGCAAGAGGTTCATGAACAACATGGTCATCCCAGTGTATGGTCGCAGGTTATCGAGTGGTGATATTAGCGGCGGCTGCTGGCTTGGTATTGACATCTGTAATGCTTGCTAGTATCGATGAAAATACCTCGAGTATCTTAATATTTACAACCATATTTTCTTCGGCTATAATTATCCTATATTGGAAACTATTCAATTCTGAAGCAGAAAGAAGTAAAGAAGAATCATCAACACCAATTCATGTAATGAGTAACTCAGAAAGTAAGTCATTAAGTTCAATACCGCCAATCAAAAATGAGGTCCCTGACCCGTTGGAACAGGACATTGACATACCATTGATGTGATTAGTGTAATCTAACTGTTTCTAGATTCTTTGGAGCATATGTTCGACACTTATACCTCTCTCGAAGTGTGTGTCCAAGTTCATTGCACTTGTGATAATCACCGTGATGGCAAATTATATTCTTTGGCTTGGGATGTAATTGGTCGACAAATTCGAGCAACTGTCTTCTATCTGAGTGACCTGAAAAGCCATCGATAGTAACCATTTCACAACCGACCTTGACAATTTCTGTTTTACCATTAATTACCATTGGTACTTCACCGAACCCTTTTTGCAATCTTCTTCCAAGAGTACCTTCTGCTTGATATCCAACAAAACATAGAGAGTTTCTTTCCTCATGTGCCCAATTTTTGAAATATTCCATCACAGGTCCACCGTTTAACATTCCAGATGTTGCCAGTACAATACAAGGAGATGTATCCATGATGATGCTTTCACGAAGTTCTCTACCCTTGACTGGTCTAAACCACTCGCTAGTGAATGGATTCTCTCCATCATCTTGTAGCAGGGATTTTCTTAGACTATTAGTTAGATAATCTGGATGGGATGAGTGAATTGCTGTTGCTTCTTGAATCATTCCATCGAGCCAAACAGGAACTGGCTTTACAGTTCCCGACCTAAACAACTCATCGATAGCAATCATGACTTCCTGACTACGGCCAACAGCGAAAACAGGACATATCATTTTCCCGCCTCTTTGAATTGTCCGTGTTACAATGTCTTGGAGTTCTTGATTTGCTTCTTGTCTAGATGGTTGATAGTCTCCTGATGCACCATAAGTTGATTCTATCACTAATGTGTCAACCTTAGGGAATCTAGTATTTGCAGCGTCGAATAACCAAGATTTCTCATACTTTTGGTCGCCGCTAAATACGATGTTATGCTTTCCCTCACCGATGTGTAGATGGACTGCTGATGAACCAAGAATATGTCCAGCATTAGAGAATGTTAATTTGATATCCGGCGAGATATCTGTTGTCTCTCCCCAATCAACATCGACGACGTGTTTCATACAAGTACGAATGTCTTCCATGTCATAAGCAGGACTCCTACCTTCCGCTCCGCTTACCTTGATGTAATCAGATTGAAGAAGAAGCATCAGATCTCTAGTTGGTGGAGTACAATAAACAGGGCCTCGATATCCATATTTGAACAATACAGGCAACATCCCTGCGTGGTCAAGGTGAGAATGGGTTAGTACTACTGCATCTAACTTTTCAAGCGGTAGAGCTTCAGGTGCAGTAAAGAAAGGCATAGGGTCTGTGTCAGACGCGATATTAACTCCAACATCGATCATTACTCTGGACTCATTTGTTGTAACAAAGTGACAAGCACGCCCCACTTCACGGTATGAACCTAGAGCGGTAACACGAGCCCAAGATGAACCTGGTCGTGTGGGTCTGTGCATATTCAACCCAAAGTCCTTCAATAATTTACGCCTCTCTTCAGCATTAGCACTTCTGTAACCTCTAATATCGTGAACAGTCTTTGAGAAAATGGGTGGAGTTCTTTCTACGATAGGAATCCAACCAGTCTTTTCTCTAATCTCTGCAACATTTGCGCCTCGACGACCAACTGCGTCGCCAGGGTTTTGACATTGAATGATCACTTCACTAAAACATCCATCAAAATATATTTGAGTTAATTCAGCAGATTCTGGAATCAAGGATTCAATAATGCCTTTTGCTTCGAGTTCAGGCTTGACAATAGACTTGTCTGGACGAATTTTTATCTTTCTACGGACTTTCTTGGCGATTTTACCGACTAATCCATCGCCACCGCCGAACTTCATAGGTTCTTTAGTTACTATTGCAATATTACCGGCTTCTAACTCAACTGAATATTCAATTGATTTAGGTACTATTTTCGAAATCTCATCTTTTAACTGTTTAAATGTAAGACGCATATTAAAACCTCTGCTCCGCAACTCAGTCAACAATGTGTACTCGACACAATGCAGCGAACTGCGGGAAAGTAAATTCAAGAAAGGAGCTTCTTGATTTGGTCTTGGGGAACTTGTACATAACCGTCTTTAGCAGTGATTACAGCCAAATCCATACCATTACCGGAGGCTGCATCACGCTGCCCCGATGCGTGAAGGGAGCGGGCTGCAAGTTTCAATGCTTCGGTCTCTGTCATATTATCCTTGAATCCATCTTCTAGGACACCATACATGTACGGAGAGCCTGAACCAGTAGCACAATACTTGTCGGGAATTGAACCGCCTGCAGAATCGATTGAGTATACGTGGCTACCGTCTGGGTCGACTCCAACAATCAATAGTTGGACCCAGTGAGGTCTTCCAGACAGAATATTTGCAGTTAGAGTAGCAGCACCCTTTACAGTCATCAACTGTTGTCTCCTTAACTGAAATAATGCGACTTCGGCAGAAAGAGTACGAGATAGCGATTGTGCATGACCAACAAGTCCTGCAGTAGTCAAAGCCAGATTCTCTCCAATCTTGAATAATTTCTGAACACTTTTGTTAGCAATGAAATGACCCATGGTAGCTCTATGGTCTGCACCAACCACTACTCCACCTTTGAAAGTAATACCAATTGTACTTGTCCCAGTCTTGACAACATTTGCTTCTGCATTCATCATATCTCCTCGCTGTAATCGACACCTATTGAACATTGGTGTGATTTCCCCTATCCGTGATTGTATTTCAACCCCACGAATTGGCGTCGCAATAGTAGTTCTCAAATGGGCTGTTAAATCTATTTTTGATGGGAGTCTTCTTGAGGCCTTACCTTTCAGGCCAAATTATGAGAAAGAAAAGGGGTGTCGAAAAAGATGATGCTCAATCATCACTAGATGCCTTTTCGCACGTAAATATACCAGAGATGCCAGACTTAGATAGTCTCACTAGAGCAGATAAAATCCTCAAAAAAGAGATCAATACGACCACTGATGAGGAGACTGAAGGATTGAATACATTCGAAATGCCAAGTATGTCACCGTATGAAGAGAAGCCTGCTGCCCCAAGCGGATTAATTTATCATGACTTGGAAAAACTATACTCAAGTCCACCGATTAAAGATTCCAATTCCGGCTTGGTCGTTCACAGAGCAGTACTGAACGACATTACTGGTTGCTCCACCTTGCTAAACTGGCTATCTGATGGCCATGCTGCCATCGTTGAAATGAACAGATTGGTGAAAAGAGAAACTGAGTTTTCGTCTGCAATAAATCAATTACACACATTTATCGAAGGAGACCTAGGTGGTCAAATTATTCAAATTACAGATAGTAGACTGATGCTACTACCTCCCGGTTGCCGTGGAGTTAAGGGTATCGAAATGGAAGCATTTGCTGCAAGTGCAGAAGAACTTGGTAGGCGAAGATTATGATTGAAGAGAAGCCAGTGGACATACCTTGTCCTATTTGTTCTAATCATGGCGAAGTGAATATGATCGCTCATATCAGTGAAATTCCGTACTTTGGAGAACACACCCAAGTTACTGTAATGTGTCATGATTGCGGATGGAGGCAGACTGATTTCATCCCAGCAGAGGGAAAGAAAGCCGGTGGCTGGACTCTCGAATTGAATGATTTAGAGCAGTTAAAATCTAGAATTGTACGCTCTTCATCATGCACTGTCAGTATTTTAGAACTTGATTTGCAGGTCAACCCTGGTACCAGTTCAACAGGCTATGTTTCCAATGTCGAAGGTGTACTGAATAGATTCACCAAAATTATTGACATGGTAATTGGCGATTTGGATGCAGAGGAATCAAGTGATGATATCGCTAGATTACAGAACATGAGATACCAAATAACAAACATCGGAATCGATGAAAACGTCATGCTAACTTTGGAATTACTCGACCCCCACGGACATTCAATGATTATCGACAAAGATGCACAAGAAAGAGACATTACTGGTGAAGAACTAGAGAATTTACCAGTTGGCCCAGACCCTGCTGTATTCTCTAAGGATGACTAAATAGCATCTGGAGCCAGGAACTCACTGACTAAATGTTCACTTTGTGCACGCTTTTCATGCAGTTCAGAAAGCCATTCTGACGCTCTATCAATACAAAGTTGTTTCATTTCACCTGCAAGAATTTTTCCGGCACGGTAGTCTGAGTTAATCGATTGTAAGAAATCATCATCATCTTCAAAGAAATACATCATATATTGGTAGGCGACATCGACATCGGGATTACCCCCCAGCCTTCTATGCTCTTCGACAGTGGATTGACCCCCAGAATAAGCCCGCTTGATTTTCTTGGATATTACGTCGATTTCATCACCTAAAAAGATAGTTGTTTTCGGCTTACTACTACTCATTTTATCGCCTGTAAGTCCGACTGCGAAGTGATGATATGTTGATGATGGCGCCAATAGACCCATTCCTCCAAGTTCTCTTTCATACTCCAATAATTTGCTACGGATTCTAATCTTATCCTTGGATGTAGCACCAGGGATATTGACTGTACCATGCTTCGGATTGGACATTATGTCTGAGTAGCCAAGAGAGGTTAATCTGGAAACAATTCCATCAAATATCGATGCTACTTTTTGCTTATCCATTCGACCATTAGGCTGCTGACCCAAAATTTCCGCATTATCCTCTTGAATAGAGAGTCCAATTACCACTCCTGAATTTTTGCCATCATTGACGTTAAACCAATTAGTTTTAGCTGCTAGTCCCCTTGTTAACCTGAGGTGAGGGTCTTGATCTACACCTACAGGGACAACAATAGGGCGCAATCCACCATATTCTTCGGTTTGGGGATGTAAGATATCACCTACTTGTACCATTGGGGCTTGAACATGCGCCAAGTTAGTATCTCCTGAAAAACCATAAATAGATTCGAATTCATTCAAATTTGTTCTTTTTCCCAGTTGGAAACCTAGACGTTGAACTATTGGCCTGCTAGATTGAAAGTAAACCTGAGTCTTCTCGGGGTCTAATCCCAAAGCCGCATAATTGGAAATATATTCCTTAAGTGCTATTTCTCTACCTTTAGAAAGTGAAACTCCTCTTGTAGCCTGGCTCTCTAAATCTGCAACTGCAATCGTCACATCACCACCTTGCTTCTGAAACCATTTGACTTGTTCGATGACCATTGAATGACCCATGTGCATCTGCCCACTCGGCATTAGCCCAGTTAATACCCCGAACTGCTCGCCTGAATTTTTAGCATCTAATACGACATCCAAGTCTCTGTGAGCAAAAATAATCCCTCTACGATGAAGTTTAGATGGCTCATTCATTACAACGTTGTCCATCGAGGAAAGTCCGAACTGTTCAATGATTCTTGAATAATCAGTCGATTGGTTACTACTCCAGGGGTCAATCTTAACATCTTCCCCTCCCATGTAATAGCCTCATATCGTGGGTAAACCAATCAGCCATGAAGGCTTCGCTTAATATTGACCTAAAATGCTAATCTATTCGCCTTCAAGCATTCCTTCAGAATAGCGTTTCTTCTTTGCCAGAGGGCCGATTCCTTCACTTTTCAATACCAAAAGCATGGTTAATGTCACTCCTGCACCAACAGTAAGTGCCACATAAGCCATCCATGGAGATTGAGTTTCAGCCGGCCTAGGTATAACCAACCATGTGAATACAAGGTCATCTTGGTCTACAAATCTCTTTGACCATTTGAAAAGGTCCGTTGTTTCATGTGCTGCAATTGTTATTGCTGCACTATGATTATTCCAGAAATTAGTCATTTCAACTATCTCATAATCGCTACCATCGAGAGTAATATTTACCCTATTTCCATTGACTACACTAAGATGTAAATATTGATTCACGTCATGTGAATAACCTTCTTTAGTATGACGGATTTGGGAAATATTATTCATTTCACCATTGGAATCTTTTATCGAGAGAATATTGGAATCTTCAATATCGATAGCCCATGTCAAAGGAACATTCCATCTATCTTGGTTTAGACCAACACACTGTTCGGTAATAAGCGACTCAAATGATAAAATATAATCTTGACCTATTTGAGTCATTGAATGATCAAACTGATAGCATTTACTCGCACTCCAATAAGACCATGCTTGACCCCAAGTTGTTAGCCAAGCATCTGCTTCATCACTGATGTACAGTTCAATATCCTTGTCATGCCTAATGGTAGCATCGTTAACTCTCCCTATCCAGTAAAGATTTACTAAACCACCTTCTTCAACGGCATCTTTCACTTGTTGCTTTGAACCTATAATCTGTTCGAGGCTGCCACCTCTTCGACCTAGATTGAACCAATCGAGCATATCGGTAGGAGTATCGTTAGCAGAATGCCAAACAGTATCTTCTAGACCTGTATTATCACCATGAATCCTAAAACCATTTTCCATTATAATCTGATGTTGAGTTTGAGTTAAAGAGTCAGGCGTGAAAGTAGAGATTGGAGATTCACCCCAACGATTTGCAGTCACACGTTGTTCGATATATTCTCTACACTCCAAAGCCACAGCCCCAGGGTCTGCATTCCAAGAAAGACCCTCAATACCATAACACCCAAATTCATCACCGTTATCCAATCTCTCCTGAGCCAGAGAGGTTTTCAGCCAACCATCCTCTTGCCATTCTGATTGGGCTACAACTGCAGGTGAAGATATTATCGAGAGCAATAAAAAAATAATGAGAACTGTCAAACTGCGAGTAAAAACACTATTTCCATACTCGCTCATAACTACCGCTTTGTGAAATCCAATTTGAAATTTCGTATCTGACCGAGAAGCAGAACCGACAAAATCCAACAATAATTGTCTAAACAGTGACAATTATCAAAGGGTATTGTTTTTCAGTAAGCAATATGGATAGTTCATCAGACCTAGAGTTGGCGTGGAATGAACTAAAGAAACATTGGTACATCAAGCCATATAACGGCAATATTCCAAGTACTCCAGGCTACTCGTTTATTCGTTTTATTTTCTCACCTCTAATTAGAGGTTTGATGCGAATAAGAGCCACTGGACTAAACAATATACCAACCAGCGGCCCTACGATATTAGCAGCTAACCACTTATCACATGTTGACCCAGTACTAATTATTGCTTCATCTAGAAGAAAAGCACACTATCTCGCAAAAGATGGACATTTCAAAAATTTCTGGCTAAGACAATTTATGAAAATGACCGGCCAGATTAAAACACAACGAGAGGAAGGTGGGGACCAAGCATTATCCTCCGCTGCTGACGTATTATCATCAAGAAGTGCGCTTGGAATCTTCCCCGAGGGAACAAGATCAAAAAGAACAGAATCACCTTTACTTCTGCCTGGTAAAACCGGCGTTGCTCGACTGGCTGCATCTTATCCAGACACAGTTGTGATGCCGATCTCACTAAATGGAACTCGAGAAATGATGGCTCCACAAATACATAAACTTCCACGATTATGGAAACCGATCAAAGTTGATATTGGCAAGGGAATCACTTGGCTAGAATGGTTAGAAGACCCAAAGGGAGGCAATACTTCTGCCGCTGATTTAAAAGCCCTAAAAAATCAAGAGGAACACGAAATAAAGGCTAAACTAGCGACACTCTATAGAAAATTTACTGACCAGTTAATGGCATCTATTAAGCACCTCGGCGCTCCATAATTCAAATACTGTTGAAATGTCAAATTATCGTGCGTAGCGTATATACTCCGATGGGGCCGTTAACGATAGAAGACGAAGTCGATGAGGAAAAGTTAGCCGCTGAATTGAGAGGGCTAGAATTATTGTATGAAATAACTTGTAAATCTCCAAACTGGAGACTGGAATTATCAAGCACTAGGCCCTTCATACGCTCGAATGATGGTTCACCAGAAATTCAAATTGATGTTTTTTCATGTATTATCAATAAACTACTGAAAAATAACGACCACCTCTCAATAACTATGAGTATGCAGAATGTTTGTGTTCTAACAGACTTCTATTCTAATGATAAGATTCCATCTAGCGATGCTATGATTTCATTGATCATGTTAGGAAACTCAGGCTGGCCACATAAGCATACACCTGAAACCTTAGAAGATAAATCGATTGGATACTTCAAAGAGAATTGCGAAATTGAAGGAATAAGAAGTTCAAATATTGATTTCCATGACTTTCAATCACTGGAAAAGTGCAAATATTATTTGGAACACAAAATGTATCGGGAATGCTTGATTGGCTTAGGTGAATTATCTCGCTTTTTGTATGTATGTAAAATGGTTTCAGTCGAAGGAATTGTTGATTTTATCACTCCAATTCTAAATCAAATTCCATCGATATATCGCCTAGAATACTTGGAAAATCCAGAAGAGGAATACGATTCTGTGTTCCTCGACAACTAGCATAAACAAAGATAACCATCAAGTGCTGTCTACATCAACATCGGATTGGTGAAACTATGGATGAGTATTTGCGCCTGATAAATCATATTCTCGAAAATGGAGAAGAAAAAGGCGATAGAACCGGAACAGGAACTCTTTCGGTTTTTGGCTACCAAATGAGATTTGATTTATCCAAAGGATTCCCGATGGTAACTACCAAAAAAGTTCATCTGAAATCAATTATCCATGAACTACTGTGGTTCATTAAGGGCGATACTAACGTCAAATACCTCCAAGAAAATGGCGTTCGTATTTGGAATGAATGGGCTGATGAGAATGGAGACTTAGGCCCGGTTTACGGTAAGCAGTGGAGAGATTGGAAAGATAACAATGGACGAACAATCGACCAGTTAGAGCAAGTAATTGATATGATAAAGAATAACCCAAACAGTCGACGAATCATAGTTTCTGCGTGGAATGTAGGTGAATTAGATGAAATGGCACTGATGCCATGCCATGCCTTCTTCCAATTTCATGTCGCAAATGGAAAGCTCAATTGTCAGTTATATCAGAGAAGTGCTGATGTATTTCTTGGTGTACCTTTCAACATTGCATCTTATGCAATTCTAACGCATATGATCGCTCAAATTTGTGGATTAGAAGCTGGCACTTTTGTCCACACTCTAGGTGATGCACACTTGTACACTAACCACCTAGAACAAGCTAAACTGCAGATTAGTAGAGAGCCTATGCCACTACCTACTTTGAAATTAAATCCTGATATTGAAAATATTGATGATTTCAAGTTTGAAGATTTTGAAGTAATTGATTACCAACATCATCCGCACATATCTGCACCTATTGCCATTTGAGGGATTTAATGATTATCTTCGTATACGCATGTGACCTCAAGGGAGCGATTGGTAAGGATGGTGACCTACCTTGGAAGCAGTCAACCGACCTTCAACACTTCAAGAGAGTGACATTAGGTGGAACTATCGTCATGGGCCGTAAAACATGGGAAAGCCTACCTGGAAAACTCCCGGGTCGTAGAAGTATAGTGATGAGCAGATCTCAAAGAGATGACGTAGAAGTGATGAGTTATGACGAAGTACGACTTCTATCTCAAGAACAAGATGTTTACATTATTGGCGGGGGCGAAATATACCGACTTTTCATCGATGACGTGAAAGAACTTCATCGAACAATCATTCAAACTGAGGTCGAAGACGCTGATACATTCGCTCCAGACATACACGAATTAGGATTCCATTTGATTGGTGAAAGGATAGTTGAAGCTGGAGATAAAGACCAGTATAACATGGTGTTCCAACATTTTATTCGCTAATTCTCGGGTTTATACTCGGTAACTCTGACACCCAATCTTCCAGTGAGCGCTTCTCTTTGCATAATCCTAGAAAATTTCTTTTCGAAGGCTGATTTCAAATCGATTTTCATGGCCAAAGAATGGCCCATAAGTAGAATTAGAATGTCTGCCATTTCTTCTGCACATTCTTCGAGAGGTTTACCCTTAGTTACCGCTGCAGACAGTTCACCAAGTTCCTCGACTGTGAGTGCAATTCTATAGCCCATATCATGACCATTCTTTGATTCGAAGTCATGTTTATGATGGAAAGATGCAACTTTTTTCATCATTGTGTCCCATTCATTAGTTGCTTCGAAATCCATCCATTGTGGTACATCCTTTCCTTCCATAGCGGCGATAGGGCACGGAAGGCAATAGAAGTTTTCATTCGTCTAACAGTTCAATCAAACAGCCCCAAACAGGCCCTAGTCGAGTGTTAGCCGTGGAAGAAACATCATGATGATGTAAATCAGCGGTCGAATCACCAGGTTCACGACCAGCAGCCCAATTGGAGGAGATACAAACTGCAACATATGGGATTTCTAATTCTCGAGTGAGTTTAGCCTCACGTGGCATAGTCATACCAACCATGTCTCCACCCAATTTTTCGATTGCATCAATCTCAGCACGTGTTTCAAAATGAGGACCCTGCGCAAGCCAATATGTGTACATTAAGTTCTCTTTAGCATCAAAACCTTGTGATTCGCGTAATGACCCTTCCAAAATTGCATTTAATTTCAAAGAAAATGGTTCGGTAACCGAAGTAAAAACTGCTTCGTCGTCGTGAAAAGTACTCGCAACTCCTGTGAAGTCAATATATTGCTCTGCAAGTCCTACTTTCCCGGGCGGGAAGTCGTGTGCAATTGCGCCAACGGAACATACCGCCATAATTGCGTCGCATCCAGAATCTTTGAGAGCCATGACATTAGCACGGTGATTAATAGCATGCGGTGGCATATTGCTACCATTACCATTATGATGTCTTTGAAGGAAAATTAACTCTCTTTCTTGACCTTCTTTCTCAAGCGTCATACATGTTAGGGGAACTTCACCCCAACTGGTCTCTACATTGACTGTATCAGTACGAATCAGAGTGAAACCTGCTTCGTTAATTTGTGTACCGAGAGTCATCTCGATAAGTCCAGTACCACCTATGACGCCTAAACGCTGCATATCTATGCCACCTAGTAATCACTTGTCAAACCTGCGCACAGGAATGTCCGATTTACTCGATTCAAGCACTAAGACGTTCAATCAGTTCTGATTTCTTACCGGATACTGGCTTGCCAGCAGCCTTTAGAAGTTCCTTAAGTTCTGCAACTGTCATGCTACTGTAATCAGTAGTATCATCAGAAGATTCTTGTTCAGCAACTTCTTCCACTGTTTCAGTAGTTTCAGCCTTTTCTGATTCAGGTGCAAGTGCTTCTGCAGCGTCTAGTATAGATGGTGAATCATCAGATTCTTCATCTTCCATAGCCGCAGCGATTGCAGCTGCCTTCTT
Organism: Methanobacteriota archaeon; assembly: GCA_018667575.1. Lineage (GTDB taxonomy): Archaea > Thermoplasmatota > Poseidoniia > Poseidoniales > Poseidoniaceae > MGIIa-L1. Next base: position 10,647 of record JABIUA010000007.1, on the reverse strand, counting down.
GGCCTTTATTTCCGATTCTTGTCTTGTTTCTTCAGCGTGAATCTCATCCAGAGTTGGACCTGCTTCAGAGATTACACCCTCTTGTAGCAACTGACTCTTTCTGATCGCAATAGAGCGTATAGGATAAATTGGCTTGATTGCCTTACGGATATCTTCTTCTAGTTCTCCGCCAAGAATAGATTCTTGTAACTTTGAGTAAGTATTCTTGGAAGCAAATGCTAGCATAACTTCTCTAGTTTTCATACGCATTGCTTGCTTTACAGATGTTTGAACACGCTTTTGAGTAATTGTTAGAGGTTTTAGTCTAACCAAGTAACCATCGGTAGTTACAACATCGATTACGTCATCTACCTTTCCACGATATCGACGGATTTGTCTTCTTATGTGGTCGGTTTGATGATGGTGACCGATAAAGGTAGTAAGAGCGTCTTGGCCTACACATTCCTTAACACGGAACTTTAGGATGACGTGCATCTTAGTAAAATCGCCATTGAATTCTTGTAGAGTCATTTGGTATACTCTACCAACAATATGCTCATCAGACTCTCCGAGAGTCTCTCCGATGTTCTTGAAATCCCATGGATGACGAGGTGCACGAATTGTGTACCATCTCTTCATCTTCCACTTATCACGCTGCTTACGTGCTGCTGCACGTGCTTTTGCACTAACTTTCTTTGCTGCCATCAGAATCATCTCGGGGTGTCTTGCGGGGGCTACCCCACTTGCAAGTCGCCGACTGACCACCCCTATTTGAAGAAGACTACTGTATTGCTACATTAAATATTTGATAAAATACCTTCGTTAAACTATTGAATGAGAAAATATGAGACCTAAATATGGGAGTACATCACCTGACTTGGAGAGTTACTGCAAGTGGTTTGGAAGATGAAGTACTAATCGCTAGTGCAATCTCTGAATTAATTGCAAACGACGAATTGGTAGATATTGAGAAAACAACCTCGTACTATGGTTCACCAATCCATCTTATCAGTGCAACGACTAAGAAAAATAAAATTGCGATTCAATCTCTCGCTAAATTAGGTTCACAAAATCTAGACATACTTATTTCATCATTAGAAGACAGACTCGATGAAAGCAATACGCTACACTTCCGGCTAGGGTTGGATGAACTAATTCAAGGTGAGGCGGTAATAGTTTCGTCAAAAACCAAATCTATCAAAGGTCAAACCAAATTGGAAGTATATCCTGGACAGTCTGTATTAGAAGAAGCTGAAGGCATACTAAATCTAGCAAAAGAGAGTGCTGCGTCTAATTGACTGCTAATTTTTTGGTTAGGCACTTCACAAGGGATTAAGTATTGAGGGCGTTTACGCTGAATGAGGAGTAATAATGACACACGTTGTAACATCAGGTTGCGTAGATCACAAGTACCAAGAATGCGTCGCTGTATGCCCAGTTGAAGCTTTCAGAGAAGCAGAGACTTACCTAGTCATAGACCCAGACGAATGTATCGATTGTGGAGCATGTATTCCGGAGTGCCCAGTAGATGCAATCTTTGCTGACATCGACGTCCCTGACGGCGAAGAAGCATGGATTGATAGAAATGCAGATGAATCGGTAGATGCAGAAATTGCAGAAGGCGATTCACCAGTTCTTGCCGATTGAGCATACCTCAAATTTGGAGTTTTTTCAATGTCAGTAGATTTTAATCAATTAAGAAACGGTAGCGACTTAGTGAAAAGAGGCTTTGCTAGAATGCAGCAAGGTGGAGTAATCATGGATGTAGTCAATCCAGAACAGGCAGCAGTTGCTGAAGACTCCGGCGCAGTCGCGGTCATGGCACTCGAAAGGGTACCAGCAGATATTCGCAGGGACGGCGGAGTTGCCAGAATGAGCCATCCAGACATGATTCAAGGAATTCTAGATTGTACATCCATTCCAGTAATGGCTAAATCTAGAATCGGTCATGATGGAGAAGCAAGGATATTGGAATCGATGGGCGTCGACATGATCGATGAGTCGGAAGTACTAACACCAGCAGATCCATTTTTCCATATCAATAAGAAAGACTACGAAATACCATTTGTTTGTGGTGCCACTGAACTTGGAGAAGCCGTTAGGCGTATCTGGGAAGGAGCATCCATGATTCGAACAAAAGGGGAAGCAGGTACCGGAAATGTAGTAGCTGCTGTCACACATGCACGTATCATCGACCAAGAAATTCGTCAAATGCAATTACTCGACGAGGCAGGTATCTCAGATGCCGCAAGTCACATTATCGATAGATACAGAGTTCTATCCAATAAATCTAAACTTCCAGGCAAATATAACATGACACCATTTGGCGAGATAAACCAAACTATGCATGATGAGGTAGCCTCTATACTAAACGATGTAAAGAAAATGCAAAGACTACCTGTAGTAACTTTTTCAGCGGGTGGAATCGCAACCCCTGCTGATGCTTCACTGATGATGAGAATGGGAATGGACGGAGTATTCGTAGGTTCAGGGATTTTCAAATCAGAAGACCCAAAGACGATGGCAGATGCAATTGTAATGGCGACTGCACACTATGATGATGGTGCCAAAGTAGCCGAAGCTATGGGCATGACCCTAGGTTCTGCAATGGTTGGCGACGAACTCGATACTCTCGAAGTTAGACTCGACCAACGTGGTTGGTAAATTCACTCTAGAGGGTTTTCGATTCCCTCTTCGCCGAGAGTCCACTTCAATGTTTTAACAACACCCTGTAGGGCTTTATGAGTTCTTGCTGATTCCTTCATACCATCCAAGTCGCCCGTCTTACGGCACTGCTCGTACCATTCTTTCCACTGAACCAATCTCTTTTCAGCTTCTTCGAGCATTTTCTCGATCTCTTCCCAAGTTCTGTTGTAAGAGCGATAGGGATTACCGGCACCTGTAGACATATGAAACATTTCGCCGGATATCAATTAATATTTTATTTATACCCATAAATACTTCATACACCTAACTTAGAATTTTCTAAGATTGTACCCTTTTCCACTACCACATTATCTCCAATAACACAGTTGGAAAGAGAGCATGAGTCCTCAATTGATACATTTTGGCCAATAACAGACTTCTCAATTTTACAATTATCTCCAACCACAGAGCGTGACATTATCAAAGAATTGGAGATTATGGAATGTTCTCCAGTGCAAACACCACTTGATATTACACTACCCTGATTTTCACCCTTTGAATCTGAATCTTCAAATTCAAATCCATTAGAACCGATAACTTTGCCCTTGGGCATTGGAAACGGTAGAGAATCTCTGCTGGACATCAAAACCTGCTGAGCCCTAATGAGTTCACCGGGTGAACCTACGTCAAACCAAACTCCATCTATTTTCTTAGCATAAATGGGCCATCCCATCTCCAATAATTTAGGAAATAATTGTTTACTGAAATCATACTTTTCACCTTCAGGTACGAGTGCTAATGCTTCGGGTTCAATAATGTACAAACCTGCATTAATCACGTTACTAAATGCCTCTTCTGCTTTAGGCTTCTCTTTAAATCGAACAACATAACCTTCTTCTAAAGAGCCATCGACTTCACCTGATTGTTGCTCTGATAAACCAACAATTCCAAACTCCGAAGGATTTTCCACTTCCCAAAGAGCCATAGTTACTTTAGCATTGGAAGTTTTGTGACGTTCGACTAATTTCTTCAGGTCACAAGAAAGTACTGAATCCCCAGAACCTACGATGAAAGTATCTTGAAGTTGGTCGAGAAGAAGCCTAACACTTCCAGCAGTGCCCATCGGAGTACTTTCCTGATTCACTGATGATTCTAATTGCGATTCTTCAGAACACCAGCCATCGACCAATTCTTCAAGCATATCTCCTTTGTATCCTGTAGTAACAATGATATTGCTGACACCAGCGTCCACCATTGCATCTTTGACATATTCAATAACAGGTCGACCAATCACTTCGACCATTGGTTTTGGCCTATTAGCAGTTAGTGGATACAACCTCGAACCTTGACCGCCAGCCATTATGACGCCAAACATGTAATCACTCATCTCTTTCTAGATGCATTCATGTTTACTCTACGCATGTTTTTCTTTTTCTTGGATTTGCTAGATGAACCTGAGGTGCGCATATCTTCACTGTTTATACCACCAAAGGTCAGACTACCAGTTTCTAGGAGTTGTTTTGTTAGAGACTCAGCAACATCATCTGATTGAGCGCCTGTTTTCATTACTTCATCAATTGACTTGTTATGGTCAACCATCCAAGATTTACGTTCTTGACGAGCCATATTCAATTCTTCTCGAGCCTTGTTGACATCAACCATCATTTCGTCAATCTTACTGTGAACTTCATTCGCCTTCTCCTTTAGTCCAACGAATTCAAGATGGAATCTATCGCCTTCAGATTTCAAAAAGTCTCTGTGAGCAAATACTTCATCAACTTCAGGAGACTTTTCATTTACTCTCCCAACTGCTTCAATCATTGCGTTATGTGCCGCATCTGCTTCTGCTTTGAGCGTTTTAATTGCAGAATCTAAGTCGGTTAAATCTACACTTACCAATTCAAATTTAGCAACTTCAGGTTCAAGTTCTTCGATTCTCTTAGAAAATCTCTTGATTTTTTCAACCATCTCTTTTTCTTTTTTGATTCCAACTGATGATGTTTCGAACTTCTTTTCGAGTGCATCGACTTCATGCTTCAATTGAGCATATTCGGTTGAAGCATCACGTTTCTTACCATGCTCACTTCGACTGTCTTTATGCCTAACAAATAGACTCTTCATCTGTGCTTGTATTGCATTTCTCTTCTGCTTGAACATCTTGATTTCAGCACGAATAGCCTTTACTTCTGCTAAAACTAAGTCAATTTTTTCCTTGTGTTCTTTGTACTGGGATTGAACTGAATTTCTCTTATCTGCAGCGACCTTCGCTTGATCATTGAAATTATTTCTAACTTCTCGCATCTTGCGAACTCTAGATTCCATTGCATGTAATTGCTCTCGCAGATCACTATCCGGCTTCTCTTCGCCTTCCCCAAACTTGCCGCGCATGTCGTGTCGTATGCATACTCCATTTCAATGCTATGCAAATTAGAATAAATCAAAATCATACGAAATTGAATATTGCAATCGCTGATGCAGCAATAATTCCTGCGACACCAATTAGTGATAAAATCAATGAACTGGTAGACCTAATACGCTCTTTAAATTCAGGACGAATTCTTACGTTCATTTGAGAACCAATCAATAATTCTCCACTTACCTCTTCCAATCTCACCGATACTGTCGCTTCGCCGTATCTTTCTGGCAGCATAGTTTGCCATGCCACTGTTCCGTCTCTTAGAAGACCGGACATAACTGCTAAAATATCGTCATTACCCTTTTGCGCAATTGGAACGGCCTCATCGGGCCACCACTTAGTTTCACCAGGCTCCAATCTATAGGTCATAGCCAAATCATGCGGCCTAAAATCTGGAGATTGTACACGCAAAACAAGAGTACGAGATTCATCTGATAAATTATGCATGAAGGTGAATAGATTAGCCTTCTTGTGAACTATATTCTCCATATCAACTTCGAAAACAATTCCATCTCTGAGAGTCTTTCGCCCGGCAGAAAGGTCCTCTTCGATACGACCTATCATTCTAAAGAATGCTGGAGTTCTAATTTCAATGTGTTCAATTATTGTCAACCATTGCTCGATAGTAAAAACTGGATGTTCTTTTACGAATTGAACTCCATTCTTGGTTAGAATTTCTCCAAACTCATCAAATACTGAAGATAAATCTAGACCCTTAGAATGCTTATACAGAATCATCATCATCTTTTCCCTAGCAAATCTAGGCTCTGTACCCCTTTTAACATGCTTCTCAACATCTTTGACAAATGCATCATAATCTGTTTTAAGGAGTGGGTCCAGTTGTGATTTAACTAAATCACTTAGAACCATATCAAGTGTCGATGGATGAACTGGAGGTTGGTAGGAATTGAGTAATCCAGTTCTTTTAGCCATATTGAAATGTGAACTACGAGTATATATGTGCTGACCGAGAGATAGAACAGTGAAAGAAAAGGACAAGAGAAGAAAGTTACGCCCTGTATCAGACTGTATACCATAGAAGAAAATCGCTGAAATTGAAAGTATGGCCAACATAGAGTAAATTAAAGCAAAGAAATGCTTCGATGCAGACTTGTTTAGTAACTTTTCCAGTGGGTCGTATCCATGCAATGATCTTACAGATAAGTGTAATTCTTCAGCTTCTTTCACTTTGTTTCTGAAGTTCATAATGCTGAGATTTACCCGGTGACGGTGAACTGCCATGGAGAAGATGTATCCTAAGAGAATAACAAATACCAATACTACAAGGATAGATGCGAAACTTTGACCTATTGACGGCTCTACAAAGTCATTCCACCAATCTGGAGATGTTGTAGCCTGTGACCATGCACCGAAAAAAGCAAGTATTGCAAAGGCCGGTAAAAACAATAGCAACCTGATTCCAGAGCTAATCAGTTGTCTGTCCAGAGCATAGAGGAATTCTTCATCATTCCATTTTTTCATGGAGGTCATAGTTTTCTTTTTCATCCTCTCAACAGATTCTGACAAAGACTTGTGTTCAGCGTCTTCTTTGGAAGCCTCGACTGAATCGTCCGCTTCTTCAAAAGAGGTAGCCAAATCTTCATCTCCCATGATAGGCCTAAATCACTTCAACACTAAAGTATTGACATCAATTAATGTCATATCAAGCCAAAACTAGAATTATATTTTCTGCCAGAGATTTAGTTACTTGAATTATATCACCAGATTCAACAAATCGATTTTGACCATCATTGACAATTTCAGTACCTAACTTAAGACCTATTTTCCCTAGAATCTCAATATCCTCGAGAGATAATGAGATTATCGAAATACTACCTTTCTGGCCATCCTTTAAGCTAGATAATTCACACAAGTTAGCAGAACTTGTAACTAATCTAGACGATAAATCATCCTTGATATCTGGAATATTTCTCCCACTAGGATCTAAAGTAGGATTTCCCAAGTAGACAGACAATGCTACATCCAAATCATCATCTATCGCATGCTCTAAACGGCATGCTGTCTCATGGTGGTTTCCTTCGAAAGGTAGGTGCTCTAGAAGGACTTCTGCAAGACGGTGACGTCTCTTCATCATTTTTCCATGCTCCAATCCCTTCTCGGTTAGCATCGAACCCTTGTAAGGAACATAGTCAAGAAAGCCCTTAGATGCAAGTCTTTGAACCATCTCTGTTGCCGATGCTGGTGAAATTTTGAGAGATTTTGCCAGTGACCCTGTCCTGACTCTTTCTTCGGGTTCTCTTTCATAAAATTCATACATAGTCTCAAGATACTCATCTTCAAACTCCTGAAAGTGCCCTGTGCTCATACATTGTCTAGGACGAATTACCCTTTCAACATATCCCAAGTTACTCCGACTTGAAGATATTCTTACATGCTGGACATCGAACCGAACCAGAATATGATTCTGGAATTCTAAGTGTTTGTGAACACTCAGGGCATCCGACTTCGATTTTACCATCATTAATTTCCTTGACTTCATCGGGTTCTTGTTGCGTTGTTATTTCAGTAATATCGTCTTCATCGTCGTCCAGTTGTTCTTCACTGTCATCATCGACATCAAAATTATGATTACAATCCGGACACCTTACAGAACCTGAGTAATTTGAAGGAATCCTAAGTTGCCTTGAACATTCAGGGCAACCTATCTGAATTTTAACATCTGATAATTCTGGTTTGGAATCACTCGAAGTCTTCACTGGTTTCTTTTTTGCCGTAGTCGGCTCTTGCCCTTGCCTCGAATTAATAATTCTAACAACTAGAATAATTACTGCTGCTAATGCTAAACCGCCCAATATACCGGGAAAGAAATCTGTAACTCCTGATGACTCATCTTCGGTTTGAGTTGATGAAGAAATGAATATCTCATCTGCGGTAAGAACCTGACGGGAAACTTGCCATGAAGCGACCAAAGAAACCTCGTCGCCCGAAGGCCAATCGCCTAACGTAAATTGCTCAGTCTTCGTACTTTCAGGACCAAGCGGGCTTATATCTCGCTCTCCGATTAACACTCCTGTGCTGGTGCGGAGAATCAGTGTACCTTGTGAGCCAGAAATTATACCAGTGTTAGCAAGATTGATTTTGACGCTAGCTGAATCACCTGCAACAGGTCGATTAGGAGTACTTTGTGGGTCGAAAGAAATGGAGTAAATAGCCCTGTCTTGGGGAGTATCTAAATTTAATGATTTAAAGCCAAATCCGGCAACCCAATCTACTTCATTCGCCCTTACAATTACCTTTTCTGCATCAATAAATCCAACATCGATGTTGCCCTCTGTAAGTCCAGGATTCAATGACATGACCGTATCTACCAAGAATGATTCCTCCATTGAATCAATGTAACCAAGTCTCACCCTCACATCACGGTTAATTCCTTCCGATAGAGTAACCCCCCATCCAAAAGACAATCCTTTTTGTTCATCCCATGAAACACTGGAAATTGATATCTCCACCGTTTGCCTCTGCTCTACAGAGATATTCAATGTACCCAACAAGCCAGAGTCTATTGCACCATCTGACGATTGTAGACTCCAATTTAGCATTTGCAAACCACTATCCATCATAGGAACGTCAACAAATATTTCTCCAGCCTCATCCACTCCTAACTGAATTGAAGCTCCCGAATATGAGATACCGGCTACTTCACAAATAATTTTGACATTTCCAGTCTTACTACCATGATTTCTAACTAGTATCGATAGTCTGACATCATCACCTTCATGCCAAGGACCGAGTAATGACGCCGGTATGTCTCCACCCGCCGTTTCAAATTCTGCTGATTCGACAGACAAAGTGATACTGGTGTGAGATACTGATGCTTGTGAAATCCTATCACCTTGAACCATGCATGAAAGAACACCTGGTCTTGCAGTTGTTGATATTGCTATATCCGATTGTGAACTTGAATCTAATGTCAAAATATCATCCAATAATAATGACTCCTCAAATTCACATGTCACATTTCCATCGAATGGAACAGTTCCAGAATTAGTAACATTGAGGTTCCAAGACATATCTTCACCAGCGACAATTTCAGAAGTAACTTCCTCAAGGAGTAAGTAAATTATTGGCAAAGGTGGAGGATTGATTGTAGAAATAAAGCTTGCATATTCGTCGGAAATATCTCCATCACCCGAATCATTCAGCCAAATATGAACAGTTATCGGCCCTTCAGCGACAGTTATTGTGGAGTTGAAAAAGTAAATACTTGTCTGCATTGCATCAACAGAAAACAATTGAGAGGTGGTATTTTCAAAACCATTTGAGTCAGTCAAATTAACTGTAATAAAGCCGCTCCAATCGTAATCCCCATCATTAATTACCGGAACTTGAAGTTGGACATAATCCCCATCATTAACTGAAAGGTTACCTGTATTTTGACCGATTGAATCTATACCTTCAACAAGAATTGAATCACTTTGACCAACCGATATATCCAACGGATTTAGTCTCTGTAAAGTCCTTTGGAAAGATGAAACATGCGTAGGATTTGACGAAGCCACATCGCCACTCATGGAAACTGAAATTACTACATATCCAAAAGGAATTTCTGTGAAATTATGTGATACCTCTACTAACTGACCCGTAGATAAAGAATGATTTTGTTCGAAACTGGCCAATGATTCACCGGAAATAGTATCCATTTGGAATGAAATATTAACCTCGGAACTTGGCCCGCTAGGATTGCCAATCAGTTCAATATCAAATTTTATTTCATAATCTGAGGCGTCAATTTTTTCAAAGTCTGTCAAGGAAATACTACTATTTACAATGGAAATTCCATCCGAACTAGCCGCTACAAACGGCACATATGAAGGACATACAAGCAAAATAATTACTAAGATGTAGTAGAGTCTAGACCCTCTATCAATTACGCCCACACATGCCCTAAGATTAGGGGGTTCTTCACCTTCACGCACAAAAGGACTCCTGCGCCATGTTTATTGAACGTTGAAAACTGGCCCGGATGTATGACTCCACGAGACTTACTCGCAGTTTCGCCCGAATTCTTGGCGAAAGCGATTCTTCATCGTCGTGAAAACATAGTTCAGTCATTACCTCCTCAAATAGCAAAGCGACAGGAAGAAAGACAAATTGCTGCTAATTTAGCCAAGGATTCGAGAGCGAAAAGAGATGATTTAATTTCAAAGGTTTCTAGCCTAAAGAAAGAGCGCAATGATGCACAAACATCTGCCAATTTAATCATTGCAGAATTAAAAGTTCTATCCGATGCTAATTCTGAAAATCAATTTGATAAACTTAGCAAAATAGAGAATGTGAAAGAAATCGAAAATGAGTTAAAAGTTATTGAAAATCTACAATCTGAAATTGTCGAGCACAAAGGTTGGGCATCTAAGAATGTCGGCTCAAAGAACATCGCGGATGACTTGGAAGAGATGAGAATAAAGGCTGACAAATTATTAGAATCTGGGAAAAAAGCACATATTGCGATGATGGAACTCTCTAAAGATAATAATAAAATGCAGAGTATTTGGCTTGAAAACGAATCCCACCGCAGGAGGTGTGAATCTCGATACACAAAGTTGGCTCGTTGTAAAAAAGAAAGCGAGTCAGCTGTTGAGTTTTGG
>JABIUA010000006.1 GCA_018667575.1 Methanobacteriota archaeon | reverse complement strand
CCATGTAGGCCAGAATCCATTTCATGTCGTGAAATATCGTCAAACGTATTCACAGGTTGAATTGTGGTGTTGGTCACACCTGAGGTCCAATTTTGGACGCTGGCGGTGTGTGTGTAGGACATAGTGATGTTTGAGATGGCACTGCCCACGCCACCTTCGGCAGAGGTTGAATTGATGATGAGCGAACCGCCTGAAGCATTCACATTGACGATGATGGAGGTCGCAATACCAGTACCTGCTGAATTTGAAGGACTAATTGATAATATTGTGCTTCCCAGTGTTGCTGGTGTTCCAGAAAGCACGCACGAGTTGCTGAGTGCGAGACCATTTGGCAGTCCCGTATGGGTGCAAGAGGTTGGTGCGGTGCCACCGGTTAAAGTTGGAGAAAGTGTACTCATAGCCACATTCTGTACAAGGTATACGGTTCTTGATGAACCTGAAATCGTCGTGGAGTGCCACGTATGGCTGCCTGAGACCAAAAAGGGTGAGTTTTGCTGGACGTTTGTTGCACCGTTGCCCAACTGCCCGTTGCTGTCCGTTCCCCAGCACTTCATGGAAGCGTCGTCAAGAATGGCGCAGGTGTGGTATTCTCCACTAGCGACCGCAACAGCCGTTCGGCTTACTCCAGGGTTGCTGATGAGGGTTGGTGAGTTTTGGTTTGATGTTCCTCCGTTACCCAATTGTCCATTAAAACCTACTCCCCAACAGGATGTAGCGCCATTATCAAGAATGGCGCAGGTGTGACTTCCTCCAGCAGAAATCGCAACGGCCGTACGACCAGTTCCAAGGCTGCTGGTAAGGATTGGTGAGGTTTGTACTGATGTTCCTCCATTACCCAATCGTCCGTTGGCTCCGTCTCCCCAACATGAGACTGAACCGTTGTCAAGAATGACGCACGTGTGAAACATTCCTCCAGAAATCGCTACGGCCGTACGACCGACTCCAAGGCTGCTGGTGGGGGTTGGTAAGTTTTGGTTTGATGTTCCCCCGTTACCCAATCGCCCGACAGATCCAACTCCCCAACAAGATGTAGCGCCGTTATCAAGAATGGCGCAGGTGTGGGCGAATCCTGAGGCGATCGCTATCGCCGTACGACCCGTCCCAAGACTGCTGGTAAGGGTTGGTGTATTTTTGTCGGATGTATCTCCGTTACCCAATCTCCCGTTACCCCCGCTACCCCAGCATGAAACTTCACCGTTGTCAAGAATGGCGCAGGTGTGGTACATTCCCGAAGATATCGCCACGGCCGTACGGCCGGTTCCAAGACTGCTGGTGAGTGTTGGTGAGGTTTGTTGTGATGTTCCTCCATTACCCAATCGTCCGTTGGTTCCGTCTCCCCAACATGAGACTAAACCGTTGTCAAGGATAGCGCAGGTATGAGAAACTCCCGAAGATAACGCCACAGCGGTACGACCGGTTCCAAGGCTGTTGGTGAGCGTTGGAGAGTTCAGTTGTGATAATCCACCGTTACCCAATTGACCTTCACTATTTCGTCCCCAACAGGAAACTAAACCGCTATCAAGGATGGCGCAGGTGTGTCGATGTCCAGTAATCTTGTTGTTGGAATAGACCGAAGTGCTGCTTCCTGTACCCCAATCATAGGAAATCGAAGGAGTGGAGGGGACTAAAATTGTCAACGTTGTGGTATCTGAACCATGTGAATTCTTGGCAGTAACAGTGTAGGTCGTGGAAGGAGAGCTTTCAGTTGGTGTTCCCGAGATTGTCCCATCCGCCCAGTTCAAATCCAAACCGCTTGGTAGGTTTGGGCTTACTGAATATCCAAAAGAATCTGTATCGATGTAATAAATAGACGATGTAGTCCAACTGGTGAATGAAATATGTACGCTATTATCATTCAAGTTAACAGCAAGTGAGTTTTCAAAACCTACATGACCTGATGAGTAAAGCGTAACGACCGACCAAGATGGTGCAGATGAACATGATGAAATGCATTTGGCATACTTCATATCATAATCGGGGGTATTCGCGGAGTAGGAGATATGTAGAACATTATTGGAATCAACACCGATGGAGGGGGAATTACCGACATCATTAGCGGAGTCAATGGTCGTAGTCGACCAAGAAGATGCAGATGTACACAATGATGCACACATGCTGTAAAACAGATCTCTAAGGTCTAGGTCATAGAAAGCCACATGCAACACATCGTTTGAATCAATGGTCAAAGAATTCTCCATAATTGAATCCTCAGGAGCATTTAGGCTTGTAATGGTCCATGAAGAAACGGTTGTACATACTGAAGAGCAGGTCGCATACTCTTGGTTGGAATTACCCGAGCCTAATCCCGTTGTTTCCGCTCCGCTGTATATAATGTGTAAATCATCATTCGAATCAATTGCCATAGAGGTATATTCGCCGACATCACCAACATTGTCAACAGTAATACTAGACCATGAAGAGGCTGTTGTACATGATGAAGAGCAGGTAGCATATTTTAGGTCTTTATTGGCATTAGCGGAATCATAGTAGGAAATGTGTAAGTTGTTATTTGAATCGATTGCGATGGAGTTCCACTTTCCCACATCACCTGAATTGTCAATGATAGTAGTTGACCATGATGATGGAGTTCCACAGGAAGAAACACAAGAAGAGTACATGAGATTATTGACACCAGTTCCGCTAGGGTTAAGATAACCAAAGTAAGCGATGTGTATAGCATCATTTGAATCAACTGCGATAGAGTTGTGACCACCAACATCATCAGTGGAAACAAGGGAGATGTCGACCCAAGAACCACTACTATCGGAAATATATTTGACTTTCCCATTGGCATAATCATACATTGATATATGGCTATCTCCATTTGAATCTAGGGCCATTGATTGCATATTTTGAGCCATTGCCTGTGTGGATGATATGGTTTGAGGTTCAAACGCACCACCAGAATTCGTTGGCGTTGTTGGCGTCATGGCTGTATTCTTAACTAGGGAAAGCGTGCTTGAGGAATAGGTAATCGAAGGTGCAGTTGTGTGCATCGGCTTGTTTATGTCTTCGAGCTCGCTCTCAGCGTCTTCAACAAGCCAAGGGGCTTTATTGAGTTGCACGAGCCCAACAGAAAGGGACATTGAGACCATTAACACAGCAAGAAGGATTGATTTCATGGATTTCAATCCTAAACTACTTCTGGAATTTGCATCATATGTGAAACTCATGCCCGCGCTAACTACGAATTGCTTATCATAGTTGACCCTATAATTTCCTAAAATACAGGTTAAATCCAGCACAATTTCTGGCCATTTGGTGTTGAATTTCGGAAAATCTCACTAATACCATATTGATTATATTTCAAGCACTGCAAGTCGGTTACTTTTTGTTAGCGTGAAGTTCTCGTGCTTGCTTTGCCCACTGGTCTCGCTTAACTCGACCTGGGAAGAATTCAATCGCTTTGTTGACTTCTTCTTCGATCTTAGGTGTCATGTTTCCAACTTGTTCGAAAGTATAGATTCCAAGTGCATACAACTTCTCTGCGATGAAAGGACCGATTCCCTTAATGATTTGAAGGTCATCTTTTTCGTCAAATGTTGCAACACCAAGAGTAGCAAAGTCAATTGTCTCTGCCTTTTGGGCTATTCTCTCTAAATCTTCAGCCTCTTTCAAAGCCTTTTGGTCTAGTTTCACATCTTCACCAAGTAGGATTTTAGCTTGTGCAACCCACTGGTCTCGCTTAACACGACCTGGGAAGAACTCAATGGCCTCGTTGACTTCATCCTCGAGTTTAGCAGTCATGTTGGCAATTTGTCGATAGGTTGTGATGCCAAGAGCATTCAACTTTTCTTCGATGAACGGACCAATTCCCTTAATCACTTGGAGGTCATCCTTTACCATAACTGTAGTTTTTGTGCTAAATACACGAGTAATACCAGTTACACCGGTCAATGCATTGCCTTTCTTACCTGTCCAAGAAATAACGGAACTACCAGATTCATCTCTTAGCGCCGCAGTTCCAGATTCTTCAAAGTCAGCAGCATTGGCAACT
>JABIUA010000029.1 GCA_018667575.1 Methanobacteriota archaeon | reverse complement strand
TCTAACCGTGTTCAATAATGAACTCTATTTCAGTGCCTACGACGCAACTAACGGATATGAATTATGGAAGTATGATGGAACTAATGCTCCAAGTATGGTTGCTAATATCTGGCCTGGAAGTAGCAACAGTTATCCCTATGGTCTAACCGTGTTCAATAATGAACTCTATTTCAGAGCCGACGACGGAACTAACGGAAATGAATTGTGGAAGTATGATGGAACTAATACTCCAAGTATGGTTGCTAATATCAATCCTGGAAGTGGCAGCAGTTATCCCTATGATCTAACCGTGTTCAATAATGAACTCTATTTCAGTGCCTACGACGGAACTAACGGATATGAATTATGGAAGTATACTCAACAAACCACTATCACATATGCCTGATAAATTAGACTATCAAAACTTTACCGAAACACGGTAATTTGCCAAGCCTTAGTTTTGATATGCTGAGAACTCTTTACCCATTGCAAGCATCGAAAGTTCAGCAACCAAAGCATGCCAGCCATGGGCATGCTTACCATATAGGTGCCCAACTTCTTTATGACTTTGAAAAATTGCACTTGGGGAATTGAGATTCTCGATATCACTCTTCTTCTCATTAATTCTATAGAACCATGAAGCAGCCTGCCCATCAACTAAGTAAACTACAGGTTCAACCGGACCATCAGATTCAGTATTGAGACAGGTTGGAACACCTTCTTGGATGAGGAAATTTTCGACATCAACACCACCTTTAGAGTACATTAGTTTCTTCATTTTCCGATTTGAAAGAGCAAGTAATTCATCACCATTCTTAACCGATAAAATCCCTAAACCATATGTTCCACTATCATTCTTAATGAATACAACTGGCTCCCTATCAATGCCCATTTTTTGATACCTAGCGCCGATCTTAGCGAGGAAATCATCTACTTCAGCAGCAAGTTCAATTCTACAAGCCTCTTTTTCTAAGCATTTATCTTTAGAAACAAACCAATCGGTCATCAAATACCATGGTTCAATTCCAAGCATTTCGGCTATCTCATGAACATACTCTTTTAGAGCTTCATAATGATTTGACTTTCTTCTTACATGCCATCCCATTTGTGGCGGAGGAGATACTCTTGTTGACCCAAGACCTGGCACTATTCCTTCAGTTAGGTCATTATTTAGCAGAATTAAATCTGGTCTTTTTCCATCAACAACAATACCTTGTTCGCCATCAAATTCCTTTAATTCGACATAGTCTAGTAGTAATGGAGCAGATAAACCATCTATTGAACCATGACTTTCAAGTTCAGGAGAACCGACAGTACATCGAAAACCTGCTTTAGAGATCAATCTTTGAAGAGTACGAAGATTTTCCACATATGCTGCATTTCTAGTATGTGCTTCTGGGTATAAGTGAACCCATTTACAATTTTCATCACGCCTCAAGATATGGTTTCTTAGTAATGCTGCAAGATGTTCTTCATCTTCCTTGGCGACATTATTGAATCCAGCGGGGAAGTGATTAGCATCGACAACTGCAATTTTCCAACCTGCATCACGAATATCGACACTACCGTAAATTGGAATTGATACTTGCTTTCTCTTTTCATCCATCCAAGCAGTAATCTCTTCACGCTTGTCTTCAATTATGGAGGTTAGTTCATGTAAATTCATTATATCACCTCATCTAGTAGTTCAATTGCAGAACCTGTACGCTTACTACGTCCACCATCTAAGATGTGCATAGCCTCAAACAACCCTAAACCAATCGCTAATTCTGGCTGACCCTCAAGAACCTTAGCAAATTTAGGAAACCTTTTACAGATTTCATCACCTCTAGGTTTCAAGTCGCTAAGGAAGTTTTTGAGAAGAGAAGGAGAGGTTGCAGTTCCTGCCGGTAACTTCGGTCTTCTTACTATGTCTTTAGGTAAGTTAGTAAGATCGGCTGCCGCTCTAAGGGCTGCTTTTTCTTCCATGTTATTTGGCAATCTCCAGTCCATAGGAAGTTTACTTGATGCTTCACGATGAGATTTACCAAGGAAAGGAACTCTTACTTCTAAAGAATGAGCCATAGAATGCCTGTCGACCAGTCTAAGTTGGAAATTACTCAACTGGCCATGCTCTAATTCAAATTCCAAGAATTCATCTAGTGATGAAGTGTGTTGTTCAGGCATATGGTTGGCATTATACCATTTATCATCAATTGGTAAATTAGAATTCAATATATCTCCAGTAACCGATGAATCAATACTTTCAATTCGACTACGGATTAGATTAGCATGACTATCCAAGTCACGATATCTAGGATAGCCAGCATGTAGTTCGTCTGCTCCTTGGCCGCATAAGCCAACTGTCACCTGCTCTCTCATTTTCTTGAATAATGGCTGGAAGAATAATACTGATACATCTAAATCTTCACCATGCCAAGCCAAATCTGGTAATGTTGATTCGAATGAATCTTCAGGCAGTATGTATTGATGATGTTTCAAATCCAAAGTTGAGGCAACTACCTCTGCTGCTTGCCAGTCAGGGTTATCTTCACTCTCTGCAACGGTCCAACAATCAGGAACTGGTTGGTCGGCTCGCTTAGCAGCCTCATGAGCCACTGCTGCTACAAGTGATGAGTCAAGTCCGCCTGAAAGCACAATACCAACTGGAACATCTGACATCAGACGTTCTTGAACTGCTTCAACAAAAGTATCGAGTAAAGTTTCAGCATCTGTATCAGGATTCCAAGTACTACTTGGATTGACTTTTTGTCGCTCAACATTAGCGATGGAATGCAAGTAAGCACTCCCCGACTCCCTAAGTTTCCAAACTTCAACTGTGCCTGGTCTTACTTGTGTTACATCTTTGAGTAAGGTTGTTCCATCGAGTGGATACTCCCATGCAAGTCTAACTGCAAGGGCGGTTTCATCAATTTGAGGAATGTGTCCTTCATGGCCTCTTAATGCCTTTACTTCACTACCAAATAACAGACTTCCATCAACCATAGTCCTAACCAGGGGTTTTATCCCCATCGGGTCTCTTGCTAAAATCAATTCTTGACGTTGTAAATCCCAAAGAGCAAATGCATACATCCCATTTAATTTAGAAATCCAATCAACATGGTCATTAGCCGATGTTGAACTGATAGTGCTAGAAATATTCGTGTCATGTAGAGCAATTATTGACTCTGAATCACCATTTGTTTGCCATGGATATTTGGATTCATTCCTAATTTTTTGGTGATTATAGATTTCACCATTGGCAACTAAAACTTGACCGTTTATTCCACGCATCGGTTGTCGACTACCATTCAAGTCGACTATCGCTAGCCTTGAATGGCCTAGTGAAACATAGTCATCAGACCAGAAATCTTGACCATCTGGACCTCTGTGTTTAATCAAATTAATCATACGATGTACGACTGTAATGTCAGGATGACCAAGCATACCTGAAATACCGCACATGTGCTAGGCT
>JABIUA010000134.1 GCA_018667575.1 Methanobacteriota archaeon | reverse complement strand
CTTGCGCCCTTTCCCAACTCTGTGTTCCATTATCTCAATAACAGATTCAAAGGGTGAGCGGTTAACATGAACATCAAGTGGTGACATGAATATTGCGACTCGCCATACATCGGTGTCGGATTCTTCGCCTTTTTTCACTGCCTCAAAGCGTTGCTCTGTAGTAAATTCTAATGGCTTATCAAGAGGCCCGGGGTACCAAGTTCCTGTTTGAGGGTCGTCTTCGATTTTTGGATCCTCTAATTCTTTAGATGAGGGTCTACGGCCAGTTGCTTTCTCTCTTCTGGAAAACATTACATGGCCATCTGCTGGAGATACGAGTATGCCCTCCTCAGATGGTATGACGCGGTCTGGGTCTCTCCAAAAATTAACAAAAAATGCTGATATCATCCAGCACAATATTCCAAACAAATGGGTCAGGCCGTTTAGTGAATCAATTGTCAAACCAATTATGATAGCACTAGTGCCCATCATGAATGTAATCAAAACTGGGGCATGACCGCCTCGGGCCAATCCACTCATCGAATCACCTAGTTATCTGCCCACGGGTCAGAGTCGTCTCCCCATGTAGGCGATGGAGTGTCTGCTTTTGGCGTTTCAACAACTTCTTCCTCAGTCTCTTCGGCTTTTACAACAGCCTCTTCAGCCGCTGCTTCGATTGCTTCATCGACTTGTTCTTCATTGTAGTCTTTGTCTTCATCAGCCTTAACTTTCTCAACTGTAGTTGCTTCTTCAGCTTCTTCGATTGTCATTTCTGCGGCTCTAGCGCTTACCATTTCTTCCATGCGCTCATCAAATGCACGAGCCATGTGTTGTGATTTTCTTTCCGCCTCAACTGCCTTTTCGATCATTTCATAACGTTCCTTGATAGCTTTGTTCAAGTCTTCGAACAGTGACATGTGAGCGACATACCAGTCGTCTCTAGCCTTCATCTCAGAAACTGCAAGTTTCAAGTCGTCGTCCAGTTCAGTTGCAATATTGAAAATTTTACCTAATCGGTCTTTTTCTCGAGAATACTTCTCTTCCATCTTCTCTAGTTCTGGTTCGAGATGTTCTACTTTCTTAGAAGCCTTAACAGCCCTTAACTCAAGTTCTCTTATTCTAACTTCTTTCTCAGATAAAAGAGCTTCTTGGGTCTCTTTTTCGATTTCTCTTTCGATAATTTCTTTTTCGAGAACTTCAATTTCGGCACGAGAATCCATCAAGTCCTTTTCTTGACCTTCATATGCAGCGAATAGTTTCTGAACACGCTCAGTTTCTGTCGCTAATGCTTCTTCAAGTGCTTGAATTCTAATTTCAGGTGTAATGGTTCCTTCTTCAGTCATTTCTTCACCCGGAGGCTTGCCTCCACATTAGTCCACTAGCATTGAGCATATCAAGCCGACGCTTGATTAGGTCAGGAAATCAGTAAAGTGAAATGAATTATACACTATCAGTGAAATTCACCAGTTCCTTAGCAATACCGAACTCTCCCATTGAATGGCCAGAGTCCGGTATAATGCTCAGTGTGCTATTTGGTAGAGTTTTGTGTAACTCCCAAGCACTCTTTGTCGGACATACAACATCATATCTACCTTGGACGATAAATGTTGGAATGTGTAGAATTTTATCGACATTATTCAAAATGTGGGCTTCTTCAACAAAAATGGCATTGATGAAATAATGACATTCAATTCTGGCGAAGGCTACTGCAAAATCCAAATCCTCTGCTTTTTCTAGATATTCGGCGTCTGGAATTAGGCGACTTGTGGCCATTTCCCAACGCGTCCACTCTTTAGCAGCAGCCCTTCTAATTTCGATGTCTTTGCTTGTCAAGCGTTGATAATAAGCCTCGATTAGGTCGTGTTGCTCCTCTTTCGGTATGTGCTCTCTGTATGATTCAAAAGCATCAGGGAAAATATGGCTAGCGCCTTCTTGGTAGAACCAGTGAAGTTCACTTTTCCTACACATGAAAATTCCTCTTAGAAGTAGGCTTCTCGCTCTCTGAGGGTGGTTTTGAGCATATATCAGGGCCAATGTAGAGCCCCAAGAGCCCCCAAATATATGCCATGTTTCAATACCGAAATGTTCCCTTAATGCTTCAATATCATTAACAGAACTATGTGTATTGTTGTCTTCTAATTCAGCATATGGTTTTGATTTTCCACAGCCTCTCTGATCGAATTGAATTATATCGAACTTTTCAGGATTAAAGTATTGGCGATAAGATGGTTGACTACCTCCGCCCGGTCCGCCATGTATCACTATTACTGGCTGACCTTGTGGATTACCACACCTCTCCCAGGCGATGGTGTGAAGGCTGGAAACCTGTAAATTACCGGTACTATGTGGTTCTATTTTTGGATACAATACTTCGCTCAGAGAAGATCCGTTACTGGACATATTTGTCGCATATTGAGGTAAGACTTGTTCCTTTCGATATCTAGTCAATCACACGATTTATTGAATATCAACTACCCCGCAAGAACATGGGGATTAGAAAAGCAACTGAAGTATTCCATGATTGGGCTCTAGCAGGTAAGGACAAAGGTATGGAAAAAGGACACTCAAGTGCGGTAGCAGAAATGCTCACTTTTATTTTCCAACAGGCTGAAAAATCTCAAAAAGAATTCACAGCAATTGATGTTGGTTGTGGAAATGGATGGGTAGTAAGATTACTGGATAAGCACCCATTGTGCACATCTGCTGAAGGTGTTGATGGTGCTAATGCGATGATTCAAAAAGCCAAAGAAATAGATAGTGAAGGAAATTATTCTGTATGTCTGTTACCTGAATTTAGTCCAACAAAACGGTATGACATGATACACTCTATGGAATTTCTATACTACCTTAAAGACCCAAAATCCATGCTAAAATTGTTTTTTGACAATTGGATTTCCCAAGATGGTTGGCTAGTAGTGGGAATTGACCATTACAAGGAAAATGAAGATAGTTTATCATGGCCCGAGCAAGTTGGCGTTCATATGACAACTCTAAGTACGCCGGAATGGCTTGATGCTTGGCAAGAGGCCGGTTTTTCAAATATTACCACCTGGCAAGCAGGAGAAAAAGGACAGGTTACTTTGGTGATTACTGGGCAAAAAAAGTAGGCTAATCTTCTGCCTCGTGCCTAGGTCCACACAACTTGATGTCGCCTTTGTAAAATGGACATTTCATACAAATAGGGTTTTGTGCACCTTCTAATTTTTCAGGCTCCATTACGGACTCTGGTTCCGCTGCTAATTCTGCTATCCAGTTAAGATGATTCTGCAAATCCTTCTTTGAATCTTCGTACTGCTTCTCGGTCAACTCTACATTACGACCAGACGCTCCAATTAGTATTGATGGCGGGAGAATCTTACGCCTTTCATCTACCGGTTTATCAGATTCTATTGCTTCTAAAGCCATTGAATAAAGAGTTAGTTGAAGTCTATGCTCATGAAGAATTTGAATCTCGGCCTCGGTTTGAGGGTAAATGTCCAATAGGTTTCCTTTTACCACTTGTAGAGGCGACCCTTCAGCGGGATTAAATGGATTGAAATCTCCTCTGCAGCCTGTAGTTTTCAAATCAGAAACTTGGAGATACCCCTGTCCGTCTTTATCTCTAAATGCTAATACTAAGTCTGCTCTACCATCAAAAGATATCTCAATTCCCTCTACTTTGGCAAGTTTACTGAGTCCGTCTACAGTAAATCCTAATCGGTGAACATCGCTTAATTTAACCATATTTTGGTA
This sequence comes from Methanobacteriota archaeon, assembly GCA_018667575.1. GTDB lineage: Archaea > Thermoplasmatota > Poseidoniia > Poseidoniales > Poseidoniaceae > MGIIa-L1. The sequence continues at coordinate 10,789 of JABIUA010000134.1, read as the reverse complement.
AAAGAATGGCAATTCTGTCCTCAAGCCTTCGGGTATTCGATTGTGGTGATGTTCGCCTTCAGCATAACGTCCAATCAAACCTTTATCGGTTAATTTTGATAAGTGCGATAAACGCTCTTTCATCGCTACAACTCTTTTCTTTTCATGGCTTGAACCTGTATTTGCAATGCCTTCTTCGAGTAATACTTCCTCCACTACATTGTCATCAGTAAGGCGATTCTCATTTTTATTTTTCCAACTTTCAGGAAGAGGTAAAGTCGGAGGGGAGTTAATCTGTGCAGGATTTTTCAAACCTACCTCGAGAACACGGTGCATTAGGGTTCCAAATAATGTAGGGCTGGAAAACTTACTTACTGGCCGTTGTGTAATGTTTTTTGAATCCTTCAAGTAAAATGGTTGTGCATCCCACCCCTTAATCTCTGTCAGCCAGTGACGCCGTGGACATTGGAAAGTTGAGTCTAAGCCATGAGCACTCATCCTGACTCTATGTTGAACAACGATGTTTGAATCATCTCTTACGCTGACTATTTCTGGTTGGTTGATTACTTTAATTGCTCTTTTTTCTATATTCTTCCATCTACCGAGGGGCGTATCTTCACTGATAATATCGAAACACTCCGGCGAATGATATACTCTGATTGAATCAACATTCTCTCCACCAAACATTGAATTATTGAACAACATATATGGATTGATACTCACTTCAGATTCACTATATGTCTTGAGAGGCTCAGTGAACTTATCATCGGCAAGAAGCCATGGTGAATCTTGCACTTGATTCTTGTGGGATAAATATCTGATTCCATCCATCCACATTGCCCCCATAGTTTTCATCGAAGGTTTACTAGTGAAGGATAAATTATTTGTTGATTCTTCTATGGTGCCCTTTGTATTTGGCGACCCGACAACAATCAAGCGGTCTTTTACTCTGGTTAACGCCACATAAAATTCTCTTCTTCTCTCTGCTTGTCTTTGGGCTCCATCCATATTCTTAGCAAACTCCCACAGACCATCGTATGGCCTATCTCTCGAGGCCCAAGGATTGATTCTCCCAGATACGATTGCTGGAGTCACCAATACGTTATTTCTAGCGGCCAAAGATGAGTCGGATTTTCCGGCATGGAACATTCCAGCAACTACTACAACCTTCGATTGTAATCCCTTTGCTCCATGTATTGTCATGATCCTAACTGCTCCACCCGAAGGGATTGTTATAGCCTGAGGCCCCTTATTTGCCAGTCCCTGTAATGACTTGAGATGTGAGTAAATCTCTGTTGGCTCATGCCCATATTCTGTTCCGATATTGTAGACAAGTCCGCACCATACCTCTGCGTTTTGTCTAGAAGTGTCATCTGGGTATGTGATTAGCAAGTCAGAGTGGTCTAGTACTGTATCTAGAACTTGGTGAATTGCACCTTTAATTACCAAGGAGGAAAGGTGCTGAATAAGTGTTTGAGCGCGCTTGGTTGGTGCATTATCTTGAAGAACGCTCCACCAATTTTCCGCCCTTTTATTGGATGAAAATATCTCATGGATTTGTCCATCGGTCAATCCTAAAATTGGCGAACGTGCAAAGGAAACTGCAGCAAACTTCGATTTTGGATATGCTACCAAATGTAAGACTGCCATTAAAGCCCTAACAACTGGGCGTTGGAGTAATTCGCCCTGCCTATCTGATATTACTGGAATACCTTTCAATTCCAATCTTTGTAATAGATCTGGAATGTGTTTTCTGGAGTGAACTAGAATTGTTACATCTTTGGGTAGAATGCTAGAAGACTCAGCCTTAATGTCGATAAAAGAGGACGCTTCACTATCCCATAATTTAGTGCCCTTATTTGACAAGAGACTATGGAGTCGTAAAGCGATTAGTTCATGTTCAAGGTGAATACTCTTGGCATTGGGGTCTGCGAATACTGGGCTGATTTTAGCTAAGTCCAATGGAGGTATTCCCGTATCTGTTTGAAGTGGCAGTAGCCATTCTAAAGTGCCTAATTTATCATCATCTCGAGCCGGTTTGAGTTCTTGTGCTTCTGCATGCCAGTCGCCTGGAAGAGTATAATGACGGCTATCAAAAACATCATCGAAAATACCATTCATTGTGCGCATGATGTTGTGCAATGTTCTATGGTTAGAGGTAAGATCGATGTGTCCAAGAAGTCTACGATTAAGTCTTTCTTTTGAGACTTGAACATAAGTCTTGACTCCCTTGGGTGAATCTTCAAATTCAGCACAGACATGATCCCATGGTTTGGATTCTATCTTTGGCTCGGTCGAAGAATGTTGATTAGAAAACGAGCCTATTTCTCCTCCTGCACCTGTTGGTCTTGGGTCACGTCCATGATTTATTTTACGAAGATGAGCGAGTCTTGACTCTGATTGTTCAAGATTATTTATCGATTTAATTGACTCAACAGTGCGGCGCATTACAGTTACTTCTGCCTGTCTAAAGCGGTATATACTCTGCTTCATATCACCTACAATACACACCGTTGGGTCCCAAGGTCCGAGAGGCCTTTCTGGGTCCTCGCTGTGCTTTCCTCTCCTCCCCCAAAGTCGAGATAATAATCGGAAATGTGCTGGATTAGTGTCTTGGTATTCATCGATAATGAAGGCATTAAATCTCCTTCTTAAGGTTTGTAAAATTGAAAATCTTTGTTGTAGGTCTTCAAGACATTTCGGATGGTCTTGGGCTAAAGTCATGGCGGAGGAAATATGCAAATCTAGCCACGGTTCATCATCAAGACTATCTAGTACTTCTACTACTGCTTCAGGGTATTCAAATCGAACTGAATCTGGGCATCTTGCCAAAAGTAAATCTGCTGCTAAACGTTGTACGTCATCGAAATCATGGACTCCTTCGTTAACCTTTTTGAGAGTTAATATTTCTTGACATCCATAGTGTACAAGTAGCAAGTCTGCCAGTACTTTTGTTTGTTGCTCCTCTGTAATTCTAAGTTTGCCACTAGGCGCTACATCGGTCAGCTCGTCATCCAATGGGTTGACTCGTAATGGACAATTAATTTCCATAAAAGAGATATCAAACATCGGGCTAAACAAAAATGAACTACGACCTAACAATCTAACCAATCTACCATCTTGGCTTTGAAGGTGCTCGTCCATTAATTTACCCTGTTTCTTCAAATCCTTGGCGATTTGCTCTTTTACAGCCACAGGGATTCCTTTGACCTTGGATTTTGGAAATAATCCGGGCATCCATTCATTGGAATGATTTACTTGGGGTAAGCCCCCTTTAGGGAAGAAAGTCGTTTCATCTTTGATAAGAGATGAATAAGATGCTGCGGCTAGAGAGACCATCCAGACCCACTGTAATTTTTCTCCTTTAGTTATTGGATAAGTATGCCGGGCTAAATCCACGAGTTGATTGAAGCGTGTCTTTTGTGTTCCTTGTTCCAGCTCACAAGCACCTACGAAAGCGGGTGCTTGAGAAAGTGCGTAATCTACCCATTTATTCAATAGTTTATGCAATTTATCTGCAAATGAATGAATGATGTTTTCTGCAGGTTCAAGAAACATATCAAAAATAATTTCCGAGTCTACTGGCTCTATTCCATCCCAGTTTATGCCTCTTTGAGAAGTTCTTTTCTTCATAGAGCGTTTTGATTCTTCCACAAAGAGTGATGTGTTTAGCATACCGGTCAAAATCACTTCTGCCCTAGCCTGTCCACCAACTAAAATAGCCAATCTATTCCTTGCTGCAATAAATTCATTCACATCGCCCCTAACTCCTGCTTCTCTAGCATCATTAGAGGTTCTTATTCTCCAAGCAGAACGAATCGTTTCTTTGACCAAAAGTGGCGAGCGAACTTCGGATATTTGCTCCTTAGTTGGATGTATTGCAACGAGATCTAAATGTGGTGATACAAGTTGTGAAAGAAATGCATCGATGGTTGAAATAGGGGCTTCGTCTAATCCTGAAAGAAGCATTTCCAAGTCTCCTGAACGATGCACTCTAGGGTCAAAAATTCCTTTCTCGCCTTTTGGAACTGGCGCAGAACGGGTCAGTGCTAGTCTAGTTCTAATTCTAGATTTCAATTCTGCTGCTGCCTTTTTGGTGAATGTAATGGCAACTATTTCATTTGGCAATAATCCTGGCCAGCTTTTCAAATCGGTGCGTTCCCTTGCAGGAGCCCTAAGCGCTCCATGGCCTTCTAGGGGCTCTCTAGGCCCATTTGGCAATAATATAGTTGCGCGTTGTTCTGCAGAGATTAAATGTTGAACGTAACGTTCAGCCATAACTGCTGTTTTACCAGTTCCAGCTCCTGCGTCTAAAGCAATATGTTTGTCCAAATCTAAACCAAGAATTTGACTGTTATTGAAAGAAATCATTTTTCATCGCCACCTAATTCTGCGGAAGGGCACATTATTCTGACAGAACAATAAGAGCAATGTTTGCCCGGCATCGGCTGCGTATAGCCCGATTCTGCATGCTTGATTACTCTCGCAACAGTTCTTAATCTCTCATCTATCCAATCTCTAAAACCATTTTCTTCATCGGATTCTGAAGGTTTTAATGGTCGATAATGAACAGAAGTATAGTACGTTGGGTCGCCCAATTGGGCATCTTGAATATACTCAGAAATGCTATGGTCTAGTTCAACATAATGAGTGGTAGTCTCCCCAATCTCGCTAATTCCAACACCCACTACTCTGTCATTTGGATTAGATATTTCCCATGCCTTGGCGTAAAGAGCCAATTGTACCTCATCAAAAATCGCTCTCCTGTGACGGTCTCCTTTTTCCTTTTCTTTAGGACCATCAATACTTTTCAAATCTCTAATTATTACCCATCTCTGCTGACTAGATTTGTCTTTAGTTAATACGCCGTCAGAAATGGCTTTTTGCTTCATTTCTTCATCAAGTACTATGCAATCAACTCTATCGATTCTTCCAAATAAATTGAAGTTAAAGATACTACCATCATCAGATTTGACTTCAAGATTAAGACTTTTCTTCCCTTTTTCGGCTAACTCCCATTCACAAGCAATTGGTGCACTGTTATCTAATTTGATATCAGCCTCAAGCATCCTTCCGATTCTTCCAGCCGGAGATATATCTGCTTCGCCATTGAGGGTTTGTGCCCAAACTTCTGAAGTTACCCCAAGCATATCTCTACATCTATGGTGAGCAACCGCATTAGAACGAGAAAGCCAAGATGCTTCATTCTCGAGGTATTCTAAGGCTGTATTCCATAATTTGTCCATATTATTTATCGGGCCTTTAGAGAGTACGACTGGATTATTAGATGCTTCACCTGCGATTATAATTCCATGCTTTTCAAGTATCGCTGCCTCGATATCGTGTATCAGTAAACCTCTTGTCCTATTATCAATATCTTCGGTAGGCTCCTCTAATTGAGAGGCACCTAAGTGCTTGAATAACCAAGCTTGTCTTGGACAGGACAGCCAACTTTGAATTCTACTAGCAGACCAAACCTTACGACTGATATGGTGATTGGTAGTACCAGTAACTGATTGGAAACTCTTACTTTTTGATTGAAAAATCGGGAGAGGCCTAGGGTCTATGGCAGGCCCATTACTCCTAGAGCCTTTCTTTCCGAGGTGAGGCCAAACTTTACTATTTTTCGAGCCTTCTTTCACCTGAGAACTTGTTGGTCTGAGGGTTAACCCATCCACGCTTACAAGTGAGTTTCTTACGCTCCAATCCAAATACTCTTGCTTCTCGATATTTTTATGGCTTGGTTGTCTTTTCAAACGGTCATTCATTACCGTAAATTCATGAGCATAAGCCAGATTATTTATTGAAATGGGTATAGACTCCATAGTTTCGTTGTTGAGTAATTTCAAACCAGCTCTTTGCATAAAATCACGCCCTCTATAACCGGAGCGATGTCCTATTGCACCTTGATTGGTCATAGACATAGAGTATGGCCTAGGTGTGAGCCACATTTCTTCTTCATCTTCTTCGTTTGAACAAAGGTGCCATGGGCGGTCTGTCCATCCATCTTTGTATGAATTAGTTGGAATAAAAGAAGGAATATTACTAAGTTGGTTAAATTTGCCTAATCGTTTCATTTCCTCAAGAAATTCTACTAATGGGGCACTGGGACCGGCGGATTCATCTTCACTGCTATCAAGAATTATAACTTCTTTAGCTGCGTTGATTAAATGCTTCAATTGGTGTCGGCCTTTACGGATTTCGATATCGGAATTCAATATCCCTAATTGTAACCTTGATTCTGAGTCTAGCCACGGAACTTTTGGAGATTTCATAGACCATGAGTCTACGTCCAAGCCTGCTAAAATTATCAAATCGGATTCTAAACCAAATGCTTCTTGTGGAGTTAAGATTTCTACATTTTTGGACTTTATTCGGGGATTTGTCAGCCTTGTGTTGTCTATTATCCTCATAATGTGTCTGATAAATTCTCGCCTAGAATGTGGGGCTTCAAAATTTAATTCTCCCATTGACGAAAATAATTTATGGTGTTCTTCGTTAAGTTTTTGAAGAGCAGATATAGAACTTGAAAAGTTGGCATCGGATAGGGCTAGAACATTCCAATTAACAGAATAGTAAATGAAGTTTAGCCACTCAGTACCATCTTTGAGTCCCACAATTGTTGGTAATTCTATTCCGGTGGAACACCCCACTACTGTTTCTGATGATGCAATGGCTGCATCTTCGTATAATGGCGCCCAAATCTTCACAAGGTTAGCAAACCACCACAATGTCTCTTCTAACTTTCTTCTCATGACTTGTATATCATCACCTAAAATTGGTACTGCTTTCTCCAAAGTTCGAATCCAACGAATCAATGCGCCGGGGCCGCCTAAAACATGAAAACTTCGAGATATTTTTTCAAGTACGTCCAAGTGCGGTTGTGGTTTCCAATCTGCTTCCTTTGGGTGGACTAACTCTAAAAAAGAGTCAAAAATCAAAGGCAATCCATTGTTTTCAACTACCCTTCTAAGTTTCTCGAATGACCATGCTTCAAGTCCTTCACCTAAATTTAATAGATTAATTAGACTCGATATTGCTGGTTGTTCATTCATTTTCTGAGCACTAAAACTGCTAATTATTCCGATCTCTTTCAATCGACTAGCCCATATACGGCGATTTGATTCTGCAGCGGCGTCTATCACCAGAACTTTCTTATTTGTAGAATTGAGAAAGTCAGCCAATAGTTGAAATGTAGCATCTATATTGTGCTCTCTTCTTTCAAGCGAAACTCTGTGAATTGTGGTACCTTTGAATTCGCCTTCTGGTGAAGTCCAACTAATGTTTTTTGGATAATTCCAGACTTCGTGTTGCGGTAACCAAGAAGGTAAAGATTGTTTATCAGTCCAATCGATATCTTTGATGTAAGCCCCATGGAACCCGAGGCGGAAAGATCCTGGATTACATAATTGGTGTACTGGGGTGATTTTAGAGATGTAAATTAGTAATTCTCTATCCATTTCACTAAATTCTGGGGGTTGGTTCAATACGATTATGCCATTTATACTTCGAAGAGAAAAGGGGACCTCTCCATCTGATATTGCTTGCTTAATTCTCTCCAAGAGATGGGTTTTCATCATATGTGGATGCGTTTTATTAGTTCGAGTCTCCATGCCTGAAATTAATTTCCTAAATTCCTTTACTCCGGGGTCGTTTTCCCATTTCCATGGTGTTTTTATTTCGCTAAGTTCTTTGTGCAACTGTTGTAATCTCTGTGTTTTGTACTCTGCCCACTGCTTATCCTTAAAGGGAGAAAACATCAACGGGAAATTACCTTTTTGTGCATGCTTCTCCACCATGTCGTGAGTCAAGGAAAACATTAGAGCGTCGTCTTCCATCAAATTGGGCAATCTGAAATCAAGATGCAATGTCGAGAATAGTCTCTGAAGTGTAAGATGCTTAGATGTGTCAATAGAAGAGCGATTTTGTGAAAGTTTACTCAATGTATCTCTTCTAGACCTTTCACTGGGGTGTAAAATCAATATCTCTGATGAGTTAGATGAGATCAGTTCATCGTTTAGCCACTTAGGTAAATTTAGACCACTTGGAGTTGCTTCAATAGAGATGCTTGCATTCGAAATTTCGCCTCTTGACACTAACTCACCTCCCTCGACTATTGATACAGATGCCGACACTTATTGAAGGCTTTTCTACGAGTTGGAGTTGATTCTAATCTTGTTGTTATTGTTTATATAGTGTCGATTGGAATGTTAACTGTGTTTACAAACAAGAACCGTTCATGTTTGGTTAAAAGTAGGGCTTTTATGCGAAACTTTTAAGAACCTGGTCGGACACATGTAAACTCCTGCGCAGTAAAATGTCCTTGCATACCCCTAATTTCTCGGCGGCCTATTCTTGGATTTCTACAAAAGGACATTGTAATGTCGCATAATAAGAAAGAGGCTTGATATTATGGAAAACGATAAGAATGGAACAAGAAAGGAAGACAGATGTGAAAACTGTAGATGTAATGAATGGGATTATGACGCCAAGCTAGGCGAAAAGGCCTGTTCTAGTTGTGGACTAGTAGATACAGACTACTCTCCAATCGAAGGTGTGTCCGATAGTATAACTCAGGGTCCTGAAAGGCAAACTGAGCTTGTTGGCCGTGGTAACAAACCTGGCACTAGTGGAGCTAGAATCAAACCTGGTGACCTCAAAGGCGTGAAGAACCCTGGATTTTGGAAATACGATAAGAGAAAGTATGATTCATTCAGAGAAAAGCACCCTTTCTGTAAGAAAGTCCACAAGTTAATCGAATCAAGATACGGTAAGAATGTCAGAGATGTCGTATACGATATCACTGAAATGGCATGTACCCCACTAACAACTGAACAAGAAAAGAAGCGTTCTCAACTAACCGATAAGGGATTGAAGAAAGGTCTTGGGATGCCGAAACAGTCTGTGTGTAGACAGAAAAAGGGACTGAAGGGGGAAAGTGAGCATCAAAATGCAGTAATAATTGCTGATGCAATTGTTGAGCTGGCTGGAGAATTGGGGATTCTAACGAAGTTCGACAGAAGGCGTTCCCTAGAAACCAATGGAGTAACTTCCAAGCAAATAGTTAGAGCGAGGGTCATAATTTTCAACCACTGGAAAGCAAGGTCAAGAATGGGTTGGCTTAACCGCCCTATTCCTAGAAAGTCTCCTGGCGAGAAAAGGTATGATGATATCGAGCAAGCTATGACTCATGCTGACCAAATGTTACTGAAATTTTTGCCTGAACAACTGGTTGACAAGGTACTACAAGACGTGAGTGCTAGAATACAGGCCTTAGGTGAAGGAGAAAGTGGGGCTATAACAATCAATACGGAAGCAAGAATGCTAGTGGCGACCTTGACCTACGCAAGCCTTACAATGCTAGGTTGTGAAAAGGGACTGTTGGCAAGAATCGCTAAATGCCTAAACAGAACTGGCAGCGGGGTAAGTTCTAGTTTGAATAATTTCCAGATTAAAGTCAAGGATGGTTCGCTAGTAGATAATGGAGCTTTTGATACTGAAGAAGACTGGTATGATGAGGAGCAGTGAGCAGGTTATTTCAAATCTTAGAGACTACAGCATTCTGTATGCGCCGTGTTGTCGTTGTTTGTTGTCTGCTAGTAATGATTGGTTTCGCCGGCACAGGTGGAGTGGCAGCAAGAGAGCCTGTAGATACTAATGCTGGGCCTCTATTTGGTGGTCAGTGGACATGGGCAAACAATACCAGTTCTCAAACTACATCTCTTGACACGTTACCTTCTATCGCTGAAGACTACACCGCTACTTGGTGTACTAGTTGTGTCAAAGTAGAGCATGTCTTGCAAGATATGGAAGAAGACGGTTCAATACAAAAGTATCACTTCCATCGTGCAAATGACCATGAAGATCCATTTGGTTCAAATGAAACTGAACTATATTTCGATAGTAGGTATGAGGCTAAAGTTCCTCCAATCGTTGTATTCAATGGAACTCAAAAGCAAGTTGGAAGCACTCCTAATAGTGATTCTTTGGAAGAAGACTATCGAGCGCTAATCAGCCAATCCTTGAACTTAGGCAGTGGAAATACAACCTTTTCTTGGTCTTCGCAGGAGAGTAGTAAAGGCATTATTTCTTGGTCGATTGACATTGACTTGACTCTATTCGCCGATTATCAATTAAGCGTAAATGCATGGTTCGTAGAAGCTTCTGCTGAATTCACAGAAGGCTCAAATGGTGAAGAAATATACCCAAATATAGTCACTACAATAGTCGAAGTTGGTAATTCAAAAACTGGTTCTGCTACACTAGACGTGCCTAATTCATACGATGGAGACGACATGCAAGTTCATTTGATGTATCAGTTGACACCAATTGAAGTTGATACTGGTGATGATGTAAAAGAAACTGAGGACTCTAATTCTATACCTTCTATCTCGATAATTGCAAGTCTGTCATGTGTAGTTGCTGCAGCTGCTTTACTACAACGAAAATAATCTGCTTATTTTCAGTAAATATTTGTATCGCTCAGGTCTTCTTGTAATTGCCAACGGTATTCAGGGACTTCCTGAGGAGGTTCGACCACATCAGCATAATGCCACCACCAAGGCGGGGCACCTCTAGCGCCCACCCGGCGCTGAAAGCTTGTTAAAGCCTGAGTCAACATTCGACGATTACGTAGGTGAGGGTGATTTCGGCGATAGTACACCTGCTCTCTTTCCAACTGGTCGCCTTCATCGGCTCGATAGCCCAAAATAACCAGTATTCTCTTCATTAGTCTAATCTCGCGTAAATCCCTTAATGTCACTCTCAATTGGCAATGTTGGAATGTTATTTCTCTATTGACAACAGTGGG
>JABIUA010000121.1 GCA_018667575.1 Methanobacteriota archaeon | reverse complement strand
GAAATCAACCAATTATCTAATCAGCGCTTCTGCCACTCGGTGCCAGTCCACCAAGCCATACTGCCATCGCTCATACTTCTCCAAGTATATCCTGACTCATCTGTCCATTGTTGCAGTATAGTTGGTTCAGCCACAGGCTGCTGGACAACAGGTTGTTCCATAGTTGGTTGTTGAGTGACGCTAGGTGTTTGCATAACAGGATTCATACTGGCGAGTTCTTGGCTAGCGGAGAAGTCCTTTACGGTTTCATCTCTTCCATTTCGCATGAACAAGACTGTTGCTACCGCTCCAGAGATTAGCACTAGAGCAACAATTATGATTATTTTATTCCTTTTCGCTTTGTCTTCGGAAGCTTGTTGCTCTATGTCTCCAACACCATCGCCATCAGAGTCTTTAGTTTCAGAAGCATCGTTAGGGAAAGCATCAGCATTATCGCCAACTCCGTCACCATCGGTATCTGCAGATTCACTTGGGTCATCTGGGTAGAGGTCGGAGTTATCTCCAACCATATCTCCATCAGAGTCGACAGTTTCCGATGGGTCGTTATCAAATGCATCAGCATTATTTCCAACTCCATCTTCATCAGAGTCCATTGATTCATTCTTATCTTTAGGGAATGCATCTACTGTATCAATGACATCATCACCATCGTCATCAGGGTCGACTTCATCAATGATATCATCACCATCAGTATCCAACTTACCGGCGTTACTTGGGTGACTTGCATCATCAGTGTCTAGTATACCATCTGCGTCATCATCATCGTCTGCGTTATCTCCAATACCATCGAGGTCTGAATCAGTAGATTCACTTGAGTCCAGCGGGAATGCATCATTCACGTCACTAGTTCCATCATCGTCATCATCTAAATCTGAGTTGTCGCCAGTTCCATCGCCATCAGTATCGACAGTTTCCGAATTATCGGATGGGAATGCATCAGCATTATCGCCAACCCCATCAGAGTCAGTATCCGAAGATTCGCTGCTATCATCTGGGAATGCGTCACTGTTGTCTCCAGTTCCATCACCATCAGTATCGACAGTTTCTGTTGGGTCGTTGTCAAATTCATCAGCATTATCGCCAACGCCATCGCCATCAGTATCTACAGTTTCTGTTGGGTCGTCATCGAATGCATCAGCGTTATCTCCAGTTCCATCACCATCAGTATCTACAGTTTCAGTTGGATCATCATCGAATGCATCAGAGTTATCTCCAGTTCCATCACCATCGGAGTCTAGAGTTTCAGAAGCGTCGTTAGGGAATGCGTCAGCATTATTTCCAGTCCCATCGCCATCAGAATCAACAGTTTCAGTAGCATCATTAGGGAAGGCATCACTGTTATCTCCAGTTCCATCGCCATCAGAATCTACGGTTTCAGTTGGGTCGTCATCAAATGCATCAGCATTGTCTCCAACACCATCGCCATCGGTATCTACCCATTCATTAGGGTCATTTGGGAATTCATCGATAGAGTCGCCATAACCGTCTCCATCCGTATCTGTGTCAACTGGATTAGTGATGTTAACTGTATCCGATTCAACTAACATTCCAAAATCTGTACCATCTTTAGGCTTGATTGTAACTTTCCAAACTTCTCCAACAGAAGTAGCAGAACTTGGCAAGGTAGTTAATCCAGAGTATGTGGACACAATATTTCCATCTTTTAGCCAATTGATTTGAGTTCCTGATTCTGCATCGCCGTCTGCATCTGAGTAAGTGTAGGTCACACTGATATCTGAATTCGATTCGGCATTTGAACTGGGGTTAAGTGCCAAATTTGATGCAACTGGTGCATAATTTTTAGCTACATTTTCAGTGATAGAGTGGGTGTCAGTACTCCATGCGTCACCGGAGTTTGCGCCATTCGAGTTAGCCATCAATCCAGCCATACTTACAGTCACTGTTCCTGAATTTACGGCAGGTGACACCCAGTCAAAAGTCCATGACGTGGAGCCACTTGAGGTGTGTGTGACACTTGCACCACTAACCGAAACACCAGTTCCTGCATTGCTGAAAGAGCCTTTGTCAACAGAAACGGAAAAGCCACCACTCGAACCTGCAGATAGGCTCATGCTGATAGAATAAGTTTGACCTGCATGATAAGCGACAGGGAAATTATGATTGATTCCAGGTAGGGCATCTGAGTTGTAGTGACAACTGCAACCGCTACTACTGTTATGTTTACCGGTTGAAGATGCATCTATTGCAGGCGATTGACTAGCAATCAAAATCATCATGAAGAAGCCTAAGATACCGAATCTCGTTAAGCGCATAGATTTGGCTCAACAATACTTCTTTTAAAGCGATTGGTGCATTGATTAGACAAAGTCAAAAGATGGACAAATTGAATAACATCAAGCAATACGATATGTTATGCGCCTATTATCTCAAGTTGATTTTGGGGTTTTCAAGCGTTCTGAAACATGGAAAGCGTTTGGAATCGCTGCACTGATGTTCGTGACAATCTCATTTGCAGCATTGTCAATGTTTGACAGTATGGATGAGATTTTTCAATCAGACGCAGACCCTGCTCCTGTTCCAAATATCATTTTTGAATCATTGAATAGAACTGATTACGAATCACCTTTGGTTAATGAAACTGGATGGTTTAGTCTGGATGAACATATTGGTGATATAATAATCTTAGATTTTATGGCTCGAGATTGTGGTAGTTGTCATAAAGTTCAACAACATTTGGAAGATAATTTAGACTCTTGGCATGAATTAGCAAATAATTCTAATAAAACACTGAAAGTTTTTGCCTATGGTTCTTGGTATACTGAAGGTTTGGATTATCTTAACCAATCTTCTGGTGCATATCATGTTCCATTTTACGCTACAGGTATCGGCACAACAAATTCAGCAATACTTGAAGATGGTTCTACAACTGACCCAGTTAGATTGTTTACCACAGCGGGCACTGGCCAAATTCCAGTTGTAATGGTTTTAGATGAGGAAGGTTACATCATCGCAAGACAATCAACGGGAACTCCAACTGATGGATGGGAATCTTTTGATTCGGTAGTTGAAACAGCTTTAACTGGAGAAATGGAAGATACAATCGATCTTAGAATTGCTTGGGAAGAGCCTTCAACTTCTTATGTTGCGATTTTTGTTTTAGGATTAATTCTCTCAATACTTGTCTACTTCTCACCCTGTGCTTTCCCAGTTCTACCAGGATTTATTTCTTATTATTTGTCTCTGGGCGCACGTGAAGATGAACTGATTGAGGCTGGTAAACTGAAGACTAAAATGCCTAGTCCAGTTGTAATTGGTTCTCTCTCAGGATTAGGTATGTGGACATTTTTCTTGTTGATTGGAATAATTGCAATGGTTATGGGAGAGGCCTTTGAAAAGTCAGGTTTAGTGCACTACATAGCAATAGGTATCGCAATTCTCCTTGTTGTTCTGGGTTCTATAATGTTGCTTGGAATCACTTCTCATTTGATGGGCTTTGTTCAGAAATTTGTCGACAAGTACAGTACAACTGAGGATGATGATATCTTCACTCCAAAGAGAAATATGTACCTCTATGGTATTGGTTATGCTGCCGCATCAATCGATTGTACAGCAGCAGCAGTTTTGCCCTTCGTTCTGTATCTGGGGACATTAGGTTCTACAGCAACTGCACTGGGAATAGGAGGTCTAATGGTTGGTTTGTTAGTTCTAATGATTATTGTGACCTTACTTGTTGGACTTGGTAGGCAAGTGATGATAAATTTCCTCAGAAGGTCAACAGGAATGATAAAATTAGTTGGTTCTTGGATGATGATTATGGCTGGTGTCAGTTTGACCATCTACTTGACCAATCCAGATGTAGTCAGTTTTGTATTCGGCTAATCACTCAGAATTGCTTCAAACTCAGCAATCATTTCTTCATCGTTTGAGCGTTCTAGAATTGGTAAAAACCAATATTTCCAAGCAGCCAATGATATTATGATTGCAGTTACTGTATCCCATACAAAGTGTTGCTTAGTAGTCATGACAGATATGGCTAGCAGTGACCAGCAAAACCATAATATGGCTAGAGAGATATTGTGTTTATTTGATTGTCCGACGTACCATCTCTGGACAATTAATACGCTCAGTAAACTCTGAACGATATGAAGTGAAGGCCATGCATTCCATGGTGTATCAACCGAATGAAGAGATTCAAAAAGACCCGACCAAATACCTAGTTCATCATAATCGATTGAACCACGGAGGTCAACCTTGGCCGGTAGGAATATGAAAATCATCCAAATTAACCAAGTTAGAATCAAAAGAATTTGATGGAATAGAATACATTCTCGTTTTGTTTGGTCATTTTTCATTCCTAGCATGGCTGCCATTGGATAATAGAAATATAGCGTATAATAAGGTAAAATCATCCATGGTATTACCGGAATAGCAGTATCAAGTGATGTATTTGGGTCAAATGCTTGCCAGTCGCGCCAATTGGAAAATCTATTAATTGCAAGATAACCTAGCCCTGCTCCAAGTATTATCGAAGCGAAAAGTGCAATAGGTAATCGGTAACCAAAAAGTGTATTTTGGTTTTTCAAATGGCTTCTCCATAGTTTCCAAGGTCTAGAACCAAGTTCTATTGCCATGATAATGACCTAGTTTCTTTTCGATTAAGAATAGTAGGGTGTGTTCAAAGTGAATTGCCGCAATTTGGACATGCATTCCAGCCAGCCTGAACTGCATTGCCACATGAAGGGCAAACAGGACTTGCGCTACTTTGTTGATTGGTTGAGGGAATATCTCCACCGCTGCCATCGACTGCTTTTTGTGCAGTTTGTTGTTTCAAAAATTCCTGCATTACATCTGGGGTTAATGCACCACTTTGTGCAGCCATTTCCATCATTTTCACTTGCAAGTCGTTTTGTTTATCCATGCGTTGATTTTGATGCCCATGTTGTTGTTCGATTCTAGCACGCTTTTTGGCTTGGACTTGTTCGAAAAGAGCCATTGCCTGGTCGGTTTTATGACTCGCTTCTTTCATCTTCAGTTCTGAACGACCTTGGTCTCTCCTGAGTTCAGCTTCCCATTGGGCTTCTTGCTTACGTAATTCTTTTAGTTCACTTTCCAGTTCTACTGAAACCTTTCCAGCCGCTTGTGCTTTAGCGACATTAACTTCGCATTCAATACGTCGGAGAGTTGCAGATTCTCTAATTGCAATTCTTTCCATTAATGCTTCTGCATGTGCTCCTTCAGTTTGAGTTGCAGCAGAAAGTTCAGATCTTAGTTGAGCGATCTTTTCACTATCCGTCGAATTTGTTGCTACAAATGCTTTGAGGAACGTAAATCCAAGAGTCGATAATGTCGAACGCATTTCAACTTCTGCACGCATTTCAAATTGTTCTTGGAAGTCCGGTTTTCTCAGGTCTTCGCCTGATTGGCATTGTGATAATGCAGGTGCAATCACTCTAGTATTCAATTCATGCTGTAGCACCTTAATCAAGCGTTCACGGTCAAGTAGTGGAGCGCTGTTAGCAAACATGTTTAGCAGTTTGGGGATGTCGTCATCACGAATCTGAACTCTGAGGTTCGCAAACCCCTGAACCTTCGAACCATTTGGTAAATTACTGGCAAATGGGATAGAAATGTCAGCAGGACCTGTCATGGCAAAGAGCATTCTTCTATCTGTGGCAGTGGCTCCAAGCATTTCTCCAAGATATCGGCCCAATCCTCCACCGACATTACGAACAATTTTCTCAGAAACAATATCTCCTATTCTTCCATCGATGATGAATGCACATGCTTCATTTGGCTTCAGAATTACTTGCTTTGATTTCCATGTTTGAATATCGTCGGCATTAACTAACCTTGCGAGAATTGTAGGATTACTTCTCCATCTGAATACATTTGACATTTTTTTCACTCCTTCTTTACTTTCTTCTTTTGGCGCAGTCCGCCGAGAATAGTGGCTCTGGTTCCAAAGAATCCTCTGCAACTTGTCGTCATTTGTTGGCACTGGCGAATCAATTGAATAATATCTTCAGGACTTAGGCCAGTATTGAATCCATGCTCAGCACTATTAGCGATATTGACAGATTTAGTTACCATTTCAATAACATCATGGTCATGTTTAATCAACTTCTTTAAGTCGGATTTTGATGCTGAGCGAGAACCTGATAGGAATGCATGGTCCATTCCAGTAGACGCTTTGTCCACATCTTCGATCAGTGCATCAATTTCATTACAAGTCGCCTTAGCAGCACGAGCAACTGGAATAGCTCCATCTTTGAATGCTGAGTCATGAATATTCGAAATATGGGAACGTGCTCTTCCAGCCGCACGTTCAATTTCTTCACGAATTAATTTGTCTGCATCTCTACGCTTACCTTTGGTGTATCCTGAATATCCAGATAGTACCATTTGAATCCCTCGGACGTATGGTAAAACATCTAACGGGGTCCCTAACATGTGCGCTCATACATTCTTTGTCATTACTCGTTATTATTGCTTGTCCTATTCAGTTTTGTTTTGTGAACATAGGTCTTCCCAATGTAGTACTATATCAGCGACGAGTTCCGCCTCTTCCTTATCATGTGTGACATGTATCGCAGTCACCTTCCTAGATTTCAATAACTTGCGCGTTTCTATGACTAATTTGCGGCGTGATTTTACATCGAGTGCAGAAAATGGTTCGTCCAGTAGTAGTAATTTTGGTTTTGCTAATAATGCTCTTGCTAGAACAACTCTTTGCGCCTCACCACCTGATAGTGATTCGATTTTTCTTTTAGAATAGCCTGGTAGTCCTATAAATTCCAGTTCTTTTTTAATTATCTCAATATTTGCCTTTTTATCACTCTTGACATTCGAACCTAGTAGTATATTCTTGCCGACATTTAGATGTGGGAATAGGATTGGTTTTTGGAATATGAAGCCAATTTCTCCATTTGAATTCAATTCGCAGATATCTTGGCCTTTAAAGTAAATCGAGTCGTTTTCGCAGATTTCAAGTCCACAAATCATTCTTAGCATTGTAGTTTTACCGCAGCCACTAGGACCTAGAATTGCGACAATTTGATTGTTTTCAACATTAAGATTGAGATTAGTAAATATTTTATTTCCCTCAAACTCTTTACTCAAGTTTTTTATCAATATAACTTGTTCTAAATTCTCCTTATTCATCAAAAACCACTTCCTTCTCCATCAGGTCTAACTTTTTCAGCCAGTAAAAATAATACAAATGTAAGTGCCATCAAAACAGTTGCACTTGCCATTGCCATTGGATATACTAGAGGATTAAACTTAGGCTGGCCCATCAACTGGTCAACGAGTATAGATAGCGTATCCCAAGAACCCGAACGAACTAATATCCAAGTAGCACCGAACTCTCCCAAAGAGAATGCTATAGTCAAAGAACTGGACACAGCAAGAGGCCCTAACAGGAAACTCAATCTTGAGTGTATCCAAACTTTAGTTGGTGAAAGTCCAAGCATCTTGGCCTGCTCTTCAAATGAAATATCTAGGCTTCGAATCGCTGGGAGCATTACTCTTACCACGAAAGGAGTGGTTAGTAGCACATGCGGGATTACTGGAATCAAGAACCAATTGAACATTGCAGGGTTCCATCTCAAGATTCCCAATAATATTCCAAGTCCAATCATTACCGCCGAAATGGCTAGTGGTGCTAAACTAATCATATCGACAATTTTTGCCAATTTCATATTTCCAGAGTTTTCTAAACGATTGATGGAAGAGGCAATTATCCAACCTATTATGATCGAAAATATCAGTGTTATTAAGGCATAAATGAGAGAATTACTCAATGCTTCGGGAATCGATAATGTGGAATTATCGCCTTGCCAAGCATTTTTCCATGCATCTAATGTGAAATCACTAGAAATAGTTCCATTCTTGACAGTTCGTACTACAAATGAGGATATAGCTACCAATATTAGCGGTAATAAGGTGAATATTAGACCGCCAATTAGTACGGCTTTACCAAAAAGAGACGCTTTTCCTCTGCTTTTTCTGGCACTCAACTCGCTGACTATTGCATGTCTTAGAGAATGCTTCCGTTGTAGTCTAGATGTAATTGCAAGTGCTGTTACTAATATTATTAGTTGTACTAAGCAGACCGCCAGAACAATTTCACTAGTATCAATTCTGTAATTGTATATTCCTGCGGTCCCTCCAGAGTCTGCCATAAGTGACTCGAGTGTAGATTTGGTTGGCGTTAGCCATTTGACTAAGGCAAACGAAGTAAATGAAAATACGAAACATAAGGCAGATGCACACGCAATTGCTGGTCCAATGAAGGGGAGCCAGAGGTTTTTGACACGTCCTAGGCGTGAACTCCCTGCAGGAAGTAATCTAATTTGTTCTTCCCATCTTGGGTCCATTGTCGATAATGTTGGCTCTACCATTCGAACCACCAGTGAAATATTGAACCAAGCGTGAGCAATTATCAAGGCGATGAAATGTCCTGTATTTTCTATTCCTGTGACTGAGGAGATGTTCCCGATTATTCCACTTTCTGTTCTCAAGTCAATTCCTATCTTATCCAATGGTCCACCTTGGTCTATTAGCGCCAAAAATCCCATGGCGGCAACAATTGCTGGCATGACAAAGGGTATCGAAATAAGTGAACGGATAATCGAAATATGTTTCCACTCGTATCTTCCTAGTTGCCATGCTAGCGGTAATCCAATAATCAACGTCAAAATTACCGAAAAGAGTGATTCAAGTAATGTGAACCTCAATGCTTCCTTGGTTTCAGTGAGAGTAAAAAATGAAATAACGGAGTCCAATGAACTCATTCCTGTCACTGCCTCTAAGCGCATGATTGCATAGAGTAGCGGTAAAATTATGGTGAGTGCAAAAGCGATAATCACTGTCCATTGAATAGAGTTGGAAATTAAGGTTCTATCCTTGCTAGTCAGCATGGAACTTCCTCATCACTGTGTTGCTTCTTTCCAGTTTGCTAACCATTGTTCCATTTCAATCTCAATTCTTACCAAAGGAATCTCAGCAGTGGTAGTAGCAATATCAGCATGATGTCTAAAGCCATCAGTTTCCGGTAGGCTTGAATTAACTAAGACAGAATACATTAGATTGTTTTCAGGCATCATTGAATTCACATCGTTGGAGAGTAGGTATTCGATGAACTGTTCAGCACCAGCTACGTTAGCAGCGCCATTTATTATTCCAGTATACTCTACTTGGTGGAACGAAGTTTTTGGAAGTTCCAAACTAGTGGAATGAGTATAGTTGGAACTATAATATGCTTCAACACCCGGTGAATGACAATATGATACAGTAAGGTGAGAGTCTCCAATATGCCCTACAGTATATTCACCATATCCTCCAGTGTAGTGTGTCTCATAAGATTCGCTCCATCCAGAAGTAAAGGTGGCATCATTTTCTGACATTTTCTCCCACCAGTCAAATGCATCTGTTTGTTCATCAGCATCACTTTCGAAGTAGTCAATTGTTGCCAGCATAAATGCTCTGCCAGGTGAGGAAGAAAGTGGGGATGGGAAAGAGGTTTTTCCATTCCACTGGGGTTCTGTTAGATTCCATAACGATGTAGGTATCGTTATATTTTCGCCATCAACAAAGTTTTCGTCATAGTTCAGGCAAACTGTGCCTTGGTCAAATGGTATGGCTAGCTTACCCTGGTATGCTTCGAGTGATGAACTGGAAATGTTTTGATATTGTGGGCTTTGTGTGAATAGTGTCTCGCGAAGTAAACAATTCTCGATGGCTGTTTGCAAATATGAGTTATCTAAACCTATCATTAAGTCTGCTTGTTGCGCTTCCTTTG
>JABIUA010000008.1 GCA_018667575.1 Methanobacteriota archaeon | reverse complement strand
TGGGTGAATTATTGGAATTTGTTCTTCACATATCTTTGATATGTTCACCCTCCGCTTGCGGCACCAAGATTACCATCCAGCATTGCTTGGTGCGGAGCTGGGTGAATTATTGGAATTTGTTCTTCACATATCTTTGATATGTTCACCCTTCGCTTGCGGCACCAAGATTACTATTCAGCATTGCTTGGTGCAAAAATGGAATTTTTAGTTGAGCCATATCTGAACCTGTTATGAAAAATATTATATTCGACCGGCCGGTCGAACCAACTGGTCGCATGCCTCTTGCTCGCTATGAATCAATTGACTCCTCGCTCAAAGAGAGGATTCTCGATGTATCTAAGCAAGAGTTTTCAACTCATGGCTTTGAAGCCGCATCTTACAATAAAATTATTCAAAAAATCGGAATTTCAAAAGGTTCGATGTACTATTACTTTGAAAACAAAGAAGATCTGTTCATCACATGCTTCATCGATGAAGCACGTTCGTCTAGTTTATTTTCTCCTAATACAATTCTATTCTCCCAAATAGATGATATAGAGATATACTGGAATTCTATTAAATCATTGTATCAAAAACTGTGGAGTGATGCATTTAGACACCCACTCTTAATGTCTCTTATTCGACAAATGACAGTACTTGGAACAGAACACCAAATTGTTGGTAAATTGTATGCTGAATGTGAGGGTTTGAGTGAATATGGCGAATTCATGGACATTCTCGAACATGGGATAAAAATTGGTGCAATTCGCAATGACACCTCATTGGATGTACTTAATCGAATGTCAAATGAGTTTGAATTATGGCTTCTACAAGAATTGCAGGAAAGGCGATTGAGTGAACAGCAAGTAGTGGAAAGATCTTTTCAGATGTTTGTACAACTCTTCGAAAATAAAAGGTGAAAATATGAGTGAACTATTGAATATGAAAAACTTAGAACGACATTACCAAACCCCTGCTGGCGTAGTCAAAGCACTTGATGGAGTCACCATAGAAATCAACGAAGGTGAACGAGTAATCTTACTTGGACCATCCGGTTCAGGAAAAACAACACTTTTGAATTGCTTTTCAGCATTGGACAGCCCCACTGGTGGAACTTACACATTCATGGGCAATGATGTCCCACGAAATCATTCAGAAAAAATGACTTCATTTCGAAGAGACAATATAGGATATGTATTTCAGTTCTTCAACTTATTACAAGATTTATCAGTTTTAGAAAATATACTTCTAATTCAAGAACTAGCCGGTAAAAAAGATCCTGCTCGTGCAAAAGAATTACTCAAACTTGTTGGACTGGAAGCAGAAGTCGACAGATTCCCTGGCGAGATAAGTGGCGGACAACAACAAAGAGTTGCAATCGCTAGAAGTATTGCTAAACGACCAACATTACTACTAGGAGATGAACTGACAGGAAACTTGGATACCGAAACTTCACAAAAAGTGATGACTGCACTAGTTAAGGCATGTGAGCAGGAAAATATAACCTCAATATTTGTCACTCACGATGAAGGATTGGTAAAATATGCCACAAGAGTGATTAGAATTGATAGTGGCAAGGTTATTTCTGATGAACCAGTCAACTCTAACTGAGGTGAAAAGGTGTCAGTGACAGAGAAAAAAGCCTCCAGATTGGGACTTAATTTCAAAGTAGGTTTACTCAACAAAAGACTCGCAAGGAGTCTTTGGAGAACCAAATTACGACTGTTAGCAGTAGTATTCATGGTTTCTGTAGGAGTATTTGCTGGGATAACTTTCGGCGGATATTCACAAAATCTCGATGGTATGTATGAGACCATGCATGGCGATGATAGCGAGGGTGCAAATCTTGCAGACCTATGGATTGATAATCGAAGCGTTATTTGGTCACCAGAACAAGTTGATGATTTTTGTCAAAATCTATATGATTCTTGGAATACTACTGGTTCACAATCTCTTGATTCATGTGAAGGAAGAACCGTGATACAAGGTGCTATGTTTCATAATAACAGTACTGGAGAACACATAATTAATTCTCTTTGGCATGGAATTCCTGCTGACGCAAACTCTGACCGTATTTGGATGCCTGAAGGTCATAGTGAAGGTAGAGTTGCATCTGGTGCAAATGAAATTGTTATTGATGCTCACGTCAGCGATGCTCTTGATTTGAGTATTGGAGATAACATTACCATTGGAGCAGGAACAGAAAGTATGGTTTTCGAATTAGTGGGCATAGGATTCCATCCACTACACGTCTTGATGGCTCCAGAAGGCTCTTTATTCCCTCCAGAAAACGGACAATATGTCGTAGGATATCTTTCAGATGCTGGAATGTCAAGACTGACTGGAAATCAACTGGGATCTAGCAATACGATTCTCCTCGATATTGAAGGTACACCATCATTTGATTTACCTGATACCGAAGAATATGAAGGCGAAGAAATCGATACTATCAAGCCCCTAGTGGAAGACTCCTTGAACGCCTTAGAAATGGATGCTCGTGTTCGTGATAGAGGTCAGAATGAACCTGTTGAAGTGATGCGTCAAGACCTTGAAGGTGCTAAGAGAGCTACAATTCCTTTCACTGTAATGATAGCAGCCATTGCATCTATCACTATCGTACTTAGCCTTCAGCGATTAGTACAGAGTCAAGCGAAAGAAATAGCAGTATTAAGAACACTTGGAGTTTCCCGAATATCTCTAATGCAGGGCTACCTAATAGCCCCATTGGCAATAGGTGCAATCGGGTGTTTTGTTGGAATCCTTATCGGTCCTTGGGGTATGAATTGGATGTTAGATTTCTATCAAGAACTTGTAGGTGTCCCAATTACTGAGCGGTCTATTCCTATCACCATATATTCAAGCGTAATATTACCAACGATGTTCGTAGTATTTCTTTCAGGGGCATTCCCTGCTTGGAAAGCAAGTAGACTCGAACCTTTGAGCGTACTTAGTGGACAAAGCGAAATGAGAGTCGGTTCCAATGTTTTGCGGAAATTGACATCATGGATGCCAACTACTCTCGGCCTATCGATTCGTTCGAGTGTACGTAAACCAATTCGACTTGGCATGACGTTCCTTGCAGTAGGAATATCTTTGATGCTCTTTGGTTCAATACAAATGATGTCTGCTGGGCTTGAAGATACCCTTGTCAGCGGCTTAGAAGATGACCAATCTTGGGATGCTCAAGTATATGTCACGCCAGAAGGAGAAAATGCTGTACTACAATGGGCAACCAATAATTCAGCAGAAAGCGAACTACTAATCGAAATGCCTCTAGGAAGTGTAGAAGATTCCGATGGTATCGAACGAATATTTACTCTCGTAGGATTGAATGATTTTGATAAGGGTATGCGAGTAGTCAATGTAATCGATGGTAAAGCACCAAACGAAAATAATGCAGTTACTGAAGTGATGATGGACGAAGGTGCGATGGAATTCTTAGGTTGGAACATAGGCGATACACAGACAGTTTTCCTCAACGGTGATGAGCAAGAAGTGAAGGTGGTTGGAACATCCAGAGGTGAACTTGCTCGAACAATGTATTTCTTACGCGGTGAGTTGAGTGATTTGACCGGAGTAAATGCGACTTCTGTTTACATCCAACTACCGGAAGGTGTTGAAGTCGATACTGAACTTGGAGAAATCTCGGCTGGAATTGTCGAACGTCAGGTTCTACTCGATGGAATCAATAGTTTACTCGAAAAGCAAACACAAGTATTCCAAGCGATAATGTATCTTGGCCTATTGTTTACAATCGCTGTAATGCTAAATACAATGATAATGAATGTCGCTGAAAGAGATTTCGAACTTGCAACATTACGGGTATTAGGAGCTTCAACTAAGAGACTTGGTTCAATGCTACTGTTTGAAAGCCTGCTTATCGGAACGATTGGTGGAATTGTAGGAGTTCTTTTCGCATACGGCGGAGCGGTTGGACTCGCTTCTTCGTTTTCATCATGGCAGTTCTATGTACCGATAGTAATTGTTCCAAGTGTCGCATTCCAACTGATGAGTGGAGTGATTATTATTGCAATTGCAATGACACCAATAGGAATTTGGAGACTAAGAAAAATGGATTTGGTTGAGAAAGTCAAAGACTTGTCCCAGTGATTATATTATCACGTTATTAACCGAATCTAACGAATATTACAGCGAACCTTTGATGAGCCTTCGATTTATGGAGGTTCATGGTTGAAATGCCCGAGGTAGGACTGAAGGTCCGAATCGAGGTTGAAAGCCATAATGGCTCGACTAGTTTCGAAGGCATTGTGCTTCACCCCGCATCGAAAGGGCACCTCACCCTGAAATTAGTCAATGGATATAATGCAAGTTATCTAATTGAAGAAGTTTCAAACCTAGAAATTATAGACTCATCAACTAATATTGTTCAGCAAACTGAACAACAGCAAGTGATTGAATATAATTCTAAATTACCACGTATTAAAATTCTTCACACAGGCGGTACAATCGCTTCCAAAGTAGACTACAAAACTGGCGCAGTTGTCGCTAGATTCGAGCCCCATGAACTGGTAGCCAGCGTTCCAGAACTCGCTGAAATTGCTAATATTGAAGCGGAAAAACTTGGTAATATGTTCAGCGATGATATCCGCTGCCAACACTGGAATAAGATGATTGATGCAAGTAAGAAAGCATTCGATGATGGCTGCGATGGAGTTGTCATCACCCATGGAACTGACACATTGCATATCACATCGGCTGCATTGAATTTTGCTTGGGCAGGTAAAGGACAAGCACCTCCAGGTCCAATTGCACTAGTCGGCTCACAACGCTCATCTGACCGAGGTTCATCAGATGCTGCAGAAAATCTGATCGCTGCAGTACACTGGGCAGCAAACGCTCCAAATCCATGCGGTACTGCTGGCGACTCGACCGTTGTAGTAATGCATTCAAGTTCAAACGATGGCAAATGTTCAATTCACCCGGGAACTGGAGTAAGGAAATTACACTCCACAAGAAGAGATGCCTTCAGACCAGTAAACAGTCAACCCATTGGTTTTGTAAGTACAAAATCTGGAAATGTCAGTTTAGAGTTAACCAGTGATTATGAGAAGCAAATCAGTGGAAGCGATACAGAAATATGCACCAATCCAACAAAATACTCGACAACTGTGCGAATCGTTCAGTTCATGGCTGGACCATGGCTTCACGAAGAAGAGATAGAAGCAGTGATTTTGACATCGCCTCAAGCAATAGTTATTCACGGAACTGGACTAGGCCACTTACCGATTGACGACCCTGAAAAGGATGCTCCTGAAAATACTAAAGTTTGGCGTGCATTAACTCGTTGTATCAATAGAAACATACCAATTATAATTACTACTCAATGTATCAATGGACCTGTTGATATGAATGTATACTCAAAGGGTAGAAAGCAAATTGCAATGGGCATGCTAGGCCATGGAAGCGTCTGTTCCCCAGATACTGTAGTAGTCAAGACACATTGGGCATTATCAAATGACATGGACATCAGTAAAGCCATGGAGGCAAACCTCTGTGGAGAAAATAATATTTCATTGGTAGAATAGGAGGTGAAAATATGTCAAAAAACCAACAAAGCCTCGAGGAATTAAGATACAAAAGAGAGCAAGCTAGAGTTGGAGGCGGCTTGAAAAAACAAGAATCAATTCGAATGTCAGGGAGAGGCACTGCCCGAGATAGAATTTCAATGCTGCTTGACGAAGATTCATTCATTGAAATCGATTCCTTCGTCACCCACCGTACCGTAGACCATGCTATGTTTTTACACCAGACACTAGGTGATGGTGTAGTTGCTGGACATGGAACGATTGAAGGACGTAGAGTTTACTGTTTCGCTCAAGACTTCAGTGTTCATGGTGGCAGCATGGGTGAAGTTCATGCTAAGAAAATCGCTAAAATTGTCGAGATGGCAGAACGTGCAAAAGCCCCTATTATCGGAATGTGGGATGGAGGAGGACAGCGTGCACATGACGGTGTTTCGGGACTTGCTGGAACTGGAGAACTTCTTGACAGACTGGTTCAGTGTAGCGGTAGAATCCCGTTGATTAGCCTAGTATTAGGCCCAGTAGTCGGAGTTTCGGCATTGGCTGCTAGCCTAGCAGACTTCACTATTCTTGGTGAAGAACATGGGCAATTATTCCTATCCTCTCCTCTTGAAACCCCAGAGGTAATACAAGGAGAAATAGATTCACAAGGACTTGGAGGAGCAACCCTTCACGCTTCTCGCTCTGGAATTGCCTGCTTAATTGCAGATGATGAAGAAGATGCATGCTCATTGGCCACTGAGATTTTGGGCTTCTTGCCAGACCACAACATGGCTGATGCACCATTCTGTGAAACCGCAGATCCGATGGATAGATTGAATCCAACTTTAGAAGAACTAGTGCCAGACAATCCAAACCGACCTTATGACATGGTCAAAGTTGTTGAAGAAATTGTTGATGACGGTATATTCCTAGAATTATTTGAAGCATATGCAGATAATATAATCATAGGATTTGCTAGACTTAACGGAAGAAGTATAGGCGTTGTAGGAAATCAACCAAAGGTTCTAGCAGGTTGCCTTGACATCGATGCATCAATCAAGGCTGCTCGCTTCATTCGCACCTGTGATGCATTCAATATCCCACTAGTAACCTTTGAAGATGTACCAGGATTCTTGCCTGGAGTAGTTCAAGAATGGGGAGGAATCATTCGGCATGGTGCAAAATTGCTATTTGCTTATGCCGAAGCAACTGTCCCAAAACTCACATTAGTAACTCGAAAAGCCTACGGAGGGGCATATCTTGCTATGTCTTGTAAGCACCTGAGAAGTGATTACAATATCGCTTGGCCAACTGCTGAACTTGCAGTCATGGGCGCTGAAGGTGCTGTCAATATTATCCATCGAAGAGAAATAAATGCTGTTGAAGAATCTGAAAAGGAAGATGTCAGACTAAGATTGGTTGGCGAGTATAAAGCCAAATTCGGAGACCCATATGTAGCAGCTAGAAACGGGTGGTTGGACGATGTTATCGAGCCTAATGAAAGTCGGTTGCGGCTTTGTCGTGCATTGAACATCCTTCGCTCCAAGCGTGAATGGAGCCCGCCAAAGAAGCACGGGAATATCCCGCTCTAATCCTTCTTTTCCTGTTGAATTCTTGAGAGAAGACCAGATGGACTTAGGTCAACATCCAGTTCTTGTTCTACAACACTGAGTTCTTGTTTATTGTCTACCCCAACAACTGCTGTAGGTGAATTACTGGAAGTTCGGATAAACAGGAATAATACCAAGATTAGAACTACTAAACCTCCAATGACGCCAATTATTATTCCCGATGATAGTTCATCACTATCCGATGCATCTTCAACTGAATCAATAATCGTAGTTTGATTGTAGAGAATGCTGGTATAAGATACAATTTCTGACGAGAACTCAGAATCTTGTATTGCAACTCTAAGTGTGACATTATCATCATGGTCATCAGGAATTAGTAGCATTGTCACGCACTGATATTTGCCGTCACTTTGGTCTATAATGCATGAATGAGTCAAATTCTCGAGTAAAATCTCATCTGCCTTAATTTCAGGTTCTGGAGCATCGGTTCCATCTGCATCGAATATCCACCAAGCCAAACTCACA
Organism: Methanobacteriota archaeon; assembly: GCA_018667575.1. GTDB lineage: Archaea > Thermoplasmatota > Poseidoniia > Poseidoniales > Poseidoniaceae > MGIIa-L1. The sequence continues at coordinate 7,987 of JABIUA010000008.1, read as the reverse complement.
GCAGTATCATCTATTACGTTGACATCATAGAGAGTAAGGACTGGCGCATCTGGAACTGGTGTGACATTAACTGACAATAGCCTAGAAAAGTCTGAATTACCATCACTCACATTTAACCAATGAAGTTGGTTTAGACCATTGACATCATTGTCAGGAGACACTATCATCTCACTACCTGCAACAACCACTGAAAGCGGAGAATCACTCATAATTGGACTGGTTTGCCAAACAAGTTGGTCACCATCTATGTCCCATGCAAACTGAGTTAAGTCAAAGGATAATGCTTCATCCTCAATCAGTTCAAGACTCCACATACTCTGATTAGCGATAACCGCATCATCTACAGGCGCAACTTGTACAGGAATATCGACCTCTACCGGTTCGCTACCTCCATCTGTAACTCTAACATGGAGAACTGTAGCACCATTGGCATTCTCTAGAGGAGTTAATTCCAACACCCCATTTGCGAATGAGAAACTAACTGGGCCTGCTTGACCCGAAGTGGCGTCATTGATCGATGCTAACAGTGGTTGACCTTCTGGGTCGTAAGCATATTCTGAAATATTGACAAATACAGATGTACCATCTTCAACTAAGTTTTGCATCGCCACAGTTCCCGTAAGTACAACTCGGTCGTTGAAAGGAACTACCATTATCTCTAGAGTGGCCTGGTTTTCATCTACTACTCCTTGACCACCTGAACGAACTACAACCTCAACTTCTGCACCACCGATGAACTCACCTTCGACATTGTGGAATACTGTGATTCCTCTGCCATCAGAGTCCACTTCTACAGAGAAATTATTGACATTACCACCGCTGATTGTTGCACTCACAACGAAGATTTCTTGGCCATCTGGGTCCATTGCTATAAGATTCGAATCAAGATGTGCTTCTCCTCTTTCAGGAACCAATATTTCTGGCAAAGGAGTCATGAATACCAATGGAGTATCACCTCTGATGAATTCAAATTCAGTTGTTGATGGTGCACCTTCGACAAAAATCCGCATATAGGCTATATGTTGACCAGGTGCTATATTTTCAACTTGAAAATCACATATTGCTATTCCTTCACCATCAATGTAACCTACACTTTGTTGTAAATCATCGATTCCACATTCGATATCGATTTGCCAACTCGAAGGCAATTCAGACCAAATCGAGCCATCCCTTAGACTCCAGTTAGATTGGATAGAGAATGTATCATATCGTCCAAGTATTGTAACATTAGTGGGATTGACTGAAGTATTAGTCAACAATAACAGATGGCTATCATCTAAATCATCCTCAACATATGAATCTTGGTCACTTGCATTAAACAGGTCCTGCTGGCGATTGAATGCATCTCTAAATGATGAGTGGTCACCACGAAGAGTAACATCCAAATATGGATTTAAATGTAAAGCAGTATAATCAATTTGCTCTTGTCTTGAGAGTGATGCATCGCCATCATTTCGGTCATCACCAAACAAAAACCCATCATCGGTTTCATCTTGGAATTGATAGTGATTAGCTCCAAGAATATGCATCCATTGCCAGCCAAAAAGTTCAGTTCCGTTGATGAAGGGAAGATTATCTTGGCCCCTAGCAATTTCATCAATAGTTCCCGTCATGAATAGTGCAGTTTGAGGCCATGCGGGTTGTACTGTCCATCCAGCCGGCCTCAAAGAGTTCCAATCTTGCCCTGAATCCCAATCGGAAAAATCAGTACCAAGACCAAATAATGCTCTTGGTGGTTGGGTAGTTGTGGCTAAAGAAGATTGATGCCAAAAAGGATAGGCAGAATACGCTGCTGCCGCACCTGTACCATGGCCTCCTATGCCCCAATGATTCAAATCAATTTGTCCAAAACTCCCCTGGACATTAGTATTAGAATTATTATTTTCCTGCATAAATAACATGATTTTTTCTAATAATGACAAATGTTCTTGGACATTATCAGATTCATCTTGGTCAACACCTTGTGTAACTACGACAATGTTACCGCGCTTGACAAGTTCTGCTGCCAAAAGCATGTAATCAGAGACATCTTCATCGATGTCACCAAAGAAAACGACCCAAGGGAAAGGACCATTGCCAGCCATTTCTTTTGATTCGCCGTCATTCATAGCAGGATAAATCATCCTAACAGGGTCTCCGCTCAATGAAGAATCATCCCATGCAACAGGAAAATTAGTCGCCGTATGCACAGGTTGAAAGTTTTGGTCTTCTTCAATTTGTTGACCGGTTACAACACTTGCGGATGAGGTGAGCAACAACAGTAAACAAATTCCAAATACCCTCGAAGGTTTGGTAATAGACACTGGTTCCACAATTACCCCTCTTATCTTTACATATTTTGAAGTTAGGTCATCATGCATATGATGCTAAAACATTTTCAGCATGTATTAATTTTGTCATCAACAGCGCCATCGATGGTAAATCATCGATACAATGTGGAGTCCATAACTGGCGCCAACATTCTAAATGTTGAGCAACAAGCATCCATCTTCCATCTAATGTACCATTCACTAATTTTTGAATTCGTTGTTCGATAGTGCCTTCCATTAGTTCGTACCTTGGAGAAATTATTATGGCACTATCATCGAAGTTTTTAGGAAGTTCCTCAGAGTCAAAATTTATCATCATATCATATGAATCTGATTCAATAATCGATTCACTCCAAGGGCCATCGTCGATAGTTCTTCGACCTGAAATTATCTTGATTTTACCGCCACTTTTAGCCCATGCATGTGCAGTCGAGCGCGCAGCCCCTCCTCCGCCTACTATCGCTAAAATAGCGCCAGAAGTCACATCTAATCCAAAAAACTCAGCGCATCTGACAACTCCACAGCCATCAACATTTGATGACCACCATCCATGTCCGTCCCATCTGAGGACATTTACCGACTCAATCAGCGAAGATTCATTGAAATCTACCACTGCTTGACTGGTTAATTGGTGTTTTAGAGGAGTGGTCAGATTAAGCCAAATCTCTTCTCTAAACGCTTTTGTGGGTAATTTTACTTTACTACTTAGGGGAAATGAGGCTACTTTTATGGAACTATCTATCATCGTTAAATCTTGATCTTCAAGTACTACTTTACCTGTGGTTTCTAATGCTTTTTGAATGAGAGCCCGATTTCTAAACTTACCAAAAGGTGCGCCTGTATAATCCCAGTTAACCGGATTTGGAATTGTTTTAGCATATCCCCAAGCCAATGCGTCTTGAATTGAGTTTGCCTCGATTAAATTTAGACTTTTAATTTCAAGCTGTGGTTTACTTCTACTATTTTGTTTGAGGTGCTGAGCAACAATTGAGACCAATAATGGTGAAATTGAATGAGAAACAGGGTTTCCGGCAATCCCATAATACACCTCGGCCATGACTTTTGGGCAAGGTCTTTCCTTTTCAATGAAACCATCTATCTGAACATGTAACACATAGGTTTGAAAAAGAAGCCGATAGTGCGTTGTACATGCAAGCCAATGCGTTATTCAGCAATCAACATCGAGGCAAGGGAGTTATTGGCACACTAACCGGCTTACTTAGTCTATATCTTTCGTTTGCGATGTGGGAAAAGTTCAATGAATCTCTAGGAGACCTAGTTGGACCGGCTCTTGGAGTCGTCATTGGAACAATCATTTATCTTTTGTACCAGACCAAGAAAAATGAACGTGAATTCACCCAAGGTAGCAACTATACCACTTCTGAAACGACATCGATGTATCGCGATGAAAACGGAAGAATGCAGCAGGTAGATTCCGATGCCGAAGTAGGTCGAAATCCTGTACTATTCATCGCAATTTTGTATGGATTTATCGTTTTAATTAGTGAACTCTCTTGGTCTGACCTACTAGTATGAGTTGGTTAAATGGTAGGTTTGTTCGACCTATTTATGATGAGAGATCGCATCAATAATAGTACCAATGTTTTTTACATAATATTTGAGAAAGCATCAATTCTAATTACATTATTAATCATCATGTCGATTGGCCTTGCCTTAGACTTCCCAATGTGGGGCGTTGCAGTGCTCGTTGGATTATCTCTTGGCCCTGTTGTTTACGGGCATTACTATCTCATTTACATTAGACCTGTACTAAAAGAACGGGAAGATTGATGAATGCGGACTCATTGTCCATACACGGTGAAGACATGGGTTTGATTGGTAATTTTATGGATTTGATTGGACTTGGCGAAGTAACTGGCGTAGATGTATTATTTGCAGCTATGGCCATTATTGGTACGTTTCTATTCATGATATATTTCCTTCTAATATTGATTGGCGGAGTTGCAGACGGAGCAATGGACATTCTACCCGGCGATGTGGACGTCGATATAGGCGCTGAAGGTATATTCCACGTCTTAACTATTCAGGGATTACTTAGTTTCGTAATGATGTTTGGTATTTTTGGCCTTGCAGTATCGCAAGCAGATCAAAATGCCTTCATTGCGATTATCGCTGGAACTGTGGCTGGTTCAATATCTATGTACCTAATTGGAAAAGTATTCCAATTGATGAAGAGTTTGGAAATGGATAATACGGTTAAGTACTCTGAGGCCATTGGTGCAAAAGGTACTGTTTACAGAACAATTAATGCTGGCGAGCATGGCCAAGTACAAGTTGAATACCAAGGTGCTCTTAGAACTTCAGATGCAGTTGCAGAAGACGAATCATTGACTATTCAAACTGGTAAATTCATTCAGGTGATTAACGCAATTGGAGAAACACTCATTGTCAAACCGTTAAATATATCTCAATCAAAGGAAGAAGAGTGAGAATAATTAGTCCTATGACGTCGGGTCAACCCTCATAAGGTAGGCACGCATCCACACTACATGGCCGTAGCAGAGAGTTTAGGTTTAATTGGAATATTTTTGTTTGTTTTTGCGTTGATTGTAACAATATATGTCGCAACAAGCAGGTATAAACTAGCACCATCTGACAAAATTCTTGTTGTATATGGTAATGTCAAAGAAGGCGGAGCAGCCGCTTGTTACCACGGTGGTGGTAAAATTGTCTGGCCGCTTATTCAACACTATGCATACCTAGACCTCAAGCCAATGACAATCAGTATCAATCTAGAACATGCTCTATCACAACAAAATATCCGTATTAACGTTCCTTCAACATTTACCATTGGTATTTCTACTGCTCCTTCAATCATGTCAAATGCTGCAGAGCGTTTGCTTGGCCTGCCTGCACCACAAATTGAGGACATGGCAAAAGAAATTATCTTTGGTCAACTACGTTTGACTGTAGCATCTCTGACTATTGAACAAATCAACCAAGACAGAGAAGCGTTCCTTAGAATGGTTTCAAACAACGTCGATACTGAATTACACAAGATCGGACTTTACCTGATCAACGTCAACATCACAGATATTACTGATGAGGCTGACTATATCGCATCTATTGGTGCAAAGGCTGCTGCTGTTGCGATTGCTGATGCTACTGTTGACAGAGCAGAAGCTGCTCGTACTGGTGCTGTTGGTAAGGCCGCTGCAGACCGTGAAAGAGAAATTGAAGTTGCAAATAACGAGGCTGAATCTGATAAAGGTCAGAAAGCGGCTGAGGCTGGAAGACGTGTTTTCGTTCAACAACAAGAAGCTCTGGCTGTTGAAGGTGAAAACCAATCTCGTGCATCAATTGCATCTTATAATGCGGACTTAGCAGAAAAAGAAGCTGAAGCACTACAACGTTCTGAAGTTGCCAAGCGTAGAGCACAATCGGAAATTGAGAAGGCCCAGTATAACCTTGAGGGTGAAAGACTGCGTGCTGAAGAAATCGCTCGTGAAGAAGTATCTAAGTTGCAAATAGAGATTGCTTCCGAAGCAGAAGCAGAGCGCCAAAGAAGAATCGCAAGAGGTGAAGCAGATGCTATCCTCGCACGCTACAATGCTGAGGCGGAAGGAACCAAGGCAGTCCTAGAAGCAAAGGCTGCTGGTTACCAAGCTCTAGTCAAGAGCGCTGGAGGGGACCCGAAGGCTGCTGCAACTCTATTGATGGTCGAGAAGATCGAAGAGTTAGTTGCTCGCCAAACTGAAGCAATCTCTAACTTGAAGATTGACAAGATCACTGTTTGGGATTCTGGAAATGGCGGAGAGGGTGGCAGCACTGCTAACTTCGTTTCATCTCTAATCAAGTCTCTACCACCTGTTCATGATGTTGCTAAGATGGCTGGCGTTGATTTGCCTGACTACCTTGGAAGTATGAAGGAAGACGAGAACTGAGTACATACTACGGCTATTCGCCAAAGGTTGTCTAATCGGTGATTTATTGCATATTACAACCGTGAGTTTCAAAGGCTCAGCGATATGCAAGTAACTCATGGCTAGTGATTTAGAGATTGCAAGTGCGGCTACATTAGAGCCAATTGAAGCAATTGCTTGGAAATTAGGTATTTCGTCAACCGAACTTATGCCAATGGGTCATGGTGTTGCAAAAATAACCTGGGATGCTCTCAAGCAACGCTTCTCTAAGCCTCAGGGAAGCCTTGTTCTAGTCACATCTGTAAATCCTACACCTTTTGGTGAAGGTAAAACTGTAACTACAATCGGTCTAACTCAAGCACTTTGTAAGATTGGTCAATCTGCTACATGTGTAATACGTGAGCCTTCAATGGGTCCTGTGTTTGGAATAAAAGGTGGTGCTGCAGGAGGAGGATACTCGCAAGTACTGCCTATGGAAGAAATAAATCTACATTTCACTGGAGATTTACATGCTGTCACTTCTGCCCATAATCTACTATCTGCATTGATTGACAACCATATCAAACATGGAAATACCAGTAAATTAGACCCAACGAAGATTGACTGGCCGCGTGTTATCGACATGAATGACCGAGCTTTACGAGATATCGTAATTGGAATGGGAGGGCCTGCTAATGGACACCTAAGACAGGACCGTTTTGACATCACTGCGGCAAGTGAAGTAATGGCGATTCTAGTATTAGCATCAGATTATGCGGATTTACGTAATCGACTCGGTGAAATTGTAGTAGGCCAATCCACTGAAGGATATCCGGTTAAAGCCAAGGAAATTGGAGCACCTGGAGCGATGGCATTACTACTAAGAAATGCATTCCTACCAAATCTAGTCCAAACTTTAGAAGGAAATCCTGCATTCATTCATGGCGGGCCATTTGCCAACATAGCCCATGGAAATTCAAGCATCATTGCAGATAAATTAGCACTCGGTGCTGCCGACATAGTAGTCACGGAAGCTGGATTTGGTTCTGACATGGGTGCTGAAAAATTCATGCATATCAAAGCAGCAACTTCTGGAAAAGCCCCCGACTGTGTAGTAATGAATGTCACAATACGCTCGATGAAACTACATGGCGGTGCCTTTGGAAGTCGAGGTGGCTACAGGCCAAGTAAAGAAGAGTTAGACTCAGAAAATATCGAAGCGGTCAAAGCAGGTGCTATGACAAACCTCGACCGCCACATCAAGAATATGGCTGGGTTTGGAATTCCAGTAGTTGTTTCTATCAATAAATTTACAGCCGATACAGACGGTGAAATTGCAGTCCTTCGAGATGCTGCACATGCTAGTGGCGCCAAGGCAGTAACAATTACTGAAGTTCATGCCAAAGGCGGTGCTGGTGGAGAAGATTTAGCAAATGCTGTTGTCAAAGCAATACAAGACCATGTAGCAGACGGAAGACCTTTCACACCACTATTTGTCAATGATGCACCTATCATGGAAAAAGTTGAGGCAATCGCTACACGGATGTATAAGGCTAAGGAAGTATACTTAGAAGCAAAAGCCAAGAAGCAACTTGACAAAATTACTTCTTGGGGCTATGGAGAGTTACCAGTCTGTATGGCAAAGACCCAATATTCATTCTCACATGATGCAGGAAAATTAGGCGCTCCTAGTGGGTTTACCTTACCGGTTAGAGAATTTAGACTAAATGCAGGAGCAGGTTTCATTGTCGCAATCCTTGGTAATATGATGACAATGCCCGGATTACCAGTCCGTCCAGCCGCCATGGACATGGA
>JABIUA010000124.1 GCA_018667575.1 Methanobacteriota archaeon | reverse complement strand
GTTGCGGATAATGAATAGTTTCCACTAGTTGTTCCGTTGAATGAATAAACAGCTTCAGAATCTGTAAGAGAAATATTGCGAGGTAGACCATTATTTTGTTTCCAAGATACTGTTTGAGGGAATTTATTTCCATCAAAATCATATCCATATACCATCAAAGTAATTTCTCCTCCAGCATCTTGGCTTGTTGCTGAAGCCACTACTTCAATCGATAATGCGACTCCATGTTCTACCAAGATGTCAAAACTAGAGGTTAGGTTTTGCCCACGATTATTTATTGAGTAAGCATATATTTGCCACTCTCCAGCAGTGCTTGCTTCCCAAATCATTCCGTTAGAAGTTAGTGATGCAGTAATATCGCTTTCTAAACCATTAGACTGATCGACTAATATCCATGACAAAACACTTGGGTCAAATTCATTGCCATCAAAGTCACTTAATTCTGATGAGAACGAAATCGACTCATCTGCTGTGATTGTAAAGCCATCAACTTCATCAGGAGCGACACCATTAACATCAAGTGCAGAGATAACAAAATTATCTAAATCACCTTTAGAAACCGACACGAATATCTGTTCTTCGTGAACCAATCCTTGTTCATAATAAGTTGCAGTTAAGACATAAGATTCAGTAGATTCGTGAACTGGAGAGAATACTGTATCTGTGCTATTGGTAGTCTTGGTTAAGTCATTCTGATTAGCCCATGTAGAGTGGGAAATTGACCAGTTAACTAGTGGATACCATATATTCCCTTTCGAATCAAAGGCTTTGATACTAGCATCAATTGATTGGTCTGCTGTAATACTGAACAATAAGTCATTTGAAACTTGATCACTGACTATCAATTCAAGATTATCCAACAACCCTCTAGATACAAACACGCTGATGTCCTCGGTAAAGGATTCATAAGTGACTGTCAATGTCTTAGTTCCTTGGAATGTTGGAACCCATACATGTGGAATTCCTACTGTCAAGGTTCCATCGGCTAATTGAGTCCAATTTTCTAATGGAATAGAGATTGGCAAACGATTACCATTGACATCTATTCTTGTTGCTGTGATATCTAAAGAGTCATCCGCAGTTATAGTGCTAGAAGAGCCTATTAATTCCAGAGATGCCATTTGTCCGTGATCTACTTCGACAACGATACTATCGATTAAGCCATTAGCAGTCGAGATATCAACTGTAGAATTACCAACTAAGATTCCCGTGAATTCACCAACAATAATATTGGCAGAAGGAGGTTGACTATGTGGCGTTGGAGTCTGAATCTTGACTATATTACCACTCGTTGCTGTGAGGGAATATGACCCTACATCATCAAACCAAACCAAGTTTCCAAATTGGTCAAATGTAGTGGCATATAATGAGCATGTATTTCCAGATTCTAAGACTGTTTCACAACCGGTAAGTTCTATCTCATCTGGAGCACCTGGAGTAACCGTTACTGTTAAATCGACACTCAGAGTATTGGATGCACCATTCCATTCGGCCTTCAAATTGTGTGTACCTACACTGTACGGATAGAAAACTGCCCCCGTCATAGTACCATTTGTCGAATAGTAATTTATTGTTTGACTTGTAACAATGTTTCCGAATTGGTCTAATACATAAGAAAAGATTTCAGCTGTTTCATCAGCAGTAATCGTTTGAGCATTAAGTGCATTGGTACTATCTAGTGAAGCGATAAGTTGGACTGGAATTCCAGGATCAATGATAAGGTCGAAACTCGAGCAGATAACTCCGTAACATGCTGTAACTGTTTGCAGGCCACTAGTAGACGGCGTCATCGTTGCCATAGTAGAATTAATCGAGGAAATAGAACCAGATGTGGTGCTCCATTCAACAGAAGAACCTACTGGAATATTTGGATGATTAATCACGCCAAATTGGTCAAAAGAAACTGCCTCAAAGAGAATCGGAGTATCTGCATCAAATGTTGATGACATGGCTGTAACATTTAGTGCTGAAACGTTTGTAGTGTGGAATTCAATTAGTGGTTTGTCATTTTGATTATTGGTAGCATCACTCGAGTAGACTGACACCAAACCATCTAATACCGTACCAGTACTTATTGGATTTGCAATTATTATCCAATGTCTTTCATCATCGACAAGCATACCTGGAATGCCAATTTCGAATACTAATTCAAAGTCTGTACTTGTATACCTCTTTACATCCAGTGGTGTAGAATTATAATCTACACCAGCAGTCAATCCAGGGTTTACACCAGTAGTATTCCAAG
>JABIUA010000112.1 GCA_018667575.1 Methanobacteriota archaeon | reverse complement strand
CCTTGCAGAAATTGCTGTACAAACTTCTAAGATAGCTCGCAGATTTGGTATTGACCCGAAAGTTGCTATGCTTTCTTTCTCTAATTTTGGTAGTACTAGGGCGCAACGTTCTGAGAGAATTGAAGATGCAATTTCAATTGCTAGAGACATAGATCCAACACTGAAAATAGACGGACCAATGCAAGCGGATACAGCATTAAATCCATCAGTTCAATCCGAATACCCATTCATGAATTTTGAGGGCCCTGCGAATGTCTTAGTGTTACCAAACCTGGCGGCAGCCAATATCGCTTACAAATTATTGGAAGAGCTTGGCGGCGCTGAAATGACTGGTCCAATTCTCGAAGGAATGGACAAACCTGTTCAGTTGGTTGCAAGGCAAGATGGAGTAAGGCATATCGTTAACATGGCAGCTATATGTGCTGCTGATGCGATACGCCAAGACTCCTATTGGGAAACTCTAGCTACCGATGAGAGATTGTAACCTTTTCACCCTGCTCGTACATCACTGTTGGCCTTTTTGGACGCCAAAATGCACCAGAGACAAAACCAGCACAGAGCCCTCCAAATAGTAGATTTGCCCAACCTTCCGTGGCATATGAGCCCATGCCTCTAAGGATAGGTATTGCAAACGACGGAAGAATACCTAAAATGAAAGTCCAGAATAATTCTACTTTGATGTTTGATATGACATCCGCATTTGCTGGGACGCGAACAATGTCCCCTTTACGAATAGGCGAGATAACAAATCTAACAGTTACGCCCATATTGTCTCTATCCATTGGGATGCTTGAAATCGCAGTTATTTCTTTCTTTGAAGGATGAGTTTCAATTGCTGCTTTATGGTGCTGCATTGGGCCAAAACCCTCAAACTTTCTAGGCCTTCCATCCATCATGGCTCCTCTGTGATTGGATGAAGTTCCATCGGATAATAATTCACGAGATTTTTCTGTGGTAATAATCTTCTTTTTATCTAACGATAGATACCATTCACCTTGACTTGGGCATCTTATTTCCCAGTCCATTTCTCGGTTTAATTGTTCTATATTTTCACTCAATTTTTCAGAGAGATAGGCAATGAATAGTTCCAATTTTTCTGCGCTCCATAATTTAGGGTCCGATTCAATATTGATATTTTTGGAGATTTGCTCAATCTGACTTTCATTAATTGGTTTTTCCATTATATAAAAATCAGGACATTTAACTTGATGACGAGGTCTCTGGCTAGCATAAATCCACCCTCCTTTGTTTTCACCAATCAATACATGACCAGCCTCAACCTTCTGAAAATCCAATCCAGCGAGGTTGAGTGAATTCACAGAATCACTCCATGCTTTGAACCATCATACGATTATACCAAGCCATACCCGTTTCATGGTCTTCAAGCAATGAGAATTGGGGGAACGGCGAAACCGACCTCATGTATCCAAATACTGAGAAATCAACTAGGTTCGGTGAATCGCCGCCAAAGAAGTTCTTCCCTTGGTGTTCATCTGTAAACTCAGTTAGTAGGTCATGCCAGAGTTTCTTTGGAGTACGCCCGTCTTTTTTGACCCGTTTTTTAGCAATAATTCCCCACATGATCGGGAATCCAGCCCAAGCATAAAGCCGCTTTGAGAAAAATCCGAATTTCTCAATTTTTGAAATTCTTGTAGTGGTTCTAAACGCAGAAAACAACGTCCCATATAGGATAGGAACGGTTGCTTTCGATACTTTTGTATCGGCCCAATCCATCCATTTATCATTACGTTCTGGCGTAGAAATACTCGCTAATATTCCATCATTATATTTTGCATCTATTAGTTTGAGTAGTGGTGTAGAATCTACATGGTGCTCGCCGTTTTCATCAGTGAAAACTGGGACTTTACCCCAGTCACCAACAAATGAAACCGCTTTCTTAATTTTCAAACCATTTACAGGCACCAAGTCAACATCTATTTTCAGGTATTCAATCAGCCCGCGAACTTTCCAGCAGAACGGACAAGAATACAAAAGGTGTAATGTGGGTTTTTGTCCCATAGAAGTGCCAAAATCGGGTAACACTTCAAACCTTGTCTTCATTATCGGATACAGGCTTCCATCCCATCTTCCAAAAATCCAAGTCATCCAACCAGTTAATCCATTCTTTATCAGAGCATGTTAGAAGCCTGAAAGCTCGGCTTTCTAAACCATCTTTGTTGGCAGGGGATAGAGTTCCAGTATTGTAGCAATCATTCCATTCGATTTGCATTTGTCTGATTTGTCGACGCGCCTCTTCAGGATTATCGAAATTCATTTCACAAAGGTTTCGTAAATCAGATAGCCACATCCGACCGTCTTTGAGCAAAGGGTCATTGAAGGTTTTTTTCTCAGACTTCTCCCAAAATTTCCACCAACTCATAAATCTCCCTAGATTCCATACTTCTTGAACTTGGCTAATCAAACGCGTCTAGTGGCTTGAAAACCTAAACCCCTTAGCCACATCATGGGGCGAATAATTGTCCATCTCCATGGCAAACCAAAACAAGCATCATATCCTAATCTAATCGATATGTATGGTGAAAGACTGAAGGGGAGAAATATCAAATTACAGATCCACTCAGATAAGGTGTCTTCATTAGACTATCAAAATAAATTAATGGAGAACAAATGCCTGTTTTTCTTGGACGAATTAGGGCCAGAATATAGTTCAATTGAAATTTCTAAGATGGTATCAAATTGGGGGCTAAATTCGGACGACGTTCATTTAGCAATAGGGCCAGTCGACGGTTGGCAAAATAAGAAATTGCTAACTAATAAGAACACAATCAGACTATCAAAAATGACCTTCCCTCATGAACTAGCCGCAGTCTTACTTCTTGAGCAATTATACCGAGCAACCGAGATAATCAAGGGAACAATGTATCATAGAGTGTGAGCAAATAATCAAAAATGCCAAACAAGTCGCGTAATTAGGGAGCGAGATGTTTTTTGAAGAATCGTCAACACGCTGGCTCCTAATCCTGTTTGAATTCATCATCGGACTGATTCTTTATTTCGGTTCCAAAAGTCAACCATTTCCCACACCATCTAGAAGATTAGGTACTCTACTTTTGTTGATGGCATCTCTCTTTCTCATTGGACAGTCAGCGCCAAGGCCAGCCTCTGTTAATGGTCATTTTATTTTCTTATCCGCAATCGGTGCTTTAGGATTAATATTCGGCGTTCACCACATGCTGAATACAAGGCGTGAAGTGTTAGTTGCTCCAATGTCAGGTTTTCTTTTCTCTGTAGGAGTTGGCGGCCTTATGATACAGACATGGGATACCCTAAACACAATGGAACAGTGGTCGGGTTTCCTTGCATTATTGGTTCTTTCAGGAGGCCAGGTGTGGTTGGTTTTCCGAGGACTATTGATTGGTAGATTACCTCTTGCATGGAGTCAAGCAGGAATGGTGGCTTTGGGACGCGGACAGATTTCAGGCCAACATGGGGCATTATCTTGCTTTGAGAAGGCATGGGATATTGACGAGGAACACCTCAATCCTATGGCTTATGTTGCCCTACATAGAATAAATGAATTCTTAGGAAATGAAAAAGAAGTTGAAAAATGGCATGATGCCTTACTAGATTCGGGTGGAGAAGAAGCAGTAGCAGCCGAATGGATTGAAGCCATCGAGTCAAGCCTATCATCGATAAAGGCCAGTTAAAGTTCATATCCGCTGAGTTATTGACGTTAACCGGTAATTAAAAACCATCAAACGGTTTTATTCTTCATTTTACTGCACAACTAAACAAAGCAATTAATAATATAAAAAACCAATTAATAATATGGGCAGGGATGAAGGGGACAGTAAAAGTAAGAATTTGACTAATTTCGGATGGTTTGTCTTCATAGTTTGGTTTTGTTCAAATTTACTATCGCAGTTGGCCTATATAATTGCATACGGGCTCCCGTATGATGGTATTTCGATGTTACAGTCTCTCGGGCCAGTATATTACGTAGCAATATTTATTGAAATAGTGATGTGGCTTTTCCTTGGCGGGATCGTCGGTAAGAAAGTATTGAACAAAATCAGTACAGTGGCTATTAGTCCGGCATAATCGGAGAATTTGCCGGAATTGACAAAACGTCATATTTCCGAGATAGTAAGCGATGAGTTCAAGGCCTTCCTCGTAGAAAGAGGATTGTGGCAGATGAGAGCAATTCACCAATTTTTTCTGGACGACCCATGGAAATTGGAATGTTAGAGAATCGTGAAGAAAGAGAGCAGGTATTACCGCATAAAGCACATTTAGTAACAATCGAACAAGCCAGGGAAAGTTTACCTGAGGCGAGACAATTATTGATTGAACTACAAGTTATGAATGACTATGCACATGATTTGACTGAAGAAATTGAAATATTACTGGAGGATTTAGAGCCAGAAGATGAACACGTTATCGAAGTTGCAGACGCATTAGCAACCACTATTAGAAATTGGCAAGTAATATCCTCAAACTTATCATTAACAGGCGCAAGAGTAGCATCGTTGGACCCTGGTAGACTTGAGTGGTACGGGGTTGTCGATGGTGAGATTGCTCTGTATTCTTGGTGCTTTGGCGAAGAGGACATAGAATGGTATCATCACACTGATACTACATACCTTACCCGCAAACCACTCATAGAAGCATAACTTGGCATCGTTTACTCGGAGGGACTAATTTGGCTCGAATCACTCGTGTTTATACTGGAACTGGCGATGATGGTACGTCTTCATTTGTTGACGGTTCTAGACACCATAAATCCCACTTAAGGTTTGAAGTAGTCGGCACATGTGACGAATTAAATGCCACCCTTGGCATAATTTTAATGGAATGTGATAGACTTCAAGACCATGGGGATGGAGGCCAAAGCAGTAGTATTAAGCGAGTCAAGAGAGTAGTAAACCTAGCGTTATCTAGAATTCAAAATGAACTATTCGACCTTGGTGCAGAACTAGCATGTCTACCAAGTGAGTTACCCGAGTATATGGAATTGATAAGCGAGGTACAATCAGAGTTATTACTCAATGAGATGGATGCATGGCAAGAGCATTTAGAGCCATTACGAAATTTTATCCTACCTTCAGGACAAGGTCCCGAAGCAATCATTCACTTGTCCAGGACAGTAACTAGAAGGTTGGAGCGTTCAATGGTTAGGCTGATGGATAGTGAAGGTGAAGAATCTGTACGTAAGTTAGCGCTTGTATATGTAAACAGACTTTCAGATTGGCTCTTTGTACTTGGTAGATGGGTGAGTTTCAGTTTGGGTAATGAAGAAACTATCTGGAAACCTTTAGCAAATAGAGAACAAGCGGAAGGCGTAGTAGAGCTAATCAAAAAGTTCAACTCTAATGATAATGATTTCTCGATGATCGATTAATCCAAACCAGCATCTTGCATGAAACCATGAGCAGATGTGATGACACCCTTTGTTTCATCATGAGTTGCCTGTTCTATCGCTTGAACCCAATCGAGCCACATATAATCACGATGTTCTTTAGAAAGTGAGATTGAAATTCTTTCAGTGGTTGCCAAGTGCCAATAAACTTGCTTATTACGTACCTTTCCCTTGTAAGAGAACTCATATTCGGTTCTATATTCAAAACCATCCATAAATTCAAACTCACTGATTCCAGTTTCTTCCTTCAATTCACGTTCAGCTGTCTCAAAGTGATCCGAGTCAGTAGGCTCAACATGTCCTTTTGGTAAGTCCCAATGACCTTGAGGGTATTGCAAAAGTAGAACAGTTCCTAAATTGACTAGGACTACTCCACAAGAGGTCTCCATGTTCAACTCCAGTCCGTTGTCAGTCATGTGTGTTTTCCCTATTATGTTGATAAACTACTTGGCCTAAATCCATCAGGACTGGATATGATGGAAGGAACCAACATCCCTTCATTTGACCGAATTATTGCTGATTCAGACCTGGATGGCCTTTGTGCAGCAGCGGTTCTAAAATCATTTAATCCCGATGCAGAAGTGATTTTTTCCCATGCGGCGTTGGTTAGGTCTGGTAAAATAGACGATTTAATCACGTCTACTACTGCAATGGTCGATTTACCGTTTCATCCTAGTTGCGGTTGGTACTTAGACCATCACCAAACTAACAGACCAACTAAAGAGGAAGAGAAGAACTTCCTTGAGTCGGGTGGAATATGTAATTGGGAGGCTGCTCCTTCTGCGGCAAGAGTGGCTTACGACCTTCTTTCACAGATGATTGACCTTTCCCACTTAGAAGAAATAATGCCTATAGTAGATGCTTTAGATTCAGGGGGAATATCCCTTGAAGAATTTCTTGCTGATAGTCCAGTATTGCAACTATCTCGTACCCTATCTCTTAGAGAAGAAGAGTACATGCAACAGGTATTGAAATTATTTGCATCTAAGAAATCTATTACTGAGATTCTTTCTGATGAATTAGTTTCTAAACATATCAATAAGGTAGCAAGCGAAAGAAAGGACATTGAGAGTTTTATTTCAAAGAATACAAAAATAATTGATAGACTTGCAGTGTGTAGATTAGAAAATTCTGGTTTTCATTCTAACGGCTATCTTGTCACTGCTTGGGCGGGCGATAAAGCCGATGCGTGTTGCATCATTCACGGATATCATGATGGCTCTTTAGAAAATCCATCAAGGCCTCCTTTATCAGCCAGTTTCTATGCTAATTCTTTTCTTGAAAACGGACAAAATAGGTATGATCTGTCACGAATGGCCACTTCTTTGGACCCCTCGGGAGGAGGGCATGTCAACGCGTGTGGCTGTAGGGTTCAGTCACCGGGGATCGAGTCAAATCTAGACCATTGGTTAGGTATGTGGACAAACAGAGAGACTGTTTTGGCTTTAGCCAAGAACAGTGAATAGGTATAAAAATCCTAAGAAGGCGTGAATTATCGCTATTATGATTATGAAATCAGCTGCTCTCCCGTGTTTTAATTTTAGATGAGTAAACTTCTCTCCAGCAATTCTGGCAGATTTTGTTTGCTTTCCTAATTTAGCCAATACTAGTAGTAGAGCAAATCCAAGAGGGCCCATGAAGCCATGTAGATTTGTTGGCCATATTTCTGAGAAAACATCCCCGTTTGAGCGCCATCCAGCGATTGCCCGACCAATAAAAGCGATTAATATTACAATAAAAGTAGCCCAAACCAACTGATTACCCATTTTTTCATGACGAGCCAAGGCTTCTTTTCTCTCTTCACCTTTTACTAGAGTGCTTTTTTTACGCCAAGAATACTGCCACCATATCCAAAAAAGTAAGCCACAGGCAAGTACAGGGTGGGCGAGTAAGGCGAGAGTTCTCACTAAATCCAAAGTACCACCATTTGCCTCCAAGTGGTAATCATAAATTATACTGGCAGTCAGAATTTCTGTTTTTGAGTAGAAAAACATAGTCGTTTTGCCGGTGGGTTGAAGTTCGAGAGTCTACGCGTTGAAACTACCGGAGTGGTACAACTGCAATTAGAGCACATGGCAAAATGTTTGGAAGTCGCTTTCAAAGCGAACATCCCAAAGCCCCAACGCCGTAGAGTTGTTGCTAAAACTGCAGACTGGACAATGCTCGAGAAACCTTGGAGAAGTTTAGTCTATATCGCAATGGAAGAGATAGAACCTCCTGGCGATGATGAAGATAAACCATCTATGTCTCGTCAACACAGAGGAAGTAGGAGACGAACACGCGGTGGCGGTACACAAACCCCACTTGATTGGCTCCCTTCCCTTGAAGAAATAGTTCTCGATACAGATTCTTCGGAAGTATTCCGTCTAGCGGTTATGTTGGTCAACAAGCAATTGAAGAAAGACGATTGGAAAGATGAATATAATTCCGATGAGCAAGCCCTTCGTGAATATTGTCTAGAAAATGGCGTTGAGGCAACCTGGCATAAATTAGCCGAAAACACATCCTTATTGGGCCAATTTTTGGCATTCCCCATCTCAAAGAAGAAACAGAAAAAGTCTACTAAAAAGACTGACATTTCTAAGGCAAGAATCGATATTAATGATTCAGAAAAAGTTCTCGAATTACTGAATGAATTCAGCCCATTATGTGAAGATGCAGAAACACAGGTCGCTTTACAGAAGGTAATTTCACAGATTAAATCGAAGAGAGTAGTCTCTCCTTCAAAGCAACTTTTGGACCTCAAAGGAACTGCATCAATAATCTCGGTACTAATCACATTAACTTCCGGAAAAGACAGTACTAAAGCAGTAAAGGAGTTGAACAAGGCAGATTCAAAATTAGCATCAGAGTTTGCAGATTTGTCGAGTCTAATGAACGGTGAAGTCAAGGATTGGAAGGCTAGTATTACAGTCGACTCTGACGATGGACTATCCCACTTAAGGAGATATTTGGCATGGCAACTTACTCCTCTTGAAGATGCAACTAAACTTTCTTCAGGAGAATTATCAGACGGTATAGAATTGTTGAGTAACAACTCAGAGAATAATTCAAAGATAGAGCAATTAACCTGGATTTACCTTTCCGCATTAAACAACGAAGGCTCTACTGAGGAAGCAAAGCAATTACTTTTGGAACAAACTCTAGACCAGAATGCTGACTTAACCGAGTTAATGCCAGTCATCAGTAGTTTGAATTCTCCAGATATTTATCAATGGTTAGAAAGTCAGATACCTAATCTCGACGAAGCTAGCCTAATTGAGATAATTAAAGTTCAAGATCTTTCAAATAAAATTTTGAAACTCGCACTGAATAGATTACAAGACCAAAATAGCGAGGCTTGGGATGAAGTTGTGGAGAGTGCAGTTGAAATATATTCACAAACTCTAGAATTAAATCGTCTAGCCAAATTATTTTCTTCCAACCCAGTACTTGTTTTAGCACATCCATATGAAGCATTACTCGTGTACCACTTGATCGCAGCAAACGGTGATTCGGAACTGTTAGCTACGGCAGAAAATACTCGGTCTGAAGGTTTATCTTCGATTCACGGAACCCACCCACCAGAATATCTTTCTTCGACTAGCCATTCCTTACTACTTATGATGGAAGGAAGTAGTGTTGATGAAGACAGTTTCACAATTTTAGATAAGCGTGGCTATCAGGCACTTAAGAGTGCAAGAAACTCTTTGAAAGAAGGTGGTAGCGGTACAATTTCATTAACAAATCTTGACCATTTAATCGCTAGTGTAGAACAAAGTGATTTAGATGAACTAGAAACAAGATTATTCTCTGTTTTGATTTCAACTTTAAGATTGAATTACGTAAGACTTACACTACAACACGGCGTCAGAAGTAAAGACAATGTTAGAATTCTGAGTAAACTAGTCGAGGGAGAAAACATACCTTCGAGAATAATAAATTCTCTTAGCCAACTCATATTTGAACACGATATTGGCTTGCCATCCCTTGTTTCTTGGTATCAAGATAACGACCCCCTTTCTCCTTGGCACACTGTTTCTAGAGCAGCAGTTTCTGCTCAAAATAATGACGAAATTAATGCCGCTAGAGATTATAGGCGCGCTGCTGAACACAACGAATTTGATTTCGAGCATTCCATGATACTTTATCGTAAGGCATTGATTCATTTGGCTCATGCTGGCCAGTGGAGTGAGGCAGTAAATCTTCTAGAACAGCAACCTGCTTTGAAGACAGCTATTACACAAAGATTCCAACTCTACCTCAACGTATCGTATACTGCTAATAATAAGAGTACAGATAAAGCGACTCAAATGCTCAAGAACTTTGTAAGAAGAACTAGAGTAGTAAATGAGGAAAACGAAGAAGGAGAAATGATAGAAAGAGAGCGTGTTTACTTTGCTGAAGATGAACTTGATGCACTTCGTAGTTATCCATTCGAGCATAGAAGAACACTACCCCATGACCCATTCTCTGGCAGAGTGACAGCGGCAATAACCACGGTTCAAAAGAGTAGAAGAAGAAATCGCAAATCATTCGATATGCAGTTCATGACTATCATGCAGCAGAGTTCACCTTTGCCCATTGAAGTATATGACCTAGCCAAGGAAGCCGCTGAAAATAATCCTATCGAGGGATTGATGTTCTTTGAGCGAGCGCAAAATTCAGGTAAATTTTCGCTTCGTGATTCTAAGACGCTGGCAGATGCCGAAACTAGTTTGTTTGCTAAATATAAATTGCAAATAACCAATTCTTCTCGAAGATTCCTCAAGCACCTCTCATTACCTCCATTGGTTATCGTAGATACCAATATATTGATCGATGCACTTGTAGAGAAGATTTCATCACAACTTGAACTAGCTAGTGAAACCAGTCTAGACTTGTCAGAACTTAACTCATTCCACAAGGTACTGATCAGTCGTGCACGTGATGGGAAAATAAGTATGTGGCTGCCTCAAATCGTTAGACATGAGTTACAAGAGATTGGAAAAGGAGTTTCCAAGTTGCGTGATAAATTCAAGAACTCTTTAGTTAGGCCTGAAATCCTTGATAAGGTTTTGACGCAAGAAAATTTAGAAAAATTAACCGAGGAAGTGATTGAGGACTTCAACCAGTGGAAACCTCTTGATATTCGTTTAGAAGAAGATTCAGATAGCGTAGAAAATAAGCAAGAAATCAAGAAATTCTTACAAGATTATCATGACATTTATGATGAACTAAGTGCTATGAAGAAGGCACATGGCGGTAAGCAGAAAAGAACTAAGATAGATGGTAAAGCAATTTACCCCGAAGCACCCGATAGAGTAATTATGGCTATTGCAATACATCTCGGGAATCAATCTCTAGAAGGTTTGGGTACAGTCTTAGTCGCAACTAGAGATGGCGATTTTACCCTCACTGCAAGAGCATTTGAGGAGCGCTTTGGATTCGGCGTTGTAAAGAATAGTCGAATGCTAAATGCTTGGTTAGAAATTTAAATTCTAATCCATGACGCAACAAACCTTGGGGTTGTTGGAGAGCCAGACTTGGTAAATAATTCAAAATCTACTTCCCGTAAATCTTCGAATTGCTCTATTAGCCAACTTCTTTTGAGTGGCCACGGTGGGGGGTTCATCTCTAATTGTCTACCATCATCAAGTCTTCCGATACAAAGTAAATGGCCGCCCTTATTGAGTAATTTAGGTAAGCTCTGAGCGCCAGTTTCTCGAATTCCTCCATCCGGAATTGCTTGGAGAATATGTATTTCTACAACCAAGTCGAAGTTGCCGAGCCATTCTTCAGGAGGATTTAGCAAGTCAGCAACTCGCCAGTCAACATTTGAATTTGGGAATCTTTCCTTACACCAATTTACACATGCGGATGAAATATCAAAAGCGGTTACTTCCCATCCTAGTTTTTCTAATCCGATTGCGTCGTCCCCAAGGCCACAGCCGACTACCAGTGCTTTACCACTAAAATTACGACTTTCGAGCCATTTTAGCATAATAGGATTTGCTTCTAGAGTAGCCCAAGGTATCATCATAGAGTTTCTTTCGGCTCTTGAGTATAGTTCTTCGAACCATCGTAGAGGCTGGTCATCATCAGCAGCTTCCTTGGAAAGTGAAATCAAATTTTCTCTGACTTCTACTATGTCTTCTTCCATTCAACCATCTCACATATGTGAAATCATGGCATCGCCAAATTCACTACATGACATTAGGGTTGCGTCGCCCATTAATCTTTCAAAATCATAGGTGACAGTCTTAGCAGAAATAGCACCTTCCATTCCCTTTACAATCAGGTCAGCAGCGTCATTCCAACCCATGTGTCTTAGCATCATCTCAGCACTAAGAATTAAGCTTCCAGGGTTTACTTTGTTTTGACCAGCGTACTTAGGAGCAGTTCCATGGGTTGCTTCAAAGATTGCAATACCAGTATCATAGTTGATATTTGCACCAGGCGCAATACCGATTCCACCTACCTGTGCAGCTAATGCATCGGAGATGTAATCTCCATTCAGATTCATAGTGGTAAGTACTGAATATTCAGCAGGCCTAGTTATTATTTGTTGGAGCATAGCATCCGCAATGACATCTTTAATGATAATTTGATTGCCAGTATTTGGATTTTTCATAGTACACCATGGCCCGCCGTCTAGTTCAACAGCACCGAATTCATCTTTGGCTAATTGATAGCCCCAGTCTCTAAATCCGCCTTCTGTAAATTTCATGATATTTCCCTTGTGAACAATTGTTACCGAAGGTTTGTCAGAGTCGATTGCATATTGAAGGGCCGCTCTTACGATTCTAGCAGTTCCCTCTTGAGAAATTGGCTTGATTCCAATTCCGGAGGGATTCGGGAAACGAATTTTATCTACGCCCATTTCCTCTTGAAGGAATTTAATGACCTTAGCCACACCTTCAGATCCTGCTTCCCATTCGATTCCAGCATACACGTCTTCACTGTTCTCTCTAAAGATAATCATGTCAACATCTCCAGGGGATTTAACTGGCGAAGGTGTACCATCATACCATCTAACAGGCCTAACACATGCATAAAGATCCAATTTTTGACGAAGTGCAACGTTTAGGGAACGAATCCCTCCACCGACTGGAGTTGTTAGAGGGCCTTTGATAGAAACCAAACCGGTTCTCATAGCATCGAGAGTTTCTTCCGGCAACCATTCCCCAGTTGCGTTGAATGCCTTTTCTCCAGCAAGAACTTCATTCCATTGAATTTGCTTTTGCCCTTGGTATGCCATATTAACAGCCGAATCAACCACTTTAATCATTACAGGTGTGATATCTACTCCAATTCCGTCACCTTCGATGTAGTGAATTGTTGGTTCATTTGGTATGCTTAATACTCCATTTTCCATTGTAATACTGCTTTCAGACATGGCAATCGGTTTAGCCGACAGGCATTTACTTCAAGAATCAACCGCCCATGCGATGTATATGTACGGGCGAGTTGATTGGCTTGGAGACTACTCAGTAGAATGCAGTAATGCGAATGGCCAGAAAATCACTATCGATTGGGAAAATGGGCCATCTCCAGTCCAACTCACATTGCAAATGATGGGTGCTTGTGCTCTAGCAGATGTTGTCGAGGGGTTGAAACAGAGAGATTTTGATAAAGTTTGGATAGAGATGGAAAGTGAAAGAGCAGAATCTGCTCCTAGGGTGTTCACATCAATACACATGGTGTATCACATTCGCGGAGATGTTCCAAGGAAACTAGTTGAGAGAATCGTTGAAAAGAGTCACGAAAAGTATTGCACAGTCTCCAATATGCTAAAGCATACAGCAGAAATTACATCAAGCGTTGAGATTCACTCCAACTCTAGTTGAGTTCAATACATTCATTGCTTGTAAAAGTAGGTCTCTAAGTACATTGTACAGTGGTACCCAGACTGCAGGAATTGATG
>JABIUA010000040.1 GCA_018667575.1 Methanobacteriota archaeon | reverse complement strand
TTAATCATGGTTCTTGAAGAAATGCAAAGACTCTCAGAGCGAGTCGACATGCTAGAGAAAAGAGTAAGAAAAACTGATGAGCACATAGACTCCAATGATTCTGTGGAACAGAATAGCGATGATATGAATCACTATTCATTAAAAACTAACATAACTAGAGCGATTACTTTTACAGGCATCACTATGCTAATTGGCGCAGTACTGTTTTTTGTTTCAGTGAAGTATGAAGGTTCTGAAAAGATGATATTAGGCGTTCCATCGCTCACTGCATTTTGGTTTACATCGATGTTTGTATGGGTATTCTACACTACGAAGACCATCGATAAACAAACTCCGATGTTTAATTTATCCAATGTAATACTTCTTGTCTTGGCTACTTCAAGCGGAATTGGTGCGAGTATCTTGTTTGAAATCACAAATGGTGATTTGGTAAATATGAGTTTACTGGGATTATTTTTATCATCGGTCTCATTTACTTGTATTCTAGTCCTAGGGATAATAGGACCATTACAGAATCATCAGATTATTGATTGATTGATTCTGGGGTCTTAGACAAATCTCTAGTTATGTTCTTTTGATGAGATTCGACAGTACCTCCGCCGATTTCTAGAAGCTTAGAATCTCTCCATAGCCTCTCAACATGGTACTCGCCAACATATCCATAGCCACCCATCACTTGTATTGCTGAGTCTGCAATTTCTTTAGCAGCGGTTGCAGCGAATAATTTTACTCCATCTGAGTCAAGTCTATGACCTGGTTTACCCAAAGTCATACTTGCTGCTGTATCATAGACATATGCACGCATTGCACGGTACTTGGCCCATGAATCGCCAATGTGTCTTTGGATCTGTCCAAAGTCTCTAATTTGACTCTTAAATGCGGTTCTATCAGTGGCATATCTATTCATTTCATCTAGACATCTTCGAGAGATTCCTAGTGACATTGCAGCCAAAGTCAATCTTTCTGCCTCTAGATTGCACATCATGTGAATTAATGATTCACCAGTATTGCCAACCAAATTTGAGGCTGGAACAATACAGTTGTCAAAAACCAGTTCTGCTGTATTAGATGCACGCATTCCAGTCTTATCGAGAATCTTCTGACCTACTGAGTATCCTGCCATTCCCGCTTCAACGATGAACGTGGACATTTGGACTCTGCCTCTATCATCGGTTCCAGTCCTTGCATAAACCCATACTACATCAGCAGGAGTTCCTGATTCGTCCAAACATCCGTTAGTAATCCACATCTTTCGGCCATTGATACACCAACTGCCATCTTCAGTTTGCTTGGCAGTTGTTGACAGACCAAGTACATCAGTTCCTGCATCAGGTTCTGACATAGCCATGGCTCCAATCCATTCACCAGAGCAAACTTTGGGTAAAATACGAGCCTTCTGCTCTTCATTGCCATTAAATGATAAATTATTTACAAATAGCATTGAATGGGCTAAGTAAGCAAGTGCGAACCCTGGGTCAGAGGCAGACAACTCTTCGTGAACAATCGTACAAGCAGTTGCGTCAAGACCCGCTCCTCCATATTCTTCAGGGGCACTTATTCCAAGGAGACCCATTTCACCCATAGACCTTAGAAGTTCCAAGTTGAATTTCTCTTCCTTATCATATTCAAAGGCTTGAGGCTCCACATTTTCGTTAACCCAGTCGCGAACCATCTCGCGAAGCATTACATGTTCTTCACTAGGATTTGATATGCTCATGTAGACCACCTATGTAGCGGGGGAGGCTCTCCCTTTTTGACCGTTTGTAATAATCACCTTCGGAATAATCGTCGAGATTTCTTCCTAGATTTGCCTCTTCGATTATTAGATTCTCTAGCAGAACGTCGAACTTCATCTTCCAGTCCAATAGAGGGTCTAACTCTTGTTTCACCAGGTGCGCCACGACGCCTTAAGCTGGGTGGTGCACCTCTTGATTGAACCTTAACTTTTCGAATTCTAAGATTTGTGTTTTCCTTGCGAGCAATCTTTCTCGCCCTCTTGCCTACATGCCTTAGATGTCCGTTGAATACTTGTGGTTCTGCTGGCCCATCATTGGTGTCGATTCCTGCTTGATTGAGAACTTCACGGGCCAAATCTGTATGTGACCTAGTAGATATTACTTCGTCGACAATTCTATTTGCCAGATTTGAAAATGACTCGTCATCATTCACTTCTGGGGATGACTTCAATTGAAGTTTAATCTCTTCTTTCTCAACTTGAATCTGATTTGCTTCAATCAGTGAATCAAGGAATTTTTCCGTTAAAGCATCCTGCTTTCGCTCAGTCATACGCATCCCACCATTCATCTATTGGCTTTCAAACAGGTATGAAGTTTCCCTAAAAATTTGAGCCAATATATTGCTTTTTAGACCATATTACTGAGATTCAGATTCAATACTCCAATAAGAATAATAATGTAATTTTAGAGGAAAGGACATGGACGTAATATCTCACTGGCTTTGGGGGATGGCGGTAACTCGTGGTAAAGTCAAAGCAAGAATTGCTGGACCAATGGCAGTACTTCCAGACTTGGTTGCTTTTGTCCCGGCATCTATTGTTGGAGCATTTAGTGGATTTCAAAAACCAGAAATCGATGATAATACGCTCACTGCTGATTTCCACCCACTTTCATGGGCTATATATCAATGGAGTCACAGTTTAATTGTAGTAACGACATGTTGCCTATTGACATGGCTTTACTTTGAGAAAAAGGGTACACCTCGGATAATAAAAAACCTATTTCTAACATCATATACACCTGGAAAGCAAGCATTCATGCTTTGGCTACCTTGGTTTTTTCACATATGGACTGATATCCCATCACATACCCTCAAATTCTTCCCAACACCAATATTTCATCCAGTTTCTGACTTGATGTTTGATGGAGTTAGATGGTCAACTCCGTGGTTTTGGTTCACTAATATGTTTCTACTTATCGCAGTATGGATTTACATCCTATACCGTGAAAGGAAGTTGCTGATTCAAAAATCATAAAAGCCTTGAGCCGCAGGCAGGTGTATGAACAATGGCGAATGCTTCATAGCAAATGTTGGGAAAGATTGGATTAAAATATCTAATTGTAATGTGCACATGAATATCAAAAGACGTATGCAAAGGACGGTCATTAGAGGTAATGAAGGTGACGACTTGCTCGATGAAGGTGCTGAATCAGCGGTTTATACTATCACAGGTAAAATGCCAATGGATGATTACAAGGAAATTCTCAAAATTTTCCGTGGAGGACAACCATGGTTCCACGATCCATTTGAAGATAGAAGAATGAAAGTTCTATTTTCTAATATAGATTATGACAGTGCAAATGGAGATTTTGAATTCACATTGGTTGAAGATGCTGAACAAATGGAAATTAAATCCTAAATATCTCCATAGGGAATTCTCAAGCCTTACCACTTTCATCTCAACCAACTGATATAATATGGAATCTAATAGACACTGAAGGTAATATCGTTGACAGTCATACAGAGACATTAGTTGTCGGAGAAGAGTTCACTTGGGAGACTAACCAAGAAAGCCCTATGCGCGGTTCTTGGCAACTTACGATAGATAGTTCTCAAGATGTCAATGTCGACCAAACCACCATGGTGAGAATGAGTTATGCTGGATTTTTGTATAATCGTTAGATAGATGTTCAATTGTCATCATCTAAACTGAAATACCACGGTATTGTTGATTCATTTCTTTGAACATAATTCTAAGTTCGTCCTTGATCTGTTTGTAAGAGAGTTTGATTTCAACAATCTTTTCACGTATTGACTCTGACTGATTCTTCATGGCTTCTTTCAATTCCTTGCGCGCTTTATGAATTTCAAACAGACATGCTCTCATAGACTTACGATAGTTATCTACTTGCTTTTCAAATATACTTACATCAATATTCTTGGAACTTAGTTTATTTGCAGTTTTCTTGAATTTCATATCTAGTTTAGCCACTTCAATTGAATGCTTAGGTGTCTTTTTAAGATTAGATTTTAGTCTCAACATCGAAAATATTCCAATCCACCACTTACTCGGGTCAACATGATACCACTTGTGGCCATTTCTATAATCCGCTTGGAAGGTATGATGAAAATTATGGTAACCTTCTCCAAAGGTTAGAAATGCCAGCCAAAATGAATCTTTGCTAGAGTTCTCTTCAGAGTATGGTTGAGTACCCCAAATATGTGCTGCGCTATTGATGAGAAAAGTACCATGATGAACAAATACCAATCTAACTAAACCGCCCCAAACTAAACCCCCAATTGCTGATGAAACTCCCCCTATCAAGTAACCTAATAGGGCAGGTGCAATAATTCCAGAAAATGCCCCTATGAGGAAAATATTCCTGTGCTGCCAACGAATTATCTTACTTTGCTCTAAGTCTTTAACATTAGAGAAGTCGTTCTGAAATTTATCCTGTTCGATAAGAATCCATCCCATATGAGAATACCAAAAGCCACGCGAAGCTGAATATGGGTCATCATCTGAATCTGTTGATTTGTGATGATTACGATGGTCCGAGCACCATTCTATTATAGAATTTTGAAACGCTCCTGCTCCGAAAATAGAGTAAAACAAAACTAACGGCCAAGATGCTTCGTGAGAACGGTGAGAAAATAAGCGGTGATAACCTACTGTAATAGATAGACCACAGGCATAATAAAACAATATGAAAATTACAAATTCGAGTAATCCTGGGGCGCCAAAATAAGACCAATCTAGTATCAGACCTAGAACGGCTAAAATTGGTGTAATTACGAGAAAAATGGTATTCAGCCAGTTGACTTTAACGGAACTAACATTCTCAGCCATAATACTTTCAATTACCCGACACTATTGACTATTGGGGTTCAATGTCAGTAAAATCCTTTAGTCTGATACAGTAAATCAATATCCGAAACTTGATTGTTGGATTTTTATTCAATTACGCATCAACATAGTAACTGATTTTTCTTGATGGTGTACAATTCCAACTTCAACGAAATTAAATCGGTGGTGAAATCTCATCGAGCCTGGATTTGGTGGTTCTAGATTAACCTCAGCAGTGATTGGAACGTTCTTTTGTTGAGATATTTCAATCAACTTTTGGTAGATATAAGACCCTATTCCATTGTTTCGATGATCCTTTGAAACTGCGATTCTATCTACATATAGGAAATTATCAAATTTCTCATTGAACCAAGCATAATTTAGACTACCATAATCAACATTTGGTGAAAGACAAATGACAAACCCAACTAATTGTTCCTGTTCATAAACACCCAAAGAAACATTGGAAATTTCAATTAATCGTGAAACTTCTTCTACTGTCACCTTACCTGTCCCAGGTAGTCCTTGTTCATTTATTTCCCATGCAAAAACTGCATCCTCCTTGGACAAATGTCGGGCCTGCATGATGTTGGTGGGTCGATGAAAGTTTATTGATAAAGCGGTATGCATAATTAAGTGATAGAATACTACTAAATAATAACAATTTAATCGTACATTGGAGTCAGGATGCGTCGCACATATTTACTTTTAATTACTGCATTTTTGATGATTATACTGTCCAATAGCGCATTGGCTGATGATGATGACGATGATGACGACGAAGAAATTCTTGGTTTCGATGGAGAAGATGCTGGAGAAATAGCACTTTATCTGATGATTGCATCTCTACTCATCGTGGTGTGGAAACCTACTTTCATGTGGCTAAGAAAGAATGGTCCCGAAAGGTTTGATGTCGAACCACGTGAATTTAAACGTAAATTAGGAACCTTTAATCGTAGATTCATGAAAGTGCATACTTGGATTGGAATTGGTGCTGCAATAGTGGGTACCCTTCACGGTTTAGTCCTTGATTGGCACTGGACCTTATGGGTCGCAATGGGATCTATTTGGCTCCTTGTTATTTCTGGACTCATGATGCAATGGAAATGGCCACCAAGAGAATTTAGAAAAGGTGCAAGACTGCTTCATTTGCAAAGAACATTCGCATTATTTGCAGTTACACTTCTAATCATTGGACACGAGATTGTAGACTGACTGAGATTTCATGAGTAATCATTAACCATCATTTGGTTAAACTATGTCAAAACAATGCACCAATACTATAATAATAAGAATCACGATGGTGAGGCCTATGTGGACTGATGAACAACTAACTGCAAATGGATGGACTGCTGAGCAGATTTCAACTTACCATAGTGAGCAAAAGATCCTAGAAAAACAAGCAATTACTGATAACCCTATCAACCAAGAAATAATTCCTCAAATTACTAATGTTTCTGAGAGCCAAACTATCGAAGAATCTTTTGCGAACTTAAATGAACCAAAAGAGAATTTAGGAAACTTCCTGCAAAAGTCCGGAGGAAATCCTACAATTACTGCTATACTAATGGCTGCACTTGTGATTATTGTTCCTTTTTCAATTTATTCAATTTCTAGTTCCGAAGGAGCTCAGGGACCATCGGGAGAAGAGGGTACTGCAGGAATAAATGGTACAGATGGTTCGAGTTTCCATCTAGTCCTTTCCATCGAGACTTTACCAAACTGTGATGATTCCACCAATGATCAAATATTCTTCATAGCATCACAATCAATGTTTCAAGTTTGTCAAAACAACACATGGTCGATAGTAGACCTCACCGGACCGTCAGGGACCGATGGTTCAGACGGCCAAGATGGTGCTGATGGTACCAATGGTTCTGATGGTCAAGATGGCTCTGACGGTAATAATGGATTGATGGGTCAAGACGGAGTCGATGGAGAAGATGGTCAGAATGGTGCTGATGGAACTGATGGAAATAATGGACTTACTTCCCTAATAGTCACTAAAGTTGAACCAAATGGAGTTAACTGTCCAAATAGTGGAACTCTAGTAGAAACTGGAATTGACAATAATAATGACAACATTCTTTCTACTGATGAAGTCGATTCATTTGTATTAATTTGCAATGGCGAAACTGGTCAAGATGGAACCAATGGAAGTTCGACAATGACGATGATGGTTGCTCGCCTTTCAACTGCTCCAGCCAATCTCGGTTGTAATGGCACTGGTGAATTACTAGAGCAAGGAATGGATAATGGGGCAGGTAATGGAATTGCACTCAATGGAATCTTAGAATCTGGGGAAGTCTTGTCTCGTACTCTGATTTGTACAAGTTTTTCAGTGATTCAAGTTGATGATATCAACCCAGG
The DNA here is from genome assembly GCA_018667575.1 of Methanobacteriota archaeon. Taxonomy (GTDB): domain Archaea; phylum Thermoplasmatota; class Poseidoniia; order Poseidoniales; family Poseidoniaceae; genus MGIIa-L1. The sequence goes on along the minus strand of JABIUA010000040.1, from coordinate 1,407 downwards.
TTCAACAAGTAGTAATCCTTCGAATTTCATCACAATTAATTCGACCATGTACTTCACGGCAAACAACGGAACTCAAAGTGGAATTTGGGCCTATGAAAATGGAAATATATCATTGGTTTACTCAGGTAGTGTACTCTCATTGCGAGCGATAGGTTCACAATTGATGTTCGCAGGACAAGATTTGAACTTAAACGTCAAATCATATGTCTTTGAACCATCAAATGCTACAGCATGGCAAATCAAGGAAATTTTCCCAGGAGGCTCTAGCTATCCTGGCGAATTTACACTCATTAACACGACTGTTTTCTTTAGCGCTCGAGACAGTACTGGTTCAACGGGAATTGGACTATTCGACCTTTGGGCCTATGAAACTCTTAATTTCAGCGTATGGAAAGTAGAAGCAGATATCCAACCATCGTCGTTAATTGCCGTTAATTCCGACCTATATTTCTCAGCCCAGCCACAGATTGGAGTGACTGGAATTGAATTATGGAAGCATGAGACGGCCACAAATACCACCTTCATGGTGAAAGATATCAATCCCGGACTTCTCTCTTCGAGTCCTCAAAACCTTGTTGCTAAGGGAACTATGATCTACATGTCCGCAAACGCAGGTACGACCCACGGAAATGAGTTATATGCTTATGAGACAACAAATAATTCAGTCTGGCTTGCTGCAGATATACGGGGAGGGTCTGCCAGCAGTTCAGCTTCTGAACTCGTAATTCTTGGAACCCGAGTTTACTTCAAGGCTACTTCAGGGAATCACTTCGAAATGTGGGTATATGAAAGTCAAAACAATTCATTTTGGGAAATTACCAATTTTCAATCAACCTCTGGTCAAGGTGGTCCGTCGGAACTTACTGTTGAAGGAGACACGATTTATTTCTCGGCTAATGACGGAACAACCGGAGAAGAATTATGGGCTCATAATTCGATAAATGGTACAATATGGCAAGTATTCGATTTAGATCCAAATGGTGGTCTTATTGGAGAGATTCATGTTCATAACGGAAATGTGTACTTTGCTGGTGATGATGGTCAAGAGGGTGTTGAATTATGGAAAAAGCAACCCTACAGTAGAGATGTATCTTTTGTCTAATCATTGAGATGAACTACACTCATAATGAGGTTTCATTTACCTTTACTATGCAATATATTAGTACTAACAATAAGTCAAACAGTAAACTTGTGTAGCTACTTCTCTACATAATATTGTGTCTGAACTTGAGTTGTAGGTGCGTAAACTGGCTGACCATATTGATTATATCCAACAATAACATATCCAGCACTTTGTTGTGGTTGCTGAGCGATAATTACTGAGGAAGATGTCGGATCAGACATTACAAGTCCGATTAACATCAGTAGGCAACCAAACGGGGCACAGAATATACCAATAAAGAAGGG
>JABIUA010000009.1 GCA_018667575.1 Methanobacteriota archaeon | reverse complement strand
TGTTATTTCGTTCCTAGTAACCGTAATATTAGCCTCTATGTTCATGTCTTTCACTACTGGTTCGGCATTTACAATACTAGCGTTTTGTGTAATGATATCAATTCTATTCAGCACCTTGGCAAGATTGAGGGCTAACCAAATAGGCCTAAGGCTGCCCGATGTGATGGGTATTGAATTGCCGATTGCTATTTCTATGGCAGGACTTGTATTGGTCCACATAGCTGGAAGAATTTCCAATTCTGTAGTTGAATTCGACGACGCTAAGCATCTAGCAGTGATTGCGATTGGATTAACTGTTCTTTCAGGAGTAGGTTTACTGGGTAGAAGCGACCTTGGGCTTAGAATTCCAAACGCCCTCGAAGGAGTTGTTTATCTCTTAGCATTTGATAGAATAATATGTGCTTTAGTCGGTGGAGAGGTGCCTCTTCCTTTCCAGTTTGGACCACTCGATGGTACACTTGTTAATTGGACTATGCCCTTGGTCTTCATCGAGATTCTTATGCTAGGATTCCTATTAGGGTTTGACTGGGTTGAGGGCGAGCGAATCAAGCGAGGGCTGGCTGACCACAGAGGTTCTGGCGGCAGGTCGGCATGGCTCATTTTTGCTAGCCTAGTTTCATTTGGTCCCGCAGCACTGCTAGCCATTGTACTAGGGATAAAAAGAGGCTGGGCTTGGCAACAACCAGCAGTTGTAATGATTGCGTGGATTATGCTTCCATTGCCAATTCATGGTACGTTGCTTTGGGCGAATGATTACCTTAGATTACCTGAATTTGGAATGAATATTACGGCTGCTTTATTGGGTATTGGCTCAATAATGTTCATAATTTGGAGTATCGGGAAAAATATGGGAATTTGGTTGGCATCTGCATTATGGTCGATGCATATTTTACTATTCGCTGCAGGAATCGGTTGGGGCGACTTAGCAATTCTATCAGTCTTCATAATGGTCTGTTCAACTACCTCTTGGGTAAGCGGAATACTGACGCTACGAAAGAGTTGGAGGGTTTTTGGCGCAGTAGACTTAGTCATCGCATGGATTGTTTCCTTTGTAATGTTAAGCAGTGGTGGAGATATTGAAAGTATACTGACTGTACTGATCGCTTCTGCTGGACTTCTTGGACTAGTTACTTACTTGACTCAAACATATGAGGCTGAAATGGATAGAGAATAATCTAACTCATCTTTGTTTTCAAATGACTCACTATAGAATCCACTAATTGTTCCAGACTATTGGTGTCTGTGTTCATTGACAACCTTAGAGATACACTTATTTTAGCCTGAGTTCCACTATTTCTAATTCCTAATGATAATTCTCCTTGGTTGAAGTTGGCGTGTATGAGCATCAAATTCTCTTCGCCTTTCAGCCTACTTCTTTGCCAATTTTGAACTATGCCTATTTTTTCTAAACCCTGCTTAGCAATTTGTTCAATCTCATCAGATAATGAGTTTACACCATCCCATAAGTCCCTGTTGACATCCATTGCTGACTTGCGTTGTTTCCAACCTCTTTTCATAAGCATTGAAGGGTTATGATTAGAATAGGCTAGTAAAAATGCTGTTAGTGTTGCAGCACCATCTCCAACTAGGCTCCATTTTTTATTATCCAAAGGATGTCTCGAAGGTAATACAAGATGGCCTGAATCTTCCACACCTAATGATTTAGGAAAATTATTCGATGAAAGTAATGATTGTTGGCCACCTGATTGACTCAACGCATAGGAAAGCCATCTATCTCCGACCGCTGTTTCGATGGAAGAAACCTGTTGTGAAAAACGATCTAGACCAGATAGCAGTGATAAATCTGATTCAATACTTGCTGCAAGCGTCCACGCTCCATCGTGATTTGTGCCAGCATTGAGTGCTGTATCAGCAATTGCATCACCATCAATTACCTTGAAACCTTCTTTGGTGGCTTGAATTATCAAGCATCTATCACCGTCTCCGTCCAAGGCTGCAGCAACAATTGTTCCCGGCTCACTGGGGCCTAATTGAGAAAGTAGAATATGTGAATCTAGTTTTGCTTGCTCGAAAGTCCATGTTTGAGTCGGTGACATTTCTCCAGCTCCACAATTATGATTCATAGTTTTTGCATTATGGCTTATTTCCAGACTTTCTATGCCGAGATTCGAACTCAACCAGTCGGCAAACCAATTAGCAGCAGAACCCTTAGAAGAATCGATTAGTAAGGGCTTAGCGAACTTGAAATTACTAGAATGATTGAAAGTTCCAAACAGGTTTTGAAATTGTTCAAGTCTCTTGGTCAACCGATTGACATGTAAATTCTCACCCCAGTCTGTTTGAGAATAATCTAGATGTGGTTTGGAAATTTTCTCAAGTTCGATATTATCTATTTCTCGCTCTTCTTTAGATAATTGCTCTGCTAATATTGTGATTTCTTTTTCTAATTCTGGAGTTGTTTTAAATCCAAAGGCATCAAATATTTTGAGACCTGAATCACTTACTGGGTTGTGACTCGCAGTAATCATGCAACCTATTCTTGCAGAATTTTGAAGTGTTGCATAATGCAATGTTGGAGTTGCACATACTCCTATCTGGATAACTTGGCAACCTGATATCTGGAGCCCTAAAGTGAGATATTTTGCTAGTAACTTATTGTCTGGCCTTTCATCCCAGCCCACAACTATTGCATTTCCTTGTCCTGGTAAAGTATCATGAATCCTACCGAGTACTTCTCCCATCAAACGCATTAATGATGGAGAAACTTCTCTTTTTTGGTGTAAATTATCTATCGCTTCTTGTTCACTAATCAAATTTGCATTAACCAATCCGCGAATACCATCTGTTCCAAATAGATTCAAAAACATCCAATTCACCTATGAATTGATTGTTCCGGATGAACTCCAGTCACTGTTGTATTTGGCCACACTACGCTATTAGTACCCAAGATTACTCCTGGGTTGGTGACACTGTTACAGCCTAGTTGGGTGTTCTCTCCAAGGACTGCGCCAAATTTTCTGAGACCGCTCGGAACTCTTGTACCATCTATTTTGAGGAAAACTTCAGTTCCATCATTTCTTAGATTGCTTAGTTTTACTCCGGCACCGAGATTTACTCCTTTTCCTAAAATAGAATCTCCTACGTAATTGAAATGTGGTGCTTTCGCGCCTGGAAGAAGAATTGAATGTTTTATTTCGCTACAGTGCCCAACTACTGCGTCTGAACATATCCAAGAATTCTCTCTAATGTATGCACCGTGTCTTATTTGTGCGTTTTCGCCAACATAACATGGCCCGATGAGATGTGCTGATTCTTCAATATTAGCAGAGTCTTCTACTACGACTGGCCCTTTTGTTTCATCAATTGTTATTCCTCTCCGATGATTCTTCTGGTTGCGTTCATGTCTCGAATTAACTAAATCTAATAATTGTGATTTTAATGAGTTTTGTGAGTTAGGGTCCAAAATATTCCAAACTGGTTCGCCGTCAATAAAATGAGGGGTAGCGCCTGTTTTGGTATTATCAAAACTCGGAAATAGTGAAGATATAAGGGTATATTCTGGCCACTCCATAACTACTGCCAAGAGGCAATCTCGAATGAAGTTGCCGTTAAATTTAGCAGGCTAGATGGTAAAGTCTCTTTCCAGTAGTGTTATCTAATTGAAAACCGACCATCTCTGAAAGGTATCTCGGTATGAAAAGTCCGACCTTCCTTGTTGTTAAGCCATGATTTCTCATTCGCCTCTCGTTGGACAGGTGGTGCACAATATCTGCTGCTGAACAATTCGGGAAGATTGCCACGTATTCGATAATCTCCTCTTTCAGTCTCTCTAATCTAGCTTGTTTCTGGGACCCTTTTCCTCTCATATCTATCATGTTATACTTGTTGACTAAACTATATCAACAAAGCATGGGATGTCCTTGGGAGCCCGATTTATCACTCGATTTTCAAAATATCTTGCCACTTTTTAGAAGAACCGCGGCGGAAATAATTGGTATGGAAATCCCTCTGCCCTACCAGAGAGCATCTGATCAATTTGCCTCTGCTATCGTAGCATCCCCACTTGGTGTGAATTGGTGCCATAATTTGCTTTAATTCGATCGATGGCCCGGTAGGCTGTGGTGTTTCTTGTTTTACGCTCTCTGTGGTTCCGTCCCAATGTAACATATCCATTGAAGGAGATTGAAGTTGAAAGTCGTTTTCAAATCTAATTATTCCTTCTGCAGGTTTTACAGGTTTCCAATC
>JABIUA010000139.1 GCA_018667575.1 Methanobacteriota archaeon | reverse complement strand
TTACATTGAGTTTTGGGGAATGGAAGGAAAGCCTGCTTATGATAAACGAAAAGAAATCAAAAAGAAACTCTATGCAGAATATGATTTGGAACTGGTAGAAGTATATCCAAAGCATCTTGATTACATCGATGCGTATTTGGGTAAAATATTTGCCAAATATGGTGTCAAAACTGCATTTTGAATTGCATCCACCAACTAATCGTTTCGGATAAGTTGCAAGGGGTTATCCGAAACCCCTTTGCATTTTATTTCGCAATACAAAGGGGATTCAGTGGGTCGATACAGACGCTACCGACGCGTGAGTTTCTCAAGCAAGGGTGTACAAAGGGTTGCAACAAGTTAGGTTTAGGCTCAAAGAGTAGGGGGATATTGATGTCTTAATTCATATAGCCAACTCCATGACCCTATCTTTTGATGGCAAATGGATGTGGGACGAATCCAACTGAATACCAACTATGCCTTTTATGTCCTATCGGTTACAGGGGTTGATATGCAGAAGAATGCCTATGCTTTAACACTCTTATTGCTCTTATTCCCTTTAACGGGATGTTTGGAATCTGAAACTGGTAATGATGAAACTATTGACCGGTGCGACATATTATCCTTAGCTACAGAAGATATTGACGGAGATGGCAGTTTTGAACTAATAGGCACATACCAAGAACGACTTAATTTTACCAACTGTAACCTCGCAGGATTAGATTTTTCAGGTTTGACATTTCACTACGTAGATTTCAGCGATTCCAACCTTTCATCAGTTCAATTTTCAGATTCGTCACTCTCCCAAGTGCTTTTCAATAACGTAGTACTTGACGAAGCAAATTTTGATTCTGCATCATTAGAGTATGGTGTTCAAGTAGTAAATTCATCGATGAATGAGGCGTCTTTCAAATTAACCTATATGTCTGAATTTTGGGTAAAGCAGAGTAATATTACAAATGTCGATTTATCGACATCAATAATTGAATCGTCGGCATTCATCGATATAGATGTATGTCCGCTCCTTTTGCCATCGGAATGGCACTGCTTGAACAAAAACTTAATCGGTCCAAATGCTTGGCTGATGGAAGCTAATTTATCCAATTTAAATCTCGATGGGATTAATTTAACAGGATCTTCTATGCGCGGCACTAATCTTTCAAATACACATTTGTCGAATTCAATAATGACTGAGGTAATGGCTCAAGAGATAATGCAATGTCCACTCTCATTACCAAGTGAATGGTTATGCATCAATAATGTATTAATCGGGCCGACTGCACGTCTGAATTATGCAGATTTGGGTGATTTAGACTTATCATCCCAAAATCTATCGGGAATGATAATTTCTCATTCAAACTTAACAGGTACTGACTTTTCAAATTCTAATATGAGTGGAGTTACGCTCTGGAGAACTTTAATGAAAAATTCAAACTTTTCGAATACTAATCTTGCCCATTTCGAAGGCAGGAATCTTTTTGACTGCCCTGAAAATATGACAATAGAATGGGTTTGCAAGCCATATGGAGTTATAGTGAGGCCAATCCTCTATGGTATGTATTACGACTCACGTAGTGGACTGACGCAGGTAGAATTTACCGAGACCTATTATGCAACCAATATGACAGGAATGTTAGGCCCTCAAGCACTTATTACAGGGTTTCTTACAGAGTTTTCGAATTATTTTCATTCGGATCTCTCAAACGTCAATCTTTCTGGAGCAATAATTGAAGATAGTAATTTTATCGGTGTCGATTTATCATCGGCTGATTTGAATGGAACTGTTTGGATGAATACCATATGTCCGAATGGAGAAAATTCAGACCTACACGGTCAAAGTTGTGAAGGGCAACTCGAATTTAGCGATTCAGGAACTGAAATTGACACTCAATTCACAGTACTCTCAGCATCAATGTATTCAGGGAGTGAACATATTTGCGGAATTAGTGATGGCTCTGTCAGTTGCTGGAATACTATGGGATTACTCGACTATAATTTAGAATTGAATTCAGGAAGATATGCGGTAGATCTCTCTACTAATGGAGAACATAATTGTATAATTCTTGATAATGGCTCTGTCAGTTGCTGGGGGGAAAACAGCAATGGGCAATTAGGAGACGGAACAACTACTAACAGGGATTCACCCACTACCGTTACAAGTCTAGGTGATGGTAGAACTGCAATAGATATTGCAGCAGGAAATTATCACACATGTGTAATCCTTGATAATGGCTCAGTCAGTTGTTGGGGAGATAATAGTGCTGGCCAACTTGGCGATGGAACATATCAAAATCAAACTACACCTACATTGGTTGCAGATCTTGGAGGAAATGCAATTGAAATTGCCGCAGGTAGATTACATACCTGTGTTATCCTTGATGATGGTTCAGTCAGTTGTTGGGGAAGTAACTTTGCTGGACAACTCGGTGATGGTACTGGAGCAGAGAGGAATGTTCCTACACAAACTGATAGTTTAGGGGAGAATGTAACGGCTGTGAATATTGCTACAGGAGTTTACCATACCTGTGTAGTTCTAAACGATGGCACAGTTAGTTGCTGGGGAGATAATGAATATAATGCATTGGGGTGGAGTAATTGGTCCAACGCGAGGAAAGAGCTTTCTCCGAGATTGACCGAAAGTCTTGGGCCTGGAAGAACCGCAGTCATGTTAAATGCAGGTCAAGATTTCACGTGTGCAATTCTTGATGATGGTTCGGTCAGTTGCTGGGGTCGAAGTAGGGGTAATCTTCTTGGTGATGGGAATAATTCTCAACAAGACTTTCCCACTCTTACAACAGTAATTCAACAAAGAGCAATTTATATTACAGCAGGTGAAATTGGAATTTGTGTAATCTTAGAAGACAATACCTTTACTTGTTGGGGACCATAGACTTTGAGAATGCCTCTCGTCTTGATTTGATGGCCAAGGCTCAAGTCATCACTCATAATTCAGACGAAGACAGGCCCTGTTTTTAGAATTTCTAATGAAGTTGACTTATCTCATACTTCTTAAGGCGGTGACGTTGATGTTTTGATAATCACTAAACCGGGATACATCCTTGTGCTTCGAAACCCATGTCGTCCTGAAAACTCTTGAAACCCTTGTACACCCTTGCGTGATATGTCTGTTGGAACGGTACGGACTCAAAGTTGGTGGCGGACGTACCAGGATTCGAACCCGGGTCGCCGGCTTAGAAGGCCAGAGTGATATCCAACTACACTATACGTCCAAGCCTGCCCAAAAGTATCTCTTTGATGAACTTTGAGTATGATTCTCATAAAGGCCTAGCA
>JABIUA010000162.1 GCA_018667575.1 Methanobacteriota archaeon | reverse complement strand
TTCCTGCAATAAGAATTACAGCCGGCTCAATATTTGCAACGGTAATGGGATTTTATGCAGCGTTTGTGGCACTACCTATTATTTTTGGAGGATTATTCGTTAGTTCAATAGAGGGAGCAGTTGATTCAGGCACTGGATTTGGAGCGATTATTATTCTCATGGGAATTGTTTATTTGATATTCTTTGTAACTGGAATTACCTTTGGAATTCAAATGGCTAAAGGTCATTTCACTGCCTTGATTGTATGTACTGTGCTATCTGTAATTTCTCTAATTGGAACGATAGTATTTTGGTTAATGGGTAATGATTCAGAGAATGCTGAATGTGCTGAATGGGATTATGATTCTGGAATCTTCGGAGAATGTGTTGAATATGAAAGTTCATTATCAAGTGTGCCAATTGGCGGAATAATCATTTTTGCTCTACTTATTGCAATGAATGTATCAATGCTATTCGTACCAAAATTGAGATATCAATACTACTGAATTGGTAGCCCGACTCGGATTTGAACCGAGGTCAGCGGGACCAAAACCCGCTATGATGGACCCCTACACTATCGGGCTGTGTAGTTTGGCGGATGCGAACTCCTTTTTGTTCTTGTCGGAAGAAAAGGCTCTAATCTATCAATGAAGAAAGTTCCAAATTAGTGATTTTTGATAATGCACTTGACCTGAATTCTGATAAATCAAGACCTTGTTTGAATTCATAAATCATTGCCTGAAGCCCCATATCTAACTTATCCAACTGTTTGACGAATTTTGCTTCCTCGGTTTCACCCAACTCATACTCTTGAAACAGAGCCAACCATTCCGGAGCCAATTCTTTCATCGCTTGCAATTCATCTTCTGACTTCGAAGAGCAATCATCATGAGGAGTCAAGTCACCAACTCTGACCTCCGGAATATCATGAACCAAACATAGACTTAGAACCTTAGAAAGTTCAAGTTCTTTTGGAGCCAACTTTAACGCTAAAATAGCCATACCCCAAGAGTGAGCAGCTACAGATTCAGGATTGTCAACATCATTTCTAACCCACCCTGCTCGGACAACATCTTTCAGCCCTAATATCTCGAGTAATGATTCTCGCATGGTTGTGCGATAAAGCAAGAGGTCAAAACCTCGACCCCTAATTGCACGACATGCAGACAGGTAAACCAACGTGGTGGGAAGAAGCCGTAGCCTATCTAAAGAAAGACTCACTGCTTGGGCCTATCGTAGAGAAATATACTGGAGAATTCTTGAGTGGTCATGGGAAATTATTCTCAACTTTGGTCAGATCCATTGTTGGACAACAAATTTCTGTTTTAGCTGCAGACTCGATTTGGGCTCGTTTAGTAGACTTAGTTGGAGAAATGGAACCAGAAAATGTTTTGAAATTCACACCAGAACAGTTAGCAAAATGTGGAATTACAGGCCCTAAGTCAAGATACATACACGGGATTGCGCAAGATTCAGAACGATTTATTCAACAAGATTATCAAAATATGAGTGATAAAGAAGCCAAAAAACATTTCATATCTTTCAAGGGAATAGGTCCATGGACAGCTGAAATGTTACTGATTTTCTCATTAATGCGTCCTGATATTTTCAGCATAGGTGACCTCGGACTTGTCAAAGCAGTACAAATTCTCGACCCCAGTGCTGAAACTAATGAATCTATAGAAAAGGTAGCAGAAAGATGGTCGCCTTACAGAACTGCTGCCTGTTGGTATTTGTGGCGGATGTTAGACCCGGTCCCAGTTGCTTACTAATGTGCGGCGAAGAATTAACTACAACTTGAGCCTAAGCCTGTATATGTCTGACAAGTCCAAGTCACTGACACTGGCTGAGAGATTAAACTCTACTGGAAATAAACTATCAGAACTTTCACGTAAAGTCGCCGACTCTACAAAAAGTGCTGTAACTAGTGCAAATGATTCAATAAAAACAGCAATCACCGAAAACAAGCAAAAAAGAGACGCTAAAAAGCAAAAAAAACTCGAGGATGCCCGCTATGAATTATCTTCGGAGGGATTGCTAGACGATGTTCCCTCGATGGTGGCATTACCTGAATTTGAACAAGAGAGAATGTCTATCGTTTCAGAACAAAATGATAATTTAATCATGGTTCTTGAAGAAATGCAAAGACTCTCAGAGCGAGTCGACATGCTAGAGAAAAGAAAAAAAAATATGGCAAAATCAATATCTCGAAAGGAGAATGTAAACATTGACACTGATGATGAAATTAAAGAAGAATACACATCTCCTGTAATGACTGAAGTCATTCACCTACTGGGAGCATCACTACTTTTCATCATACTTCTTCTCGCATTTGATACCTATTTATCAGACAAGGAATATATGATTGCTGGTAATTATCCTGCTAAAATTATTAGTTGGTTTGTGGGTTCAACATTATGGGCACTGTATCTATTACACAGACTGGGACTATCATCAAATGCACTTAAGCTACCAATAATTATAAAATTTCAAACGGCTTTAGCAATTGGAATTACGACTGCATTTGGAATTATTGTGAATGAAAATTCAATGGACACTATTTCCAATGTGTGGACTTGGGGTACGGTAATAGCCATAGCACTACTATTGACCACAAGTCTGATAGGTTTCGCGTGGAAATCAACAAAGAAATTAGTATCAGTAAGAGGAATTACTGAAATTATTGATTGATTGATTCTGGGGTCTTAGACAAATCTCTAGTTATGTTCTTTTGATGAGATTCGACAGTACCTCCGCCGATTTCTAGAAGCTTAGAATCTCTCCATAGCCTCT
>JABIUA010000108.1 GCA_018667575.1 Methanobacteriota archaeon | reverse complement strand
GGTGGAATTTCAATATTAGAATTGTCGCTTAGTTCGTTTTCTGAATGAACAATTGTTGATGTTTCATGGTTTCTTAATTCTGGTAAATCAGGAGCATATTTTTTCCTTAATGCTTCACGCAGTAATCGTTGATTTCGACGTTTGATAAAGCGATAAATAGTTACTCCGGACCCTCCTCCTAAAACAATTAATATGGCTAGGATAGCCGGGTCCATAGGCAAATACAATCAGTACTACTTTATTGGACATTGGGTAAAATACCCGCTATTATCCCATAAAAGCAGAATTAATCTCATCAAGAATATTTTTACTTGGCCTTAGTTCTTCATCAGCAACATCGATCAACGGCTTTTCTACCAGGCCTAAGTCTTCAGCAAGTGATGCTTTAGTATTGTCAAAGTATAGCAGCCCAGTGACATGCTTTGCATTTTCTTCTGCATTATGAAGTGCAGTTAAAGCTGCTACAGCATTTGAGGGGTCGTGCTCTTCTGATATAGTTTCCAACCTAATAGTAGAGCCATCATGTAAGGTGATATCTCTGAAGTGTCCTTCAGGAACTTCAACTTCAGTTATTGGATTGAAGTGTGGTATGTAGTCTGTCATGTGAAGTGTTATTTCGTTTTCTTTGACATATCCATATGATTTCATTGATTCATCATTATTATTGAAGGTGACACAAGGACTGATGACATCGATAAGAGCGAACCCTTTGTGAGACATAGCGGCCTTGATCAAGGCGTTCAGTTGCTTCTTAGAACCTGAGAACGAACGGGCAACGAAAGTACATCCAAGATTGATGGCTAAAGCGCACAAGTCAATTGGCTGGGTCTTATTGATCGGTCCTTTCTTTTTCTTTGAGCCAATATCTGCAGTGGCGGAATATTGTCCCTTAGTCAGTCCGTAAACACCATTATTTTCAATGATGTAAACCATATCCATATTTCTTCTAATGGCGTGAATCAATTGTCCAATACCGATTGATGCGGAGTCTCCATCACCTGAAACACCAATGTATAGCAAATCCTTGTTGACCGCGTATGCGCCGGTGGTAACTGACGGCATTCTTCCATGTACTGTATTGAATCCATGAGATTTACCTAGGTAGTAAGCAGGTGTCTTTGAGGAGCAACCAATACCTGACATCTTTGCAATACGGTGAGGTTCAATTCCACTCTCCCATGCAGCACTAATAATCACGTTAGAGATTTGGTCGTGACCACAACCAGGACAAAGTGAAGATTTACCACCGGTGTAACTGTCTTTTGGTTCATTGATAACATTGAGTTTTACCGCTCTAGCGGGACGTTCTGGTTTTTCGCTCATTGGTTCACCTCCTCGAGTTTAGCAAGAATTCTCTCTGCATAGATTCTAGCACGTGGTGGCATTCCATCGCTGTAAGCCACTGAATGTACGCGTGATACTAGATGGTTTGGTAACTCTTTTCGGAGTATACCATATAGTTGACCATCTCTGTTTATTTCTAGTATTATGGTATTCTCATGTCGTTCGATGAATTTTTCAATTTCACTGTGAGCAGGAAGTGCTCTAATACGGCACTGACTAACCTTTAGCCCAGTTTCTTCTAGGATATCATCGATTTCTTGAATTGTATTTTCCATACTTCCAAGATACACAATTCCTATTTCACATTCTTTTTCTTCTTTCAATAGTGGTGCAGGTAAGTTATCTCTTGCTCCCTCAATTTTATTCTTCAATCGAGTCATAAGAGCCAAATAATCTTCAGGCTTTTCAGAATATTCTCCCTTGGTATTGTGTCCAGTTCCTCGATAGAGAATAGGCGCCATTCCAGAGCCAGGTAGTGTTCTGTAAGGAATTCCATCACCGTCAACATCTAGATACCTTCCAAAGTCTTCGAAAGCATCGAATGTTTTCTGATCTCTAACGACTTTTCCTCTATCCATAGGTTCGCTAGGATACTCAAATCCTTCACAAGCCCATCTATTCATACCTAGGTCAAGGTCACTCATTCCAAATACCGGTGTTTGGTATCTTTCGGCATAGTCAAAAATTCTCCAACCAAATTCAAAACACTCTTCGACTGTCCCAGGAATGAGGACGATATGTTGAGTATCTCCATGGCTTCCTTCATACAGCATAGCAATGTCAGATTGTTGAGTACGTGTAGGTAGACCTGTTGAAGGTCCCACTCTAGTTACGTCCCAGAACACAGAAGGAATCTCGGCAAAGTAGCCTAGTCCGATGAATTCCTGCATTAGGGAAATACCTGGGCCAGAAGTTGCGGTCATTCCTCTGCCGCCTGCCCAACCTGCTCCAAGTACCATTCCAGCAGCAGCCAATTCATCTTCAGCTTGAATTATAGAACAATTGGATGAGCCTTCATCATCGGTGCGAAGTTTTGGTGTCCATGCAATGATTCCTTCAGCGATAGATGAGGATGGGGTAATTGGATACCATGCCAGCATTTGAACTCCACCAAAGTGTGAACCAAGGGCAACAGCCTCATTTCCGTCAATGAAAAATTGTTTTGTATCTCTCTGACGTGCTTCTATAGTGTATGGATCTTTCTTTTCAAAAGTATCTTTGAAGTAATCTCTACCTAATCCTAGAGCAGTAATGTTCAATTCAATAGCGGTTTCTTTGCCTTTGAATTGTTTTGCTACTGATGCTTCTAGTACCTTTTGGTCGATACCTAGAACTTCTGCAATTGCTCCTACGTAAATTATATTGGTTACTAACTTAGCAATTTTTGGATTTATTTTTCTTGCTAATGCAGACATAGGAATCGGATAAGAAATTACATCATCACGATTCATTTCTTTCTTAGCATTTTCATTCCAAATTACTACGCTACCAGGCTCAAGGGCCGCTAAATCGTCATCCCAAGTTGCAGGATTGACTAGTACCTGGACATGAGTTCTGTCTCCTGGTGCTTGGTACCCCATGTCAGACAATCTGACGATATACCATGTAGGTAGTCCAGAGATATTAGATGGGAATAAATTTTTTCCGCTGGCCGGAACTCCCATATCAAAAATTGACTGGAGTAAAATTAAATTCGCAGATTGAGAACCTGTTCCGTTTGCAGTAGCTATATTGATGGTGAAATCATTGGCAATGGTTTCCATGTACTTTTCTCCTAGAGGTAAGTTGGTGTGTATTCCGCCCCTATGTTCTTTGCGTTCCGCATACACCCTTTGAACATGTTGATTCATTTCTGCCTCAAAAGCATTCAATTTAGATAGTGAAACTCAAAACTGATATAGTTCTCGCAATGTCATGGCCGATGATAAAATGAGAGATGCTTGGACTAAGTCAGAGAAAGTCTTAGCCAAGGGAAATGCCGAAGAATCTTTGAAGATTCTTAGAGAAATTGACCCTGATGGGGAAAACGCAACTACTCTAAGAATTGCTGGTGAAGCGACCTGGGCAATGGCCAGTAGTAGTTCGTCTAAATCGGAATATCGTAGGGCGGCTTCCTTACTTAGAGATGCAGTCAAAATGTCTCCTAGAGATAAGAAAGCAAATACTTCCTACAACTCAATTCTAAACGAGATGCAAGATAAGAGAATCAAGGAAACAATGATTCCTAGGTTGGTGAATGAAGGAACCCCGACACTTGCAGGAATAATCGCTCTTTTTGCAACGATTATCTTAGTTCTATTCGTTGTCAAGGCAGCCTCAACTTCAAACACTAGTCTAGCAACTGAAGCGACACTAGAACTGTCTTGGACCAATTCTGATGGGACACAAAGTTCAGGTGTTGTTGTTGTAGAGTTGTATGATGATGATGCGCCAATACACGTCGAAAACTTTGGTATTTTGGCTGAAAATGGTGATTATGATGGTACTGTTTTCCATCGAATTATTTCTAACTTCATGATGCAAGGCGGGGATTTCACCAATGGTGATGGCTCTGGTGGATATGCAGGTAAGTTCTTTGGATACTGTGACGGTCAAGAAGTAGATTCTGCAAGTGATTGTACAATGTCATCTTACACTGTTCCTGATGAAGCGGACAATG
>JABIUA010000041.1 GCA_018667575.1 Methanobacteriota archaeon | reverse complement strand
GCGATGGAATCTTTGAAACAGATGTCAATATCTCAATGTGTTGTAGTTAGAAATGATACAGATATGGAAGTTCCAACACAAGAGTTGGTGCCGGGCGATATTGTAAACCTGTATGAAGGCCTCAATGTACCTGCAGATTTGAGGATATTGGAATCATATCAATGTAAAATAGATGAATCCGCACTAACCGGTGAATCTCTTACAGTTGAAAAGAAATCAGTGTTGTTAGGTGAAGATACACTTCTCGCCGACCGTAAGAATATGGCTTTTATGGGTACCTGTGTCGCTTCTGGAAGGGCAATAGGTGTTGTAGTTTCAACAGGTATGGAGACTCAACTAGGTAGGATTGCTAGTGATATAGCTGGCTCAGATACACCAAAAACACCCCTTGAACTAAAATTGGAATCTCTAGGCAAATTCCTTGGATTCATCGCTCTAGTTGTTGCGGTACTATTGGTTTCCTTAGAGATGATAATTGCTTATGGTGAGCCAAATGTCGACCTCAAGGAAGCCGCCGTTGATCAATTCATTATTGCTATCGCTATTTTTGTCGCTATTGTACCAGAAGGACTACCAATAATTTTAGTGATAACATTGGCTCTAGGAATGCGTAATATGGCACGACATAAAGCTATTATTCGTAGGATGAAAGCAGTTGAAACACTCGGCTCTACTACAGTAATATGTTCTGATAAAACCGGTACTCTAACCAAGAATCAGATGACTGCACGTCAAATATCTACGACTGAAGGCAATTTTCAGATAACCGGTGAAGGTTTTAAGCCGAGCGGTGAAATTTTATTTGAAGGAAAGCCATTGGGTGATGATGATTTTTCTCATCATCAGAATAATATGGGATTTAGGCTTGCTGCTGCATGTCTAAGTTTGTGTCATAACTCTCAAATTTCCAAGATAGAGGGTCATTGGCAGGCACTCGGTGACCCTACTGATTCTGCTTGTGCGGTAGCAGGGTGGAAGATCAATGGTAACGTACAGAAATTTGCTCAACGGCACAATAGAATTCACGAGTTCTTTTTCGATACTAAGAGGAAGCGTATGTCAGTAATCCATGAGTATGAAGGGGAGAGATGGGTATTCTCAAAAGGTGGTGCTGGGGGCTACGTAGACTTAGTTGAGTGGAAGATTAAGGGTGATGATATTGTACCGATTGAAAGTTCCGACTTTGACCAAGCATCCGATGCAAACAAAGATATGGCTGGCAAAGCAATGAGAGTTTTGGCATTGTGCGCTAGAAGATTAGATGATGATGAAGATATTTATGATGTTGAAAAAGTCGAATCTGGTCTGATATTTTTGGGCTTAGTAGGAATTATGGACCCTCCACGACCTGAAGTGAAAGAAGCGATAAAAATTTGTCAAAATGCTGGTATTAAGGTAAAGATGATAACAGGAGACCAACAGTTCACGGCAACAGCAATTGGTAAGGAATTGGGAATTACCGATGGAGCTATTGCAGCCGTTAATGGTGGAGCAATCTCCAAATTCACCGACGCTGAAATGGATGAAGCAGCTGCCAATACAACAATATTCTCACGCGTGGCTCCTGACCAGAAGATGCGAATTGTAAGTTCTTTGCAGAGTCAAGGAGAAATTGTTGCTATGACTGGGGATGGTGTAAATGATGCTCCAGCACTCTCGAGAGCGAATATAGGTATCGCTATGGGAATAGCCGGAACAGATGTGGCTAAAGATGCTGCAGATATGGTTCTTCAAGATGATAACTTTGCAAATATTGTTCACGCTGTTGAAGAAGGCCGTAAAATATACCAAAACATACGTAACTTCGTCAGATATCAGGTTTCCACGAATGTAGCCGCTGTAGCGCTGATAATAATTTCCACACTAATATTCGGTTGGAATTTACCATTGACAGCAACACAAATTTTAGTTATCAATATCTTGATGGATGGTCCACCTGCTGTTGCTCTTGGCGTTGAGAAAAAGCATGGTAATGTCATGAGTAGACCTCCACGGCCGGTAGATGAAGGATTACCAAATAAAGGAGATATTTGGCTTATATTTTATCTAGGTGCAGTAATGGTTACAGGTACTCTAATGGTATTCTTCCTTGCTGGTGGGGGTATAGAAACTTGTGAAGGATTACCACTAGCACAGGAAGGTAGTTTACCATTTGACCAAGAATTATGTAATGCAGGTGATGCAGATGCCTTATCAGAGTGGCAAAGTTATTCTGATGATAGGTTTATTCATGCTCAGACAATGACTCTGTCAGTGTTCATTATGTTCCAATTATTCAACGTGATGAATTGTCGTTCACAAGAAGAGAGTATATTTTCACTCGGTGCATTTTCTAATAAAGCTATCAATATAGCATTCTTTGTTTCTTTTGGACTACTATTGTTCTTTGTCCAATTAGCCAATTTCTCTATTCCATTCACGGATTTCGAGATTGGTGGCTTGTTATCAACTAAAGTTCTTGCATTGAGTGATTGGGGCATAATTATCGCAGTAGCATTTTCAGTCTTAGTGATCGAAGAATTCCGAAAGTACATTGTTAACTCGCAATTATTCGCTATCAAGCGAACTTACTGATTCTTTTAGGTATAGATTTTGATACATATCTTATTGAAGTATCAGTTTGACGAGCAAACATGAGTGGTTGGACTTCGTCCATGAAGTTGGCTGGATGTGATCCAGAGTGGAAATCTTCTCTCATGACAATCCTCTCTGAGTCAAATTGGAGTGAAGAAATCACACCAATAGTTGAAAAATTGAAAAATGGTGATAGACTCAGCCTTGAAGATGGATTGAAGTTATTCAATCACAAGGACTTGTTTGAAGTTGGGAGACTCGCTAAGAGTTCAAAGAAATCGAGATTTGGTGATTATGTATTTTTCAATTCAAATGTACACATCAATCAAACTAATGTTTGCGTATTATCATGTAAGTTCTGCGCATTTAGCCGTACTAAGAAATCTAAAGACGCATATTCTCTTAGTGTCGAACAATACTTATCAGAACTTGAGAAGTATGCTTCAAGAATTGATGAAGTTCACTCTGTCGGGGGCCTTCACCCTGATTGGGACGTCGAGTATTATTGTGAATTGTTTTCTAGTATCAAGGAAAGGTTTCCTTCAATCTCCATAAAGGCGTTGACTGCTGTAGAAATCAAACATTTGTGTAAAACATCTAATCTTCCCATCGAGGAATTGTATAGAAGACTAATCGACGCTGGACTCGGTTCACTTCCTGGCGGAGGTGCAGAGATTCTAAACGATGAGATTCGGGATAAAATCTGTTTTGGTAAAGAGACCTCAAAGGAGTACATCGACATCCACAGAGAGGCTCATAAAGCAGGGATACCTTCCAATTGTACAATGCTTTTTGGAACCATAGAAAATCTAGAGGATAGATTGAATCACATGATTCAACTTAGAAACCTTGCAGATGAAACCTCCATGTTCCAATGCTTTGTTCCATATCCATTTTTACCAGATTCAACCCGTCTACCAGAAGCTCAACTTTCGACCGCAAATGAAACATTACGAACTATCGCAGTGTCTAGATTAATGCTTGACAATATTCCACACATCAAAGCATATCGGATGAATATCGGAGACCATCTCGCCGAGTTAGCCTTAAACTTCGGCGCTGATGATGTCGACGGTACGGTCGGTCGAGAGTCTATTATGCACCTTGCCGGTGCAACTTCGAGTTTAGATTATGATAAGTACCAATTGGGTAAACTTATCACTGACGCTGGTGGTATTCCGATTATACGAGATACTAAATATGAAAATTTCTCACCTTACATCATTAAATCGCCACAAAGACCAAGGCGACTAAAGGTAATCAATACGGAGGGATAAGATGGTAGTTCAAAATAGTCAGAGATTCTTTCAATTCAGCGAGGGTTGGAAAAATACCATTGCAAGAGTTGCATTTTTGAATTGCGACCCACTATTTCATTCGTTAGAATCGCCCTGGAAAGTATTAGCAGCGCCTCCTTCATGGCTAACCGGCCACCTGTTGAGGAAAGATTGTGTTTTAGCCCCGATCCCAGCAGCAGATTACGCAAAACATCAAGATGAACTCATTCTAGTTCCCGAATTAGGTATTTGTTCCAAAGGAGAAGTAGGTAGTGTCCTATTATTTGGTAATACAGATATTGAGAAGATGCAAGCTGTCGCTCTACCATCTGATTCAGCATCCTCGGTAGCATTGCTGAAGTATATCCTAAAGACAAATGAACTTAGTCCTACATTCAAAACAATGGCTCCAGAAATCGAGCCTATGCTAGACCAGTGTGATGGCGCTCTTCTAATTGGAGACAGAGCACTTGAATATGCAAGAAAATATCCGGACAAAGTGAAACTCGACTTGGGTCAGGCATGGCTTGAAGATACTGGTAAACCTATGGTCTTTGGAGTATTTGCGGCTAGAAAAGACACGCCTATCCTAGAAGTTAAAACTGCACAGAAAGAATTACTGAAAAGCCTAGACTCGTTCGAATCCAGTGACGAATATCGTGACTCTGTAATTACTGAAGCAATGGTTAAATCGGGTTTGTCGCGCCCACGCCTAGAGAAATACTTCGGAGAAGTTTTCAATCGCTTAGATAAGCCTCACATCGAAGGACTCAATGAATTTCTTTCAAAAGCATGTAATGTGCCTACCGGTGCTGAATTCTTAGAATGATGTCAAAGAATTAATCTTCAACTTTCTCCTTAGAGACTCTTACCTTTCTTGTCTTAACATTCTTCTTGACTGACTTAATACTTACTTTCTTAGGTTTTGGATTTTGTTTATCTCCACCCAATACTTTCCTTTTTGTCGTCATAATTGGCCCTTGCTTATTTCGGTTGGAGCTACTTACTCTTCGTCTCTTAGGTTGAGTAGATTCTTCCACCTCGTCATCTAGGCTGAATGTTTTACGAGTTGCAGGGGATTTGTCTTTTTGGTTTAATTCTCTTTGAATTACCGTTTCTTCCTTCTCCAAGATATTTTGATCGAAAGAAATAGGCTT
>JABIUA010000079.1 GCA_018667575.1 Methanobacteriota archaeon | reverse complement strand
TTTGCCTAATTCGCCAGCCCTCAAAATTTTCTCGATTCTCTAGTTTAACGTCAATAACTGGCCAATTTGATGACCGATACAATTCAGCAGTATCTTCGTCAGAAGTGACTAAAGTACCTGCACCATGGAATTTTGATGCATGTTCAACCCAATTTGGTGGGTCATTAATATCATCGATTAAGACGATATTGACTTTGTTAGACCAAGCCTCTATCATTTCTTTTCTTTCTTCTCCAGTCCACGGATTACGTGGCTCCATTAGGCATGATGCAGAACCGATTGCGACTGTGACTGTGTCTCCCTCGACTGATAAATCTAAAGCCTTCTCGATGAGTAAGGCATGGCCATTGTGCAATGGTTGAAAACGTCCAAGCACAATATAATTCATTTCAAAACCTCAAAAAAAGGATTCAACATCAACATCTGGCAAATCTATGCCGTGGTCCTTGAAGCATGAAATCATTCTCTTACATCCTTCGACCATTTCTTCAACTGTAGTTTCCCCCATCGAGCCAACACGGAACATCTTACCTTTGAGATGGTCTTGTGCACCGATTACTTGCGTCTGATATTTGTTTTTTAGGTCTGTGCGCCAAGAATCATCCACTCCTTCGGGATACATGATAGCGGTAACTGTGCTACTACGCTGGAATGGGTCTGCTAATAATTCAAATCCTAAATGCGAAAATAAATTCTCGACACCTGTTGAAAGATGCTTACATCTGTCCCATCTACCTTCAAGAGTTTCTTGTTTCAGTGTATTGAGCGCACCGGCCCAACCCATCGCTAAGTTGATTGCCGGAGTCCAAGGAGTTTGGTCATCATCACCTTTTTCCAGAGCAGAAATCAAATCGAGATAATATGATGGGCTACATTCTCCTTGCTCTTTGATCGCTTTACTTCTTTCAATGAAATGTGAGTTTATTGCGATTGCCGCTATCCCTGAGGGTCCAGCCGTACACTTTTGTGCACCGACAACAGCGGCTTCTGCACCCCACTGTTCCAAATGAACAGGTAATCCACCTATCGATGTAATTCCATCAAGAATAAACGGAGTATTATGGCGTTGACACATCTCTGCAATTGCTGGAGCGTCTTGAGTTATTCCCGAACTGGTTTCATTATGACAAATAACTAATGCTTCGTAACATTTTCGTTCTAGTTGTTGTTCCAGTTCGAATAAGTCAAACGCTCTACCCCATTCATATTTTATATGCTTGACATTACAAAACCTCGAGCAAATCTCAGCCACACGTTCGCCAAATTTACCGTTGGTCGGAACCAAAACTAGGTCATTTGTTCTAAACCGATTTGCGATAACCATCTCCATTGCAGCAGTACCACTACCTGATACTACAACCACTTTGTAGTCGTCATCTCCTGCCCATGATTGATTTTTCTTTTCTGGTTTCGATGGTGAGATATTGAAAGCATACCTCAATCCGGAATTCAAGTCAGCCATCACATCTCTAAATTCTGGACCTCTAGCCGTGATTGTAGGCGTACCCATGGCATCAAGGCATGGTTTACCCATTCTGACAGGCCCCGGAACAAGAAAGCAGTCTCCGTCATAAGGTGCCATTGTGTTACCGCAGTTGGACGCAGTTCTTCAAGACCTATCATGACTGTGTATCAAGCGTTGGGCTGATAGAGGGCGAGCCTAACGGCACTACATGTTGCGGATCGGTTTGGCGATGCTACAGGGTGCGCGACATGAACATATTGAAGCTCTAATGCATGCATCGCTAGAAGTCGGCCTGCAAATTGAAATCGTTGAATTACGCAAGGCTGTACAAATCGATTCTAATATTTCAGCACTAATACTCCCTGGTGGAGAATCAACTGCAATGCGTAAAGCAAGTCAAAGTGAATCACTACTTGGTGGCATATTTGATTGGATGGACAAATACCCGAATCGCCCGGTTTTAGGCACCTGTGCTGGAGCAATCCTTCTATCTAATCCGGGTGAAGATAGAAAACCATACATCTCTGCAAAGATATCTCGTAATGCATGGGGTCGTCAAAGACAATCATTTGAAGCACCACTAGATGTTTTGTTAGATACTCCAAAATCAATAGCAACCGAGGAACTAGAACTTCAACGGGACCATTTCAATCATAAACCATTAAAAATGTCTCATGAGGCTGCATCGACTAATCAAGAATTCTATCCTGGCGTATTTATTCGTGCCCCAAGATTCTTACCTGAATCGATAAACTGTACGACTGCTGTCACTTTAGAAAACGAAATTGTAGGTATACTCGACGGGGTAAAACTAGCGTTAACATTTCACCCAGAATTAACCTTAGACCGTCGATTTCATCGATGGCTAATTGTTAGTGCAAAGAAGAATTATTCCTGAATCATAGCGAGAGATTCAAACCATTGATGTAACACGGAGTATTGTTTGACATGTCCCGAACCCTAATTATGGCAACTGAAATCCCATCCGCTGAACAAGGCGAAGCTGAGGGTTGTATACAGTGCCAGAAGGGCAGTAAACTAGTATTATTTGTCACTGGAAAATGCCACTGGGGCTGCGATTACTGTCCACTATCAGATAATCGTCGAGAAAGTCCAGACATGTTTGCTAATGAGCGAAGATGCTCGTCTTGGGACGAGGTTATCGAAGAAGGCCATGCAATGAAGGCAACCGGTACAGGAATCACAGGTGGAGACCCAATGCTAGATTTAGAAAAATCTCTAGAGGCTGTGAAGCAATTGAAGGCTGCCTTTGGTCCGGAACATCACATTCATTTGTACACATCCATTCCATTCGACTACAAGCGTGCTATTGATTTTGGTGAGGCTGGACTTGATGAAATTAGATTCCACTTGCTAGACGGAACTGTTGACAAGTATCTCGAAGTAATGCAAGCATGCAAGGACGCAGGCATATTTGTCGGCGTAGAGTTACCATGTGAACCTGACAAGGAAGAACAATTATTCGCCCTGATTGAGCAACTTGATGATTCTCCGGTTGAATTTCTAAATCTAAATGAATTGGAGATAACTGTTGGAAATCAAGATAATATGGATGTTAGAGGATTTAACCTCAGTGGAGGAATCACAGCCGCAGCAGAAGGCTCTTTGGAATTGGGATTGAAAATCAAAGAAGCGTCGAAGTCACTTGATTTCCATTTGAAATTTTGCACTGCTAAATTCAAAGATGCTGGTCAATTGAGAGCAAGGTTCAAGAGAAGAGGTCAAGCAAACTTACGTCCATATGAGGTTTTGAGTGATGATGATACGATTATTTTTGGAGCGATTCCAACAAGTATTGAAGACGCTCAAGATGACTTGGAAGAATTGACAAAAGAACTTGGAATCGATGAAGGATGGATCCGTTTTGATGCCCCAAATCAGCGTATTGAGTTACCACTTTCCATCGCCGAGGAAATTGCGGAAGTACTAGAAGTACCTGTACAGTTAGTGGAAGTTCATCCAACCCATGACAGACTCGAAGTAGGAATTATTCATCTAAACTCTCATCGCTAAATACCAATTACTATTGATATCCCTCACAAGTTCTAACCATGAAGAACGATAAATTTGTTTTTCTTTGGTCGCAAATAGTAGAACTCGTCAAACTTGAATGTGAAGGCCTAAACATAATTCGCGAACAACCTGGTGATTTGCGTATTGAAACTTTAGAAGGGCGTCCCTTTGTGACAATTAGGATTCAACGTCGACATGTTGGAGTTTATTTATTACCCCTTTACTACCATCAACACCTGATTACCAAATATATTGATGAGTTACGGAAGGGTAAAACAACATTATATTTCACACAAAATACAAATGTTGATGAAGTGGAAATTCGGAATTTGATTCAGAATTGCCGAACAATGATTGGTAGATATTAATCACTCTTCTTCAGTCAAACCTTTGTCATTAGGCATTTTGAATTTAACTATGATAGCCGCAATTAATGCAACTGCACCAGCGACATAACATGAACCAACCATTCCTTCGATAAATGCTAGTTGGGCAGAATTGATTAGTTCACCGCCAACTGGATTACCTTGGGCTAATAATTCTCCACCAAGCCTAATTGCTGCTGGAAATGATGATGTAATTATTTCTTCAGAGTCTGATAAAGAAGATGGAACTGTGACTGCAGATTGGTAAATTTGATTGAGAACACTGCCTCCAATTGCAATTCCCAGTGCACCGCCGATTTCCCTACTTGCATCATTTGTTGCACTTCCTACTCCTGCTTTCTGCTCCGGTATGGAATCCATCACAGCCGTAGTCGAAGGCGCCATAGTAAGTCCCATACCCAATCCTAGTAAAGCAAATGTCAAAGCAATTTGATAATATGAAGTTTCAATCTCTACCAGTGTGAAAAGTAGTAGACCTACTGAAACCAAACAAAGTCCACTGGAGACTACATTCGCCCTACCAAACTTGGACACAAGTTTATCGCTATTTGCTGCAGCCGGCATTAGACCAAGCGGCAATGGGAAGAAGCGAATGGCTGCAGACAACGGAGAATGACCTCGGATTAATTGGAAATGTAGCATCTGCATGAACATGAATGAAAACATCACAAACATTGCTAGAGCGATGGCCAGCAATCCCAAAGTGAATTTTTTCTCACGGAAAAACTCCAATGGCAAAAGCGGAAATTCTGCTTTTCTCTGCCAATATACGAACAATGAACCTGATGTTACAGAAATGACAAATGCGCCAACAACCATAGGATCATCCCAACCTAAGCTTGGACCTTCAATTATCCCATACAGAAGTGAACCAAGGGCCATAACCGATAACAAAGCACCTGTCCAGTCTAGTGGCATCTGAGATTCATCTCTAGACTTTGGAACTAATATTGCTCCAGCGATTAATGCGAAAATTATGATTGGTACATTTATCAAAAATACCATCTGCCAGTCAAAGTTTTCAACGGCCCAACCTCCAACAAGTAAACCGATTGGTGCACCAACACCTGCCATAGCTGCCCAAATTCCAATCGCTTTACCACGTTCATGGGATGGAAATACGACCAAAACCACCGACAGTGTTGATGGCATAACTAGTGCTGCACCAAGACCCATCACTGCTCTTGCCGCAATGACTTGTTCCGCTGTTTCGGCAAATAGTGCAGTCCATGCTGATGCTCCAGCAACTGTCACCAAACCAATCTGTAAAGCGCCTTTACGACCGTATCTATCACCTAGAGCGCCCATTACTAGTAATGTACCACCAAATACTAATGCGTATGAATCAAGAATCCATTGTAGTTGACTGTTATCCGCTTTCAAGTCCTTTGAAAGTTCAGGTAATGCGACATTCAAAGTGACATTATTCAACATCACTATGATCAAACTCAGACTCATAACTCCAAGAATTAGCCATCGATTATCAGGGAAACTCGAGTTTTTGTCCATGAAACTGCTAAGTACCTGTGGTTATAACCTAAGTCCCGATACCCTTCCGTAATATGAGAAACATATTGAAAGACAGATATTGCAACATAAGTTCACAATGAATGTTAAGTATATGTTTTATAAAATAATAAAATAAGGTAGCCGCATGTTTAGCAAGACATTATCCAAGAAACTGATTTTTCAGGTAATTGCAATAGTTGCAATTTTTGCTCTACCATCTCTTCTTTACTCTGGTTCTTACATTATTGCAGATGCACCTGCCCCAAAAGAAGGAGTAGAAATGCCTCCGGAAAATCAGGAACAACTCAGCGAAGGTTTGCTATTCATCGTATTGGATGGGGGCAGAAGAGATATGATGAAAAATCCTGAATTAATGCCTAATTTAAATTCAATCACGGCAAATAATGGAACCTATCTTTCAGTATATACCAATCCTCTCACCATGACTGCTTCATGTGTCAAGGAAATGGCAACAGGAATTCCATCTAGACCTAACGAAGGATTGAGTAATTTCCATCCTGAGCACCCAGGTACACCCGATGGTTGGTCATTGGCGAGTTCATATGATGGAGATGAAGATGGAATTGCCGACAATGAATTTGCAATAGTTGGCGACTATGTATGGGGTGACCTATATGCCGATAATGATGATATCAATTTCATGAAGCATAGGCATGGGCATGCTGACTATATGCAAGGTGACACTGAATCCTTTGAAACACTGAATAGTTGGCTTGATGGAGAGATTCCTGCAAGTAATACTAAGGAAGATACAATATTTGAAAGAGCGCCCAATGTCATTGTAGCACACTTATCTGGACTGGACAGTACTGGACACAGATATGGCTCAAAGGATTCTACAGAGTATAAGGATAAACTGAAATGGTTAGATGATAATTTTGCTATAATTTTCGAGAAAGTTCGCTTAAAATATTCAAATTGGACTGTCGTTGTAACTTCAGACCACGGACTTACCGATACCGGCCAACACGGTTCACCAGACCCAATAATTAGGAAAGTTGGGGCTTGGGTTTGGGGGCCAAATATCAAGCAAGGATATGAAGTAGAGAAACAAATTGACCAAAGGGATATGTCTACTCTGCCATCATTGCTATTATCACTGCCATTACCACATGCCAACCATGGTAAATTCCCCCTCGATATGCTAAATATTAGTCAAGAACACCGGCAAGAGTTAGAACAATGGAATTGGAATGCCACAGTTCAAAGAAATGATTGGATGGAAGAAAATGGTCACCCATATGTCGAAGGATTAAGTTCTGAAGTTATAGAATGGGACGAAATTTCACCTGAAGAAATGGGAATAAGAAATTCCGACTTACTACTTTCAGGCTTATTTTTCATACTAATTTGTGCCTCAGTGATGTTTTTAATGAATAAAAATGGATTTACTAATAAAGAGACCTTTACCAGTGGTGGAGTTCTAACATTAATTTTTGCAATAGTGTCTTTTATTGCCGCCAATAGGCCAGATCTAGTAGCCATTTTTTATCCGATAGGGAATATTGCACCTTATTCTGTAGCAGTTTTGTCACTATTTTTACTGTCGACAAAATCTGAAAATAAGAAAATGATAAACACTGTAGTATGCTTATTATTTGCCAGTATTGTATTTATGCTTTCATATGTTGAAACAAGATTTTCAGCGCTTGGATTACTTCTACTATTGATGATTGGCATGCCGATTTTTAGAAGTATTGATGTCAAAGATAAATCCAGTCACCTCTTGAAAATATTCTACGTCATAGTCATGTTACCTACTATATTTCTCTCCCACCATCGTTCAATCGGATTCTCTCTACCAAGAAAGATGATATTCTTTACATTCGAACAGAGCCTTTTGTCAGTATTATTTGGAAGCGCGTTAATTTTGATATCTGTTTTAGTTTTTATCACTCGAAACCAGAAGATAAACGATAAGTCACATGTCACAATAATCGCTGCTATGTTTACTGCAATTCCTACGCTGATGTACTTTGAGAGCAATTTTATTGACTGGGTATTACTGATTGGTTTGATAATTAGCGTGGCATATGCCACCTATTTGGCATATAATAAAAAGGATAATTCTCATGATTTTTTCCTCTACAGCTCTTTGTTTTGGCTAACGATGACTTGGGGCGGCTGGGCATGTGCTGCGACAATGATAATGTACGCAAGTATTGAATCGTTCTTAGGTAAGGAATTGAAATTCTTGACTGAAAAATACCAACAACTACATCGAGAAATTGCTAGAAATGTAGTTGTTGCTATGCTCCCGCTTGTAGTTTGGTTCACATGGTGGGCTGCACTTGGTCAAATCGAAGGATTTGGACATCCAAGAGACGTTGACCCAGGAAATATTTTCCTTAATGGAGGATACATTGGTGATAGATTCTCACCAAGTAACGCATGGGTTGGATTTATGGGGGCAGGGGCAACTGCTGCAATGTCAATGATGTGGTGGAGTTTGTTCAATAAAATGGGGTGGCCAGTACATTACGTAGCCCTATTGCTTGTGATTAGGGTTTCAATGATTAGCCTACAACTATCTGTTTCTCCAAACCTTCCAAGATTAATTTTCAAGATCTCTTGGGATATTATCTTCGCATTGGGATTGATCGGTTTGATGGGCCATGTCTTAATTTCCAATTACCTAGAAAACCGAAAGAAGCCAGAAGTTACCCAATCACTCTGATTCATCAGCTAATTGTTGTTGCACTTCGGATAACCTTGGCCCCGATACAACATAAAAAATTAGTAAAACGGCTGAGATAGAAAACAATATGAATTGGAGTTTAGAATCATCAATATCAACCGCATACAATGCTGAGCCTGACCAAGATAATAATACACCAAATAGAATTGCAAGACCTTGAATTACTGATACTTTCATAGGCAAACCACGCCTATTCTTTGGCAATTTTCTATCAGCAATCATCAAACCTCCAGAAATAAGCATGACAGGCAAAATCAAAAAGTCAAAAAATGGTTTCTCAATTGTTGAAGTACTGTGTCGTCCAAATCCATCAATTAACCCATCAGTTGTAACACCTGGTCCAAAACCTGAAAATGGTTGTAGCCAAATCAATGCTGCAGCAGTAATCAGTATCATTGCATTACCTGGAGAGGCAAGTCCGTGAAAATAGACTTTGTCTGATGCTTGTTCATATTGAAATCTAGCAAGTCTAAGCATACCTGTGACGATAACCCAGCCAGCTGCTACTGCTAAAGAAATAGTCCACATTGGAGAGGCTTCTCCCCAGCGACCGAACATAACGAACATCAAAAGTGCTGGAGCAACACAGAATGAAACACAATCCGACATAACATCCAAGGTTCCACCGAGTAATTTTCTCTTTGAATATTTTCTAGCAATTGGTCCATCGATTATATCTCCAATAACTGAAAACATGATACAAGCCATTGCACCCCAGATATAATTATTCTTTATTCCCCCCTCAAAGACGGGATTCTGTAAGTCTTCTACGGCTAAAATTATGAACATTAATGCTGCTACTCCAAGTAAACCATTGCCCAAGGTAATAAAATCTGCAATCCCCATAAGTCTGTATGTAGTCCTCATTTTATCACCGCATCGAAGTTGCTTAACAACACTCGATAAATATTGATGGCACAGTCAATACACAAGAAGGTTTAGCCATCAATAATAAAAAACTAATCTATTAGCGACTTGTTATTCAACACCACCAATGCTTAATTCTAAATAACCGGCACTCTTAGCCGGTATATGCAAAAGAATGTCTTAATCGGTCTTCTACTGACATTGGTTTTACTTTCACCGCTAACCTCAGGTGCTGTCAAGGGTGGTGAAGATGTTAACCCCGACGAAAGCGATGTCCCATTCACAATTAATTCACGTGATAGCCCATCAGTTGATTCAAAATCTTGGTCACTAAGCATAACTATGAATGATGATGAATATCAAAATAACACTGTTTTTGAAATCACCACGCAAATTTGTCTAAATGATGGCGTATGTGACCCGCCTGAAGTAATGGATGCTGAAATTGATGGAGCATTGCATACTGTTTCAGTAACTCCGCCCAGCGACCATACCTACGTAAACTGGAGAGTCAAGGCTATTTATGAAAATGGAAACTCAACAAACTATCCTAATGGCGACTGGTACAAAACTTGGTCTTCATGCTGGTATAACGATGGTACCTTCGGAGGAATTGATTCTGAAACTGACGGATGTATCGGTGAAGAAGAAAGCACTCCCGGTTTTGGGATACTAGTTTCAGTAAGTGCAATTGGGCTTGCAGCTATTTCATTTAGAAAAAAGTGATCACCAAAAATAGTAAACCACCGGAATTGAAAGAACTGCCAATACAAATACTGGATAAAGATATTTTGACCACCACTTGTGCTCGATTCTTTCTCCGATAGCGTCACCAATACCGCCAAGCATCTCCTCAACAAGACCATCTGGTGAACTAACCATGATAGTGCCAATTATTCGATAGTATTGAATCATTCCCCGATGAAATCCAGATTCAAGTGTTCCGCGGTACCGTAAGAAATATCATCAACTGGGATATCGCATAACATGGATTGGTGGATATACTTGAGTATATTTTTGCTAATCTATGTGTTGATTATTGTAATTCTATCAACGAGATTCCCAGAGAAATATCTAAATTGGGATGAAATAGATTGTTCAAGTCAATCATTCCCTAATGACTTCACTTGGGGAGTTGCAACCGCTTCACATCAAATAGAAGGAAATAACAGGAATAATTGGACTGCTTTTGAGAATCAAAAAGGACTTGAGAAAAGTGCTGAGGCATGTGAGCATTGGATTCGATGGAAAGATGATTTTGATTTAATAGAACAGTTAGGGGTTGATTCATACCGTTTATCAATAGAATGGAGTCGAATTCAGCCAAATCAAGGCGAATGGAATCAAGACGCTTTAGACCAATATGAGGAAATGATTGATAATTTAATCAGTCGAAATATCAAACCAATGATTACACTACACCATTTCTCACATCCAATATGGTTCGAAGAAATGGGCGGTTTTTGCAATCGAGAAAATATCGATTTATGGATTGATTATTGTAAACGGATATTCGAGTCTCTAAACGGTAAGGTCAATGATTGGTGTACTGTAAATGAACCAGAAGTTTTCTCGATTATGGGGTATCATATGAAGATGTTTCCACCTGGCAGAAGTTCAGTTTTCAAAACAATTCGAGTTATGAAAAATATGATTTATGCTCATTCATCAGCATACTGGGCTTTGAAAAAAATAAATCCAGATGCGAGAATTGGATTGGCCAAAAATGTGACATTATTTGACCCTTTGAGGAGATGGAATTTACTGCATTGGATTACGACAATAGTTCTCAATTATATTTGGAATGGAGCAATAATATCGGGTCTGAAAAATGGAAGAATGTTTGGCTCAAAAATCGATTCAGCAAAAGGCTCCTATGATTTCATAGGCCTGAATTATTATACACATGTATTGACCAGTCCATTTCTTCCGCAAACAACTGAAATTGATTTACCAAGACGTAAGAATGAGATAATGACCGACTTTGGATATACTATGTATGCAGAAGGATTGGAACGAGCTGTAAAACTTCTTTCTAAACTAAATGTGCCAATAGAAATAACTGAAAATGGTGTTGCAGATTCTGATGATAGTCTCCGCCCTATGCACTTGAAAAGACATATTTGGCAAATATCGAAATTGATTTCTGAAGGTTATGATATACGCTCTTACTACCATTGGTCATTGATGGATAATTTCGAGTGGGCTGAAGGATATAAGCTCAGATTTGGATTATATCATGTGGATTACAAGACTCAAAATCGAACTCTAAAACAAAGTGGAGCAGACTACCACAAGATAATCGAATCAAATAAGAGAAGGGCTAATGTTGATAGTTAAGAATGATGAGTATTTGGACATCTTATGGCGCAATCTAATTCCGGTACTAAGAAAATATTCGTGACCGGAGTGAATGGACATATTGGAAATAATATTGTTCGCGATTTATTGGAACACGGGTATTCTGTCAAGGGCTCAGTTCGTTCTCTTGATGACCCAAAGAAAGTCGACCATGTCCGACAACACGCAATCGACCTTGATTGCCAAGATAGGCTAGAATTAGTTGAAGGTGACATTCTTGATGCAGATGGGTGGAGTGAAATGATTTCGGGGTGTGATTCACTATTTCATACCGCTACGATTTACTCAAATACAGACGATGGACAACTGATCATTGATACTGCCATAAGTGGCACTGTACACATTCTAAGTGCAGCAAAGAGAGCCGGTATTAAGCGAGTAATCTACACTTCAAGTATTGCCGCTGTAGGAAATACCCCAAAAGGAAGAGAGAAGACTGAAGCAGACTGGCAAACCGAAAGAGACTCTCCTTACACCGTTGCTAAGACCGATTCTGAAAAGCGTGCTTGGGAACTAGCCGAAACACTTGACTTAGACTTACGAGTAATCAATCCTGGTGCTGTCCTTGGTGGTAGTTTCGTCAATCCCACTCCGAGTGTCGAATTTTTCCCAGACCTCATATCTGGAAAAATTCCAATGGCCCCCAAAATTCCAATACCTATTGTCCATGTAAAAGATGTAGCGAAAGCCCATAGAAGAGCATATGAAGTTGAAGAAGCAGAAGGTAGGTTTATTGTTGCACCTCACAAAAACATTACCTTTGCAGATGTTTGTAAAACTACCAGGAAATTATACCCTGATAGCAAAGCAGCAAAAATTGCAATTCCTCGAACCCTAATGTTTCTTGTCGTTTTTTTCGACTGGATTAGCGGCATGAAAAGTGGTAAAAGAATGATGACTAGAAAACGTGCTAAGGGATTATTCAAGGGAGATTCCAATCTCTCCTCTGACAAAGCTACAAGAGTTCTTGGTATCGAATGGGAGAGCCTAGAATCATGTATCAAGGACTCAGTTGAAGGTTTCAATTCATAACCAAATCTTGTGATAGAGAAGAATTTGATTCGTCTTTGCCCCACTTTTTCTTAAGGAATTTGAATAAGACTCTTGAAAATACCATCGAGCACATCAAGAAGACTATTGAAACCCAAAACGGTGTTTCATCACTGGTTGCTAAAAACCATGTTACAACCAATATGCCAGCACCATAAACCGCTCTAAAGGCTGAAAAAATCAAAAGAGAACGAACAACAGGATTTGATAAAACGTCTTGAAATTTAGACATTCAAATCCCACTGAAAATTTCAATCCATTGCTGTTGCATTGTAAATTATCACTGGCGTAACAGGAACATCACGAGTTCCTGTTGCGACTTCTGAAATTTCAGTAATATGTTCACAACCATCGGTAACTACTCCAAATACGGTGTGAACTCCATCTAACCATGAAGGAGTACTATCTTCTGGTATGATGAAAAATTGAGAACCACCAGAATTGGGTGCTGAAGTTTTAGCCATCGAAATTGTGCAAGGTAAATGAGCCAAGCCATTGTAGGCTTCATCTGGTACATTCCAATATTCTTGACTTGGGCAGTCACTCTGGTTTACATTCATATCTCCATTACAGACTCCAAACCAAGCAGATGCATAACCGCCTGTACCATCATGATTTTCGAAGTCGCCACCTTGTATCATAAAATCATCAATTACTCTATGGAAATGTGTCATGTTGTAGTTTCCAGCGAGCACATGTCCTCTGAAGTTATCAGAATGTGCAGGAGCTGCCGTGTGATTAAGCATGATAGTAATCGAATAATTTACGGTTGAATTGGCAAGACTTTCCCCTTGGAAAATATTCAATGTCACATTACTTGATTCCAAGTCAGAATTATATGTATCATCTAAATCCTCGATAATCGAAATAATCTCTTCCTCAGTGATGCACCCAGGCATCAAAACTATCAGTGCTATCATTAATATTTGTATACGCATACTCTCACTAAGTATGTCTAGATAGCGTACCCTTATGAATTAAATCATATAGTTAATTCATGAAAACTCAAGAAAATAAGCGGTATTAATCATTGCTGCAAAAGAAATCCATGCTATGTACGGCCACATGAGTTGTGACGCTGTTCGAGCTTTATTGTAAGTCATGTAGGCATAGATAATTGTAAAAATAATCATAAAAATTAGCATCAATAATGATCTTAGATACTCTTCAGAGTTAAAAACTTCAACCCATAATAGATTCAAAGCCAATTGAGCAAAAAAGAACATGAAAGCAACGTAAGGCATTTTTATCTCTGTCCTCTTTTCCCAAGCAGAGAATATGCTAATTGCAAGGCAAGTGTACAAAATGACCCATATTGGACCCACTATCCATCCAGGGGGTTGAAAAAAGGGTTCATATTCCGAAGTGAATGTCATTTGTTCGCCTAACATTTCGTTTAAGTATGTACTAATAAAACCCAGTTACAACCTTTAATTTCGTATCCATTTAAATTGAGCAATCTTGTGGAGCGAAAAAACATTCTATTATAACCATTTCAAAATTATGTTGCAATTATGAGAAAATACCTTGTTTGCATGATGATGACTATACTTTTGGCTTCCAGCCTACCATTGAACACCAGCGCTGGACCAAATGACGACATACCTACAAACGCTGCTTCAACCGGAGTTCACAACACACTGGTAGATGCTCTAACACGTGCTGATTTAGTAACTACACTACAAGGCACTGGCCCATTCACTGTGTTTGCTCCAACAGACCAAGCATTTATTGATGCTAATATCGATGTAAATAATTTCAACACCGCTGAAGAAATTGCCACACTAACAGACATCCTACTTTATCACGTTGTTTCAGGAGAAGTACCTGCAAGTGCTGTAAGCGATGGTATGCTTGCAACAATGGTCAACGGCGACCAAATCAAATTCGGCGTAAATTCAGGAACTGTAACAGTTGGTACAGCCACAGTAACCGGCGCTGATGTTCAAGCCTCCAATGGTATAATCCATGTAATCGACAAGGTATTATTGCCGCCCGTAGATATCCCAGCAACAGCACAAACCACAGGAATTCATGATTCCTTAGTTGCTGCAGTTGTACAGGCAGATTTGCTGTCAACTCTACAAGGCGAAGGTCCGTTCACTGTCTTTGCTCCAACAGACCAAGCATTTACCGATGCAGGAATTAATCTAGCAGACTTAAACACAGTTGAAGGCAAAGCCATACTTTCCGATATTTTGCTTTACCACGTTGTATCTTCTCTTGTCCCAGCATCTGCAGTAACTGAATGTATGTCGGCTGATGCTGCTAACGGACAACCACTGTCCTTTACTGTAGGAAGCGGAGTTATGGTTAATGACGCAAATGTTGTTTCAACAGACGTGGTTGCGAGTAACGGACTTATACATGTGATAGATAAAGTTCTATCACCAACTGACACACCAAAGGATATTCCAAGAACTGCACAATGTACTGGGATTCATGATTCACTGGTTGCTGGCGTAATTCAAGCAGAACTCCTAGCTACGCTTCAAGGTGAAGGGCCATTTACATTATTCGCTCCAACCGACCAGGCTTTCGCTGATGCTGGAATTGATCTAACATCATTCGATACTACTGAGGGCAAAGCAATTCTATCTGACATTTTATTGTATCACGTAGTCTCCGGCGAAGTGCCGTCTTCTGCCGTAACAGAGTGCCTGTCTACTGACGCTGTAAACGGACAGCCGCTTTCATTCACTGTCGATAGCGGCGTCATGGTAAACGATGCAAGTGTCACAGTACCGGATGTGGCCACAAGTAACGGTGTTATACATGTAATTGACAAAGTACTATCCCCTACAGACGCTTACAATGATATTCCAAGAACTGCAGGATGCACAGGCATTCACAACTCATTAGTCTCCGCTGTAGTTCAAGCAGAACTCCTAACTACTCTTCAAGGCGAAGGACCATTTACATTATTCGCTCCAACCGACCAGGCTTTCGCTGATGCTGGAATTGACCTAGCATCACTAGATACCACTGAAGGTAAGGCAATTCTGTCTGACATTTTATTGTATCACGTAGTCTCTGGCGAAATACCTTCTTCTGCTGTAACAGAATGTCTGGCTGCTGACGCTGTTAATGGACAGCCACTCTCTTTCACTGTAGGTAGTGGAGTTATGGTAAATGATGCAAATGTTACAATTGCTGACGTTGCAACAAGCAACGGTGTAATACACGTGATTGACAAGGTTTTGACACCCTCAGATACCCCGAAAGACATCCCAAGAACTGCACAATGTACTGGAATTCACAACTCATTAGTTGCTGCTGTAGTACAAGCTGAACTTCTGACCACTCTTCAAGGCGAAGGACCATTTACATTATTCGCACCAACCGACCAAGCATTCGCTGATGCTGGAATTGACCTAGCGGCATTAGATAC
This sequence comes from Methanobacteriota archaeon, assembly GCA_018667575.1. Taxonomy (GTDB): domain Archaea; phylum Thermoplasmatota; class Poseidoniia; order Poseidoniales; family Poseidoniaceae; genus MGIIa-L1. The sequence continues at coordinate 546 of JABIUA010000079.1, read as the reverse complement.
CGTTGAAGGGAAAGCAAATCTCACTGAGATATTACTTTCTCACGTAGTCTCTGGTGAAGTTGCTTCATCTAGCGTAACCGAGTGTATGTCTGCTGATACTGTGAACGCCAAGAAGTTGTCCTTTACTGTTGATAGCAATGGAGTGATGGTAAATGGTGCTAATGTCACACTGGCTGATGTAGCAACAAGTAATGGAGTAATACATGTTATTGACAAAGTACTATCTCCAACTGATACGCCAAATGATGTACCACGTACTGCCCAATGTACTGGAGTACACGATTCGCTGGTCGCTGCAGTAATACAGGCAGAGTTGCTAACAACCCTACAAGGTGAAGGACCATTCACTGTCTTTGCTCCAACTGACCAAGCATTTGCTGATGCTGGAATTGATTTAGCAACATTTGATTCACCTGAGAATAAATCTATTCTGGCTGACATTTTACTACACCATGTCTACATCGGTGCAGTATGGGGTGCTGAAATAACAGATGGAATGATGATGTCAATGGCAAACGGAGATAATATCACACTAAATCTAATGGA
>JABIUA010000194.1 GCA_018667575.1 Methanobacteriota archaeon | reverse complement strand
GAAAGGGTTTCTCTTTGCGGCCTAAGAGTCATTCTTGCTTGCCACCAGGCATCTACAATACTACGACCTGCTACGTTCCATGCACGATTACTTTGTCTACGTGGAATCAATCCTGTACGTAGTCGTTTATTTTCTGCTTCTGATTGTTCAACTCGACCCCAACCAAATAATGATGCGCGTTTACGCCAATCTGACCTTTTTGCTTGAACATCCATCCTATCATTGAGTTTTGGTAAATCGAAATTATCGATATTATATCCTGTAATGACATCAGGGTCTTGGCCTCTTACTACAAGAGTGAGTTGCTCCATAATGTAAGTCTCTTCACCTTCAAATGAGAATTCTTGCCGAGTCCCATTTGACATATCTTCAATCCATGCGGCCGCACACAGGACTTTTTCATGCTCAATACTAGTTTCAAGGTCAAAGGAGAATACTTTGAATGGTACTTGGAATGGTTCACAATCTGATAAATCACTAACATCACAAGATACTGTGATGTCAACAGCATATCTTCCCGCTCCACCAGCCTTGAGTACTTTCATTCTCTGCTCTTCACCATTTTCAATTATATCTCTTGAATCTATAATTTCGCCTTTGGCATGGACGTGCATGCTCAGATCATTATCCAGAAATAGTCGATTCAAGAATGGTATATCACCAGCAAATATCTGCCATGATTGCTTTACAAGCGATTTTCTGAGACTTGGTACAACAAATGGTTGACGGGCAGTTACTTGCCAAATTGGCCGCATACCTAAGTCGGTGAGTTTCATCACAGGGCCAGTGATTGAACGAATATCTTCATTGGCCTCAAGGCGCTTTAATTTATCAAGAAATAATTGTGGGAGTTCTTGGCCTTCTTTCCAAGCACTTAGAGGGGTTATCTCAAAGGTTGGCGACATGCCTGAAACGAGTAAACAGGCCGAGCGCCCATCTTCACAACGAGCGAAGACTTCGAGAATAGTTTTGTGGTCAGTACCACCTTTGGAAGCATCGACAGAGTGGTAACGCCCACTGATTATACCCAGTTTACCGTCGAACTGCATGGCTCTGCCCAATACAAGCAGATTGGCGAGGCACTATGGCACTTCGTATTTATCAAAGAGGAATAAAATGCTGCTGTGCTTCAACATATTCCGGGTCTGGGTCATATTTTGCATCTTCTTTTTCTTGTTGTTTGGCGACATCGATTCGTTGTAGAAAGAGACTAAAAACAAAAATTGGAGTCATTAGAGCAAATGTTTTTACTTCTACCGGCTCAAAAGTTGAAAGTGGATTTCCAGTGAAAAGTAATGTTGCCAATAAACACCCATAGGCAGCAAATATTGCTGAAACTATCATAGGTAGTAATCTATTAATTCCCATAGTTAAGAAAAATGCTGCCAGCGCTGCTAGTCCACTCCACAGATTGCTTCTTTCAATATCAAAGCCATAATTACTAAGAGTTTGGATACCGGTTGAAAATGTTACAAAAATGAAGGCAGAAGTAAGCATTCGCGTGGAAAGTCTAACCAAGGCGGATAAAACCATTCCAACTAGAAAACAGACTATTCCTGTGACTTGTGTTGCTGTAAGTGATAGTCCGAATTCTTCAACGAGTGGAGTGACTTGGGGAGATAAATAGTAACCAATTGAGGCGCCGATAATGAATGATACCAAAGGCAATCTTCGATGGCCCTGAAGAAATAGTAGAATTGAAAGACCTAAGATAGCCATACCAAGAGGCGCTCCCATCTCTTCCATTTTTACAGCAAGATTTGAGGTCATTTCCTGCAGTGATGGTTGGCTCATGAACTAATTGAAAGGCTGAGAGATATTGAATATTTACTAGGAAAATCGGCATATCGATATGCTTTACCAACAGTAATGATTGAAAGCCCAAGTTCTATGGCCGGTATGTTGGGGTTTGTATGAGCGAGGAAATTGACTGGGATAGTTTGACTTTTTCACTTACTCCTACGGATACTATGTACATTGCTGAAACTGGAATGGACGAGGCTTGGACCCCTGGTGATTTGATGCCATATGGCGATATGAAAATCTCCCCGGCTGCAGGTGTTTTGAATTATGGGCAAGGTCTATTCGAAGGAATGAAAGCATTTCGCACCTCCAAGGACAGAGTGGTATTTTTCAGACCTGATGAAAATGCTCGAAGGATGCAAAGAGGCGCAGACCGATTGAAGATGCCCCCAGTACCTGAATCTATTTTCATCGACGCTGTTGAACAATGCGTTCAACAAAATCTACGTTGGCTCCCCCCATGCGGTAGAGGCGCAATGTATGTTCGTCCACTATTGATGGGCTCGGGACCAATTCTTGGAGTTGCTCCAGCACCATCGTATCGATTTTTAGTATATGTCACACCAGTAGGACCTTACTTCAAAGGTGGAGTTAGCGCTATTGACTTACTAATCTCTGAGGAACATCACAGAGCTGCACCAGGTGGTTCTGGAGGAGTGAAGGCAATTGGAAACTATGCGCCAGGAATGATGCCGAGTAAGAATGCAAAATCAAAAGGCTATGCTGAAGTTATCTATCTGGATGCAGAAACTCATACATGCATCGAAGAAGTTGGGGCTGCAAACTTCTTTTGTGCAAAAGACGGAGTTCTTTACACACCTGAATTAACCGGAACTATTCTTCCAGGAATCACTAGAGATAGTTTGATTCAATTAGCACGTCATAATGGTATTGAAGTCAAAGAAACCAGAGTTACTGCTGAATTTGCAATGGGCGCTGATGAAGCCTTTTGCTGTGGAACTGCTGCTGTTATATCTCCGATTGGTTCTATCACAAAAAGTGATGTTAAAGCCAGTTATGGAGATGGTAAACCCGGAGAATTAACAACTAAGTTGTACAATCAACTGGTTGGAATTCAAAATGAAACCGAAGATGATGTCTTTGGTTGGTTACACGAAGTGCCTTTGTGATCAGCGCTTCTTGAAGCTGCGCTTCTTAAATCCACTCTTAGGAGCGGACGGAGTCTTACTTCGGACTTTTCTTTGCGAGCGTGCTCGTCGGTCACCGGTTTGTGGACCCTCTGCAACTCTCTTTGCATCAGCATCTTTGAGACTTCTCTGAATTTGACGCCATTCACCACCAATCAACTGCAGCAATTCTTCTTTGGTATTGGCACCAATTGACTGTTTAGCACCAGTTCGGCTTACCCAAAGTCGACCCTCTTTACCATGCGGACGCTTTGGATGACTGGAGTCTTCTTCGCGCTTGATCTTTTTCAAACCCAACTTTCGGGCTGCCATGAACAATCCTTCGAGGTCTGGTTTGATGACTGATGAGTCCTTTGGAACTCTTCTTCCGTTACGCCTTGAAACACGGATATCGAAATACCCAGGCCAAATTGATAATCGGTCAGGATTGTGGTCCACTTATCTCACCAATAATAGCGAAATGTTTTGGACTGATAAACGCATTCATTCTACAAGAATGCCGTTTATGACTCCATCCTTACCAGGACGGGATGTGATTCTTACGCGACCTTTGTCGGTTTCGATGATTGCACCCTTGACCAAAACGTTTCTACGGACGTAGTTAGGGTCGGATTCATTTTCTACAACATTTTCAATTATTCCGAGTGTGGTTTTACCAGTTTTGGGGTCATTGATTGAAACTTTGTCTGCTGCAAGTACACGAACCAAAGTATTTCCACCAGTTCTACGGTAGATTTTAGTTTTAGATTCACCAATCAGAGCCATTTGCTTCTCTGATGATATTTCAGTAGAACGCTTACCGCGAGCCTTTACTTTACGACCACCGCTAGGTTTACGTCTTGAGATTCCGTGCCATTGAGCCATATTTTAGTCTCCTTGCAGGACACACCGAGAAACGAGCCATATATGAAATCAACCCTCATTCACAAACCGCCTCAATTATCGAAATTACTTCTCCGTCGGTTGTTTGAAGTGTGGCTTTGAGTTTATCACCGGGGAATAATTGTGCTACTCCGGATGGTGTGCCAGTGAATAAATAATCTCCCGCCTGGACAGGAGCCCAGCCAATTAAACTATGATATTGCACGGCTGGAGATATGCTCATCGAAGATAGGAAATCGCTCTGTCTCAATTCTTCGTTTACAGTCAGTTGAAGTTGGAGTCCGAGTGTTGGTTCACAAAGTGATTCGAAAGAACCACTCCATGGAGCAAAGTTACCAATTACCGCACTAGCACGGAAACACTTTCCTTTAGCCCAAGGTAATTGCTCTTTACGAAGTTCGGATTGTGTTTCTCTATCTGTCAAGTCAAGACCAACTGCGATTGCATCGATCTGAAGGTCTTGGTTGAGTCGTATCACACATTCAATTTCATGGTGTACGCTACCAGGGTGTGAACTGATCTGAAGCGCTCCTTCGGTTTGTATACAATTATTTGGCTTGACAAAAAATATCGGTTCAGTTGGTTGTTTATTACCAAGTTCTGTTGCATGTTTAGCAAAAGTTCGAATTGAACACCATAGGGCCATGGTGATGCCAGATATATTCGGCACATCAAACCCACGATGGTAAAAAATGTCAAAGACCATGAGGACAAGGCCGTGGTATGAGCAAGGATTGGACCATCCGTAAGCGAAGACCGGTTAGGAGGAAAAATATCGCTCCTCTTCTAAAGGAATTAGAAGAATCTTTGCAGATTGACTTAGCGGTTGATGGTGCTTTTTTAGAAATGGCGGAATACGGGACTTGGCAGATGGTATTTGTCGATAAAGTAGCAAAAACTGTTGAAGTCAAAGATGATGAAAATAAACGATTTACATTCCTCACCCTACGTGGTTTCCTAGACTATCCTGAAGCGAGTAAATGGGTGGAAGTTGACCATGGTGCGATTCCTTTTCTGATGAATGGTGCTGATTGTATGGTAGCTGGAGTACAGGCTGCTGACGACAGTATAGTCAAAGGTGAGTTAGTTTGGATTAGAGATATGACTCACAAAAAACCTCTCGCAATTGGATGGTCTGTAATGGATGGCAGTGAGATGGCTTTAGCCACTAAAGGCAAGGGCATCAAAACTCTGCATTGGGTTGGAGATGAACTTTGGGAAATGGAAGCCTAATCATTTCTTTAGATGCTCTACAATACGCTCGATAAATCGTCGTTGTTCTACTTCCCACGACTGAATAGTTACTGTACAAGAACCTCTGCGTACAGGCAATTTCCCATCGATAAAGCCATTTTGCGTCAAATCGCTATTCACTAAAGGTAGACTTCTGCCTTTGAAGTATATTTTACAGCCATTAGCAACACATTGGGCATAACCAAATTCAAAATCAATTCTCTGTTTCTTTTCCTCAAATGTTACCCCTCCTGCCTTGAGAAAACGTTTCACTGCCGAGTAAATACTACTTGGGTCTTCTTCATCGTTAGATAGACCTCCATAGGCTGAAAGAAATGAAAGTTCAGTGTCATTTTGTTCCATTAAATGGTCTAAATCGCGACTCTTGGACTTCTTTGCCATCTTACCACTAATCGTTACCATGTGGGTTTGACTTTTTGATATACCGCATGAATGCTTTGAAATTTCGGTTTCTTTAGTAAAACTCAATCAATGGGAAGTAATGGAATGGCCATGACGCAGACCTGGGTAGTGGATTCGAACTGTTTTATTCATCTTGGCTCGATGGCCCCCGATTCCTTTGTAAGAGATATTGGTAAAATTTTACCTTCTGAGGGCATGTACGTGACTCCTGGAGTTCATGATGAAGTTAGAAATGTTCGATTTCAACGATGGAAAAAACAACCAAATTTGCTTGTATCACTCAAACCCCTACTTACTACAATCAGCGTTGATGATTCTCAAATTCGTGGACTTGCTGCTCAAATCGGCGAAAGAGCCTCACCGCAAGATGTCGACCTTTCACTTATGGTATTGGCTTCAAAACTTGCCAAAGAAGGAAAAGAAGTCACATTGGTAACCGATGATTTCAAAATGACAACTACGAGTCAAAAAGTGAATCTTGGATTCTCCACCTGCCCGCCTTCTACATTTATCCAGAGATTGGCTCAAATAGGACCTAAGCAAGCCAAATCAGGCTTGAATAGTCTTTCTCGTAGAGTTCGTGCTGCTGAGATGCGGTATGCTATTAGTCGAGCTGGAGAATATGATATTCAAGCAAAATTGACATGGATGGTCGATTCGCTTCTAGATACAAAAGGTGATGCTAAAAAAGTCATTTCTACGACTCCCGAACAGACATCAAATCAAAAATCAATTAGAGCACTGAGGAAATATCTCTTGGGGGGAGACGTCAAAAAGACTTATCTTAGTTCTCTTGGAATACTGACTACTGTTTGTGAACCGATAAGAGAATTAGATGTATTTTTATCTTCAATTTCAGAAAAACAGAGCGTCTCTGATGTCATGGAAATTTATAATTCTGGTATCGAAGAAATGAGTCAAGTGCTTGAAAGTATAGGTTTAGGACTAGCGCCTCTAGATGAGGCTTCGGCTGAAATAGCCCATAGAGCAATGGCTGGCCATGTATATCGAATGGAGTCTGCTCTTGGAATATTATCAAAGATGACTGGTAACTTGAATCTAGCCAAACTTCACCTGGCAAGAGCGCTACAAAGTGCAACACTTATCGATGACAGAGGCGCTGAGATGGGAGCAATGTATCAACTGGGTTTGCTCGCCGTAGTTGGACAGAAATGGGAACGAGCCGCTACACTTTTCGAGACAGCAGACCGTCAGGCCCAATCCATCAAAGAGGATAGACTGCAATATGTGGTTTGTGCGGGGATAATGAATCATTTATCTGATAATCATGAAAAGGCCGATTCATACATCAATATCGCTAACCAAATAATCGAGCAAGATAAGACTAAATCTACAATGATACTTGCTAACTTAGGAAATAATCTTCTCGCCATTGATGAAGCAGGACTCGCCATCGAAGTTCTTGATGAAGCGATGGAATGTGCGATTGAAGTTGATGATATGGAAACAATGCAATCATTAGCTGAATCTATGGTATTAGCAAATTCTGCATTAACAGAAAAGGAAAGTCAACAGAATGAGAGTTTGAGACATTACATCGATGGATTGAATAATTTAGACAAATCAAGTTCTGAAGCTTTCGACAAGCAAATTTCAGATATTGAAAAACAGGCTGAAGAACTAGCTAAACCACTGGATGATACTTGGGATGACTGGCAACCGGCATCGAAATTACTACCTAATAACTCTCCACTCACAGTTGTTAGAGTGGAGGTTAATACGGAAGGGCAAAGCCTCGTTATTTCCAACCATTTAGAACTCGGCATGATCGGCTTCTGGCTTCCAGATGGAGAATTTAGTATTTCTCCGGGGCACCAGTTATTTGTTGGAAACAGTCGTGTCAAGGTCGCAAGTGCGCCGGAGAACTTGCGTAAGGAGCACAGTATTCGGGCCTTAGTAGCCGTTGAGAGCCCTGAAGAGATTACATTTTCTGCTCAATTAGATATCTGATACCTGAAACAACTGTTTAAATCCAAATATGAGTGATTTTGAAATCATTGTGGACATTAAACCAATAGTCCTAATATGGAATTAGCCGGAGGAAGTAGAATGCGTGTGTTTGCTCTCGTCACTATTTTGATGATTGCAAGTATGGCTCCAATGGCTGTAAACGGCGAAGTAAGTGAAAATGATTCACAAAAACTTGGTGCACCGTTGTCGGAAAACTGGGATGATGCCCCTTTGACATACGGTTTTTCTGCTGCAGTAAGGTCTGCTTTTGCAAGGGTTAGTGATTTATCTCAGTATTCTGAAATTCAACTCGAACAAACAACACAATGGATTGTTGTAAGTCAATATCCTGTTGGAGAATCTGTTAGAGACCTCGACAATGTATGGACTGTAGACATCGATTCTAACACTGCTATCGAACTATTTTCAGAGTGGCAAGATGATGGGTTCATTGAAACTGCTTATCCACTGGTTGAGAAAACTATGAATCCAAAATGGACTCCTGATGATTCCCTTTATGGCGACCAATGGCACCTCGAGAATACCGGTCAGACCAACGGAGGTGTTATCGGAGAAGACGTCAACATAACAGGTGCATGGAATAACTATCGCGGCAGTGGCGTTGTGATTGGTATTGTTGATGACGGTCTTGATTGGAACCATGCTGACCTTGACAACTATTACGCTGATACATTGGATTATGATTTCTGTGGGAACGATGGCGACCCTACTCCATCATCAAATAATGGCCATGGAACTTCTGCCGCCGGCGTTGCAGCCGCTGCAGGAAATAATTCGATTGGAGTCTCTGGTGCTGCTCCTCTTGCAAGTCTTGCTGGGTTACAATTGATATCCTGTAGTACGACTGATACAAGAGAAGGAAATGCCCTAAGTCATGAACGTCAATCGATAGATATCTATTCGAATTCTTGGGGACCAAGCGACAATGGAAGAACTGTGGAAGCACCTGGGCCGTTGATGCTAGCAGCATTTGAAAATGATGTAAGCCAAGGGCGAGGCGGCTTAGGTAATGTGATTACTTGGGCAGCAGGAAATGGACTTGATGATGATGATAATTCAAATTATGATGGCTATGCAAATAGTCGCCATACAATTGCAGTTACTGCGGTCACTCACAAAGGTGAGCAATCGTGGTATGCTGAACCTGGGGCAAATATTCTTGTCGCTGCACCTTCAGATGGAGATGGAGAAGGAATCACTACTACTGATATTGAAGGTAGCGGAGGATACGAGAATGGAGACTATACAGACGGATTTGGAGGTACTTCTTCTGCCACACCACTCGCTTCTGGAGTAATTGCGTTAATGATGGATGCAAATCCAAATTTAGCATATCGTGATATTCAGCACATCCTTGTCCAAACCTGTAGAAAAAATGATGCTAGCGACTCATCATGGTCTACCAATGGCGCAGGCCACCTTGTCAGTCACAAGTATGGATTTGGTGTTGTCGACGCAAGTGCTGCGGTAAACCTAGCATTAAATTGGAACAATGTTGACGAAGAAATCTCATATCTATCTGGAAACCTTGACATGAATGACCTCAATATACCAGATAATTCTAATGCAGTAACTGATACTATTTCGGTCACTGAATCAATTAAAGTTGAGCATGTCGAAGTTATTGTTGATATCTCTCACGACTATCGAGGAGACTTAGAAATAATTCTAACAAGTCCACAAGGGACTCAAAATATACTGTCAGAAAAGCATGGCGATAGCGGAAATAACTGGAATAATTGGATGTTTACTTCAGTTCACAGTTGGGACGAAGATTCAACTGGAACGTGGACAATAAGTGTACAAGACCAAGGCAATGAAGACGATGGAACATTTCATGATTGGGAATTAAATATTTACGGAACAGAGCTAAATCCAGATAGAGACGGAGATAATCTAACCAACTCCGATGAAACTGAAGTTTATGGTACAGACCCTGATGATATCGATACCGATGATGACCAAGTAAACGATGGATTAGAAATACAAGTTTACGGAACCGACCCGCTCGATACTGACACTGATGGCGATGGACTAGATGATGGAAGAGAAATTTTTGTCAACGGCACAAACCCTCTGCTAACCGATACAGATGGAGATGGACTAAGTGACGGCCAAGAAGTGATAATTTTCGGAACTAACCCCCTAGTTCCTGACCTTGACGAGGATGAAGACTCATACTACTGGTTCCAAGATTGTAATGATTCGGATGCCAGCATACATCCTGGGGCTACTGAAATACTCAATGGAATTGATGAAAACTGTGATGGACAATGGGATGAAGGCTTCAATTCAAGTGATACTGATTTCGATGGGCTTACTGACTTTGGAGAGTACCACTTCTTCAATACTGACCTGAATCTTCAAGATACTGATGGAGATATGTTAAGCGACGGAGATGAAGTTCTTGTCTACCTAAGTAATCCTCTAGTTTATGACAATGATACTGACCAAGATGGTTACTATTGGTTCCAAGATTGTAATGATACTAATGACCAGATTAATCCTGATATGATCGAATTATTAGACGGAATTGACAATAATTGTAGCGGGCAAATCGATGAAGATTTCATCGGACTTGACCGTGACCAAGACGGGCTTCCTGACCTTGAAGAATTCAATATCATTAACACCGACCCACTGGACAATGATACAGATAATGATGGATTAAGTGATGGGGAGGAGATTTTCAATACTGCAACCAATCCACTTGTTCCGGATTTAGATGAAGATGGTGATGGCTTTAGATGGTTTGAGGAATGTAACGATGAAGATATCAACATATACCCTGGGGCAATCGAACTATGGAATGGAATTGATGACGACTGTGATGAACAAATCGACGATGGTGTAAACCGATATCAATATCTAATCGCTCCTAATAGTTCTGAAATCACACTAAACTCGACAAGTGAAAAACTCCAGTTATCAATCGATTTTAATCTATCAAATTCTATCAAACAAGATCTCGGACTAGAATATATTTGGAAAAGAAACGGAGCCACAATATCGCAACAAGAAATACTGAACCAAGAGCCAATTTACTGCTCAAAAAATAATACTGGTTTTAGCGCTGTGCTCTGTGCCCAAAATGGCACGGTTGGTCCTTACCCCATACTAGTAGTAATTACCGACATTAATGGAGGTCAAATCAGTTATTCATGGAACGTTTCATACTTTGTCTGGCACGCTCCAGAACCCGTGGAAAAAGAAGACAACTCGGGTGACTTAGATGGTGGGTCAAAGTCTCTAAATGAACTCGAAATGGGTACTATTGCAAGTATTATTGCCGGTTCTGTTGTAATCGTGTTATTGGTAGTCTTACTACTGGTTAGACAAGGCCGCTCAGGCGTCAAGCCACCAAAGCAGCCTCCAACTGGAGGATTCAATCCTCCTCCACCGTCTCAGTTCAGTAATGTTCGCTCAGCACCAATACTTCCGGACTTGAATAATAAATGGAAATAATCAACTATTCTTGACATAGTTCCATCCGACTATTCTGCCATCGCTAGCATCTGCTACCAGATTGAATCTATTATCCCAGCCATTTGAATCCCATTCTCTTGAGATGTCCACTGTTGTAGCACCATCTGTCGCATCACCTATATTTGTTAGAATTGAATTAATACCGCTGCCGGGAACAACCACAAGGTATCCAACCCTAGTCTCTGGATGGTATTCACCAGAAGATGTGAAAATTCCATTTGTACCAGATAAATCAGAATATCTGCTCGAGTCAGATAAACGAGATTCTAATTTACTAATGTTGATAACCTTAGGAATGAACTCGCGATTATGAGATATTGAATCATCATAGGCGCCTTTCGAATCAAAATAACAATTTTCAGAACTTGGTTCTCCAGTAACGTTGAATTTAACCCAGCCTGCTGTTTCATCTGTTGCTATCCAAGACGCATTCCATTGCGTCGTAGAACCAAGGTTTGTATCGATTGCTCGCCAAATATAACCGCCGTCATCTAGGGCAGCTGATGCCCCTGCAGCAGAACTTTGGAAGTAGTCAAAGCATTGCATTGAGGTTTCTAGGTTATGTGTCCTCATGCTAGAATCATCAGGCATATGGATTCCATTCGCGCCCCATTCCTTCAAGTCTTCTTCGTCTGGAGATAATTCATTTGCAAGTGGCCTTGCATCGTATGATAGACCAAATTCTAATGCCTTACTGCCCAATTTCAAAGAAGACTTTTGAAATGTGTGACTCATCGTTAATTCTCCTTCTGGTAAAACATAGTCTCCAAGAAGTTTGGTTGTTGTTGAACAACCTTGTCGATTACTGTCACTACCTGAAATAACAACATCAACTGTTTGCCTAGTAGCCCAGGGGTTTCCTTCTTCCACCCATAGCGTCATGCTTGCTGAACCCAAACAGTAATCTTGAACATCTTTGTTTGTTGCAACTATTTTCCACATCTCTGTTGAGCCTAATTCCTCGGTACCCAAAACTCTCCAATCCCAGCCAAGTCTTGAACCGGTTGCGCCATCATCAATGTAATCATTAGCCAGTAACTCTTGTAATTCAACTGGTTGTACGAGTAATGAAAGTCCAGGAGATATTACTTCTAAATCTCCAAAGAAGCCTCCAACACCATAAGTCATCAAAGTTCCTTCATATGAATCTTCAATGTTTAGATTCCAATCTATTTTGGTACCAAGACTTGCTCTTTCTCGAAGTTCGGTCCACTTTGTCGAAGTGATATCCGCAGTTCCACTAACACTTGCTGGGAAGTCTGAACAGCCATTAGAACCAGGTATTGATGAACGCAAATGTCGTTGAATAGTGAAACTGTCAAGGTCATAAGAAGATACTGATTCTACTGATAACCAACTCATTCCTTGACCACCACGAACGCCTACTGCGCCGACTCGGTCGTTTGAAGTTTGAGAGATTAACTGGTCAGTCCCTCCATCGGTAATCGATAGGTCTCCCGAGCCATCAAACATCAATCTCAATTTACAAATATCATCTTCTGTTTCGATTTGGTCTAACACAAGATCAAGGAATCCTTCTGTAGCCATGAAATCACCATCTGAAATAGTATATGTCATTTCATCACCATAACGTAACTGGTCGGCTGTAAAAGGTTCTAATTGAGCATTGAAATAATACCAACCTCCTGCTCCAAGAATAATCAAAACTATTACCGCTGCAGCAACTTGAGGTTTCTTTACCATCTCGACTAGAGTGGTGGGGTTTTCTTGAGTAAGTTGTTTTGATGCTACGGG
>JABIUA010000010.1 GCA_018667575.1 Methanobacteriota archaeon | reverse complement strand
TCTATGACCATTGCGATGCCTTGGCCTCCACCAATGCATGCTGTTGCAACACCGTATTTGCCACCTGACCTCTTCAATTCATGAGCGAGGGTTAGAACTAGTCTTGTTCCAGTTGCGGCTAATGGGTGCCCAAGTCCGACGGCTCCACCATTTACATTTACCTTAGAAATATCGAGTCCCAAGTCTTTGATACAAGCTACTGCTTGCCCTGCAAATGCTTCATTAATTTCCCATCGGTCAATATCTTCTATTGTTAATCCTGCTTTCTCAAGAGCCAACTTAGAGGATGGCACTGGACCATAAGCCATTATCGCCGGCTCCAAACCTACTATTCCCCAAGATACTATTTTCGCTAAAGGTGAGTTTCCATCTTTTTTTGCTCGACTTGCCGACTTCACGATAACTGCTGCTGCGCCATCTACGACCCCTGAAGCATTTCCAGCAGTAACTAAACTTTCAGGACCAAAAGCAGTTCTTAATTCTGAAAGAGATTCTTTAGTACAACCCGGAACTACGTGGTCTTCGTCTTTGAAGCCAACTCCATCGACATCTACGATTTCTTGCTCCCATACACCGTTTTGTACAGAAGTACTTGTTCTTGTGTGAGATAATGCTGCAAACTCATCTGTTTCCTCTCGAGTGACTCCTTTGCGCTTACAAATCTCATCAGATGTTTGAGCCATGAAAGAACCGCACATACCGTCTAGTAGGTTGGTGAATAGATAATCTTCCATATCTTTCTCCAGTACTACACCTTCTTTAGGAGGGCGTGCTAGTTTGTATGTATCTCTCATACCACGCAGAACGTGTGGTGCTTGTGAGAGATTTTCCATTCCGCCTGCGACTACTGTTTCTGCTTCATCAAGCATTATCATTTGTGCTGCGGTTACAATTGATTGAACGCCACTACCGCATATTCGTGATAAAGTAAGCATAGGGACTTCTTGTGGAATCCCCGCACCTAATCCTGCATGCCTAGCACCAAATATTGCTTGGTCGCATGTTTGAAGCGCATAACCCATGACAACATGGTCGACATCTTCAGGACTTGTATTGGTTTTTTCAAGCGCACCCTTGATTGCTATTTGCCCCAATTTAAGAGCACTAACATCCTTCAATAGACCGCCAGGCTTACCATCTCCACGCTTACCACCTTGCCATTCACAAAAGGGCGTTCGAGCCCCTCCAACAATTACAACATCTTCCATGATTGGGCCAGTAGTAACAGGGTATTGAACTTCATGCAAGTCCGAGCATTGAGATTCCACCAATAATCAGTATCATTGGTAGCATCACAAGTTCGAGCCCGGACCTAGATCTGCCGAGATTGGATAGTTCAGAACCTCTTTGAATTGTCACTTTCGTACCTGGTTGGTCTTCTTTTCCAAAAACTTCGATGATACTGTTTTGTAAAGTTCCGTCTAATCCTTCTGAATCTAATTCCTCTCTTGACCTAGGTTTTACATTACCAATTAGATATACCGGATTACCAAGTTTTAGTCCATAAAGAGTCCACCTATGCTTCTTCACTCTAGCACCCCCAAGTAAACCTGCAATCGCTTGTGACATTAGTTGCTTTCCGAGTGTTTGAGCGAATTTACCATCCCATCTCTTGAGGTATTGACCCCAATTATTTCTCTTAAAAGAATTAGGATGTACTTTTATCCCACCAGTTCCGTCGTGTAAAATAAACGGGCATCCGCCTGAATCCCTACGTACAGTGACCCAATTACATTCCTCTCTTGTGCCTTCATCAGTTTTCACTGTTCTACACTGATACTGTTCGTAAGTCCACATAAATGCAGTCATGTTGGTCATTACCATATCGGAATTACCGTCAACAACCACTTTCAAAACACCTTGAGGTGAAGGCCTTACTTGTCCTACCAATTCATTGACACCTACGGAGGCAGAGCGTACTAAAGAAGTAGGAGTATCTATCATCTGATTAATCATTTTAGATCTGAAAAATCCAATCAATACCAGTATGAGACCTACTACTATAACTCCAATTGATATGTACAATGCTGTGTTACCTTCTTCTGTAGCCCCATCTTCCTTAACGCCGGCTATAATAGCCCACAGACCAACGATAGTTAATATTGCAGAGGTAGCCCCAAATAAGCCATATAGGCTGAAAGAAGCAGGAACTGGAGTTCCAACTTTAGAGGGGTGTTCTGGGATAGCAGAACCGTCGCCGTGCGGACCATACCTATCTTGCTCGTCCCATGTCGCTGGACCTGGAGCTGGTAAAATCCAATCACTTGGGTCATTTGTTGGCACATAAGATGATTGTTGTAACCACCAGTTATCAATTGACAAACCACTTGCTTCGGCCTTGGCTTCAAGTTCAGCGGGATCTATTGCTTGCATCCTAACTTTGTGAAGGTCACCTTCATGAGAACCCGGAGTGGATAGTGCCATACACAGAAAACCAACCGCTCCCATCAAAATAGCGGCCCGATTTTCAACTCCACCTGTAATACCTAAAAACAGACCTGCAATAGCAATTATAGCACTAATGACCCAAGCAAACCAACCCCAGAATGTATAGGGAAATACTGCTTTAAAACTTCCACCATGAAGGTTTAATTCATTAATCATGGAAGGTGCTATAGAGTTTAATCATTAAAGTTTGGCTTCAAAACAACTTAGAGTCATCAAGACCATTATTGGCAACCATCAAAGGAATTGCTACAATTAAAGCACAGACTGCCGCACATGCCGCTTGAATACCTACAACCAATGCTGTAACAGTAGAACCCTCAAGCCCTAGTTGTTCAAACATATCTTGTGTACTGTCTGAAAAAGACATCGCTACTTGAAGCAAAAAACCTACTACTAAACCTAAAAGAACTAAGTGAACTCCTTTTCTTTTGTAGTTGCTCATCCAGTAACCTCCAATTATGGAAGTTAGAGATGCCACTATTCCTGATATAGTAAGTAGAATCATATCCGTAAAACTATACCCTGCTTCCTCCATCAAACTAGGATCCATAAATGCTATAAAATTCAATAAAAGAGATAATGCATTGAAAGCCCCATAGATAATCAATAAAATCCCGATTACTTTAGAAGAACTGGAAGGTGGCTGAAGCATGATTATTTGTCCATTGAAATTGTCGCCCGACAATGACACTGTACCCTCAAGCGATGGCTCAGTAGATTTGTGTTCAGGCTCAACATCGCCCCAGGGGTCAGGTTGCATGACTACTGCCAAGCGCTAAAGCACTTCAAGACTCGTATAATTTGTATTATAATAAATGGAGGTTTTCAAGAAGGAAGAGTGTCTGCATCAAATGAGGCGGGTCCATGACAGACATACTAGTTGTTTTCAAAAAAAACTTCGAGTCTGTTCATGACAAGAGCCTTGAAACTGTTCGCGAAGTACTAACTGAACTTCAGAATTCGAGAGATATTAGAATCGAAATAAGGGCAAGAGAACAAGTTAGAAGAGCAGATTTCATCGGAAGAGACCTAGTAATCGTCCTTGGTGGTGATGGAACATTAACAAGCATTTCACACAACATAGACGCAAATACACCAGTGATGGGCGTTAATTCACATCCAATTGGTCAAGACCCTGAAGGAAGTTATGGTTTTTACATGGACTGCGATATCGAAACCTTCTCTGAAGATATCAAAATAGCCTTGGAAGGTAAAGCAATTATCAACGATATACCAAGATTACAGGCGATAATAGATTCGACGTCGGGTAATAGATTCACCACCGACCCTGCAATGAACGATTTGTTAATAGCAAATACTCATCAATATGCCCCAAGTAAGTATCACTTGAGAAGAGGCGACAAAAAATGTCGACAACAAAGTAGTGGACTACTATTTTCAACATGGCTGGGACAAGGTGCATGGTTAAATCATACCATAGACTCAACAACTATGAATAATCTAAAAACGAGAATTAAGCAAGGTGATTGGAGCGACCATTACTTCTTCGTGGCCAGAGATATCCCTCATAAACAAAGAACCGGAGAACCTTGGTCATGGATTGACTGGACATCAGAAGCAACAATACTGACTTCTGATATGCACAGAGGCTACGTAGTACCAGATGGATGGGACGAAGTACACTTCAACAGAGGTGCCACTATAACAGTCAATACTGATGCTCCAAGACTGTGCTTGCTAACATTCAGAAACACATTACTGGAAAAGTTAGAAAAATTATCTTGAGCAAGTGAATTATCTCACTTACTGTAAAAAGTAAACTTGTAAGGGAATAAAAAAAGGAGTGGAGACTGGAGCCCAAAAGGGCTCCAGCCTCCGGTTTCTTAGGAGGTGATCCATCTGCAGGTTCCCCTACAGATACCTTGTTACGACTTAACCCTCCTTGTCGAAGGCAGGCTCGAATACGCCATAAAGCGCAGCCTCACCCACCCCCAACTAAGATGGTTTGACGGGCGGTGT